>DAIQPT010000055.1:0-5911 GCA_036787185.1 Acidimicrobiales bacterium | reverse complement strand
GTCTGGCGCACGACGGTGCCGCGAACGAGACCTTCGGTCGGCTTCATGCAGACGCAACGGACGCGGCCTTCACCGATCTGCTGGGCCACCTCACCGGTAACCACAACGGTCACGCCGTCAATGACGATGTCCATCTCAACGGCGTGGTTGATTTCCGGCAGCGCGTGCGGCGGGAACTCAATGTCGACCACCGGTCCGGCAATCGCGACAACGCGACCCGTCTCGAGCGTGGTCTTTTCAGGAGTCATAGTCATTTCTTACTCACTTTCCCGAGCGGAGCGCTTCGGCGCCGCTCACGATTTCCATGATTTCGGTGGTGATCGAGTCCTGGCGGGCTCGGTTCATAATGCGGGTTAAGGTCTGGCTGAGCTCGTCAGCGTTGTCCGTCGCGGCGGCCATGGCGCGCTGCTGGGACGAGTGGAACGCCGCGGCACCTTCGAGAAGGGCCGAGAAGATCTCGCTCTCGAGGGCCTTCGGGGCCAGCTCGGTGAGGAGGGCCTCCACTTCGGGTTCGAACTCGGTGTAGCCCTTGAGGCCACCAGTGGCTGCCGGCAGCACACCCTCGGCGATGCTCAGCGGCAACAGCTGGGCCGTCTCCACCGACTGCACGCCGGCGGAAAGGAATCGCGTTGAGACCAGCATCACGCGCTGGACGTCGTCGGCAACGAATGGCGCGGCAATCGCCGAGGCCACGGTACGGGCGTCGGCGAAGGTCGGCTTATCAGCGAAACCAAAGAAGCTGTCGGCGACCTCGTAGCCGCGGAAGCGGTAGTAGGGCGCACCCTTCTTACCCACGGTGTACAGACGCACCTGGCGACCTTCGGCCTTCAGTGACTCCATGAGGCGCTCACCGGCGCGAAGCACGGACGAGTTGTAAGCACCCGACAGTCCGCGGTCACCACAGATAACGACCACGGCAACCGTGGTTTCGTTCTCGGCGGCAGCGAGGAGCTTGCCGGCGGCGTGGGCATCGCCCAAGGCCGCTTCGGCGATGATGCGCTGCATACCCTGGCGGTACGGACGGTTCGCCGTAATCCGGGCCTGGGAGCGAGCAATCTGGGACGCGGCGATGAGTTCCATTGCCTTCGTGATCTTTCGAGTGGCCTTCACAGACTTAATACGTCCACGAAGAATTCGTTCCTGTCCACCTGCCATTGCTCCTCCTTTCCTTCTCGGTTACGTCGTTGGGTCTTAGTTCGTGGTCGCGAAGCCGTCGAGGAAGCTGCGCAGGGCGGCGTCCACGGTCTCACTGTCGGGCATGGTGCCCTTGGTGCGAATCTGCTCGAGCAGGTCAGCGTGCTTGGCGCGGAAGGTCGTGAGCAGTTCCTGCTCGAAGCGACGAACGTCGGCGACCGGAATCGTGTCCAGCCAACCACGCGTACCGGCGTAGATCACGATGCACTGTTCTTCCACGGGCATCGGCGCGTTCAGACCCTGCTTCAGCAGCTCGGTCAGACGGTAGCCGCGGTCGAGCTGGGCCTGCGACGACTTGTCCAGTTCCGAACCGAAGGTCGCGAAGGACTCAAGGTCACGGAACTGCGCCAGGTCGATCTTCATCGAACCCGAGACCGACTTCATGGCCTTGATCTGAGCGGAACCACCCACGCGCGACACCGAGTTACCGACGTTGATAGCGGGGCGAACACCCGAGTAGAAGAGGTCCGACTCGAGGAAGACCTGACCGTCGGTGATCGAAATCACGTTGGTCGGGATGTACGCGGTGATGTCACCGGCCTTGGTCTCAATGATCGGCAGCGCCGTGAGCGAACCACCACCGAGCTCGTCGCTCAACTTGGCGGCACGCTCAAGCAAGCGGCTGTGGAGGTAGAAAACGTCACCAGGGTAGGCTTCGCGGCCCGGTGGGCGGCGCAGCAGCAGCGAAATCTGGCGGTAAGCCTCGGCCTGCTTCGAGAGGTCGTCGTACACCACGAGGGCGTGCTGACCAGTCTCCATCCACTCCTGACCGATTGCGCAACCGGCGTAGGGGGCGAGGAACTTGAACGGTGCGGGGTCACCAGCGGACGCGACAACGACCACGGTGTATTCCAGGGCGCCGTGGTCCTCGAGGGTCTTCACGGTCTGGGCCACTGAGGAGTTCTTCTGACCGACGGCCACGTAGATGCACTTCACACCCTGACCCTTCTGGTTCAGAATGGTGTCGATCGCCACGGTGGTCTTACCGGTCTTACGGTCACCGATGATGAGCTCGCGCTGACCACGGCCGATTGGCACCATCGCGTCAATGGCCTTGATACCAGTCTGCATCGGCTCACCGACGGGCTGACGGCCCATGATGCCGGGGGCCTGGACTTCCATACGGCGGTCCTTGGCACCAACGAGCGGACCCTTGCCGTCGATTGGCACACCAAGCGCGTTGACCACGCGACCCAGCAGGGCGTCGCCCACGGGGACCGAGAGGATGCGTCCGGTGCTCTTGACAATCTGCTCTTCTTCGATGCCGTCAACGGAACCGAGCACCACCGCACCGATGGTCTCTTCGTCGAGGTTCATGGCGAGGCCGACGGTGCCGTCTTCGAACTCGAGGAGCTCGTTGACCTTGGCCGAAGGCAGGCCCGAGACGCGGGCAATACCGTCACCGACCTCGACAACGCGGCCAACCTGCTGCGCGCCTACGACGGGGCTGAATTCGGCAACGTGCTTGCGCAGCGCTTCGGTAATTTCATTGGCACTAATGGTGAGCTCAGTCATCACAGTTTCCTTTTCTTAGTCGTTCAATACGGATTCGAGCACGCGACCGCTGGACACGGCGTCGTGCAGGGCGCTGAGTCGGCCCTTGGTGGAGGCGTCAAGACGCAGGTCGCCCACTTCAACGATCACACCACCCAGGAGTGTGGCGTCAGCGGACACCTGTAGTTCAACGTTCTTACCCGCCAGTGCCGACAAGGCCTTCGCGAGCTGTTCTTGTGAGGCGTCGTCGAGGGGACGGGCACTGTGGATGCGTGCCACGCGCCAGTCGCGCGCCTTGGCGACGTAGTCCACGACGAAGTCGAGCGTGCCGACGATGTCGCGCGCACGTCCGGCAATCACAACGTATTCGGCCAGAGCCAGCGTGGCGGGCAACACCTTGCCACCGAGCAGGCTCACGACAAGGCCGAGGCGCTGCTCGAGGGCGGCGTCACGGTCGACGAGAATGCGACGCAGTTCCACCGACGATTCAATCGTGCGGGCCCACAACGAGAGTTCGTTCTCGATACGAGCGAAGTCGGCCGTAGCAACGTTTTCCAGACCAGCGTCGGTGAAACCCTCGGCGCGGTGACGGGCGGCCATCAAGCCGAGCAGTGCCAGTTCCATCGCGCCGCGCTCGCTCTGTACGAGTGCAGCCATGGCCAGTTCACTGATGGCGTGCGGCACATCTTGCGCGTGGCTGTGACTCGCGGCGTAGACCGCCAGCTTCAGCGTGGCGTCGTTGACCTTGCCTTCGAGAAGCGATCGCACGACGCCGCCGCGAACAGCAGCGTTCAGTGCGGTGTCGGTCAAGACGGCGCGCAGTTCGGGCTGAGAAAGGATGGCGCGGTCGAATGCGCCTAACTCCGCCACCGTGGTGGCGAGAGTGGTCGCATCCTGCAGACCCAGAAGGGCCAGTGCGTATCCTTCGAGCTTCGGCTGCATCAGACTTACTTCGATTCCTTGGCGGCCTCGACCTGCAGGGCGGCAACGGCCTCGCGAACGAGGTCCTGGTGCGCGGCCTGGTCAACTTCACGACCGACAACCTTGGCGACGAGGTCAAAGACGATGTCACCAATCTTGGCGGACGCTTCGTCGATGGCCTGCTGACGTGCCGTGGCGACTTCGTTGTGCGCGTTCGCCACGATACGGTCGTACTCCACCTGTCCCCGACCGGCCGACTCGGCCTTGACCTGGTCAGCCAGCGACTGGGCAGCGGCGACAATCTCGCGCGCCTGCTCACGAGCCTCATTCAGAACGCGCGTGCGCTCGTCATCAGCCGCGGCCGCAGCAGCGCGAGCCTTCTCAGCGGCCTCGAGGGCCGTGCGAATCTTGTCCTGACGCGCCTCGATGGCCTTGTTGAGCATCGGCAACACCTTCTTGGTCATGACGGCCAAGATGAGGAGTACGACGAACAGCTCGACAAACCATGTGTCGTTCGGGAGGAGGAAGATTGAACCAATCATGTCGTGAGACCTTCTTTAGTTAGAGGACGTTCCGTGGCCACGCCGAGGCGTCGCCACAGGGGATCACTGCGCCTTGAAGACGTAGACGAAGACGACCAAGAACACGAGGTTGATGAAGTACATAGCTTCAACGAGACCAACGGTCAAGAAGAAGTAGGTACGAGCCTTGTTCTCAATCTCGGGCTGGCGAGCAATCGCTGCGATGGTCTGGCTACCGGCCAGGCCGTCACCGATTGCGGCACCGATAGCACCGCCACCGAGGGCGAGACCGCCACCGACGAGGGCACCAGCGTTACGTACTGCATCAGCCATATTGGTTGGATTTGCCATTTTTCTTTCCTCCTGGGTTAGTTAATGCGAGGTTTCGTGAGCGTGCGACTCGTCATGGCTGGTGGCCATGCCGAAGTACAGCATTGCGAGCAACATGAAGATGTACGCCTGGATAACACCAATACCCAGGTCGAACGGCTTCCAGAGAATTTCACCAAACGGGATGGCGTAGATGGGCAGGAGCGTGGTGATAACGGCCACCATGATCGCACCCGAGAACATGTTTCCGAACAGACGCAGCGTCATCGTGATCGGCTTGACGAACTCTTCAATCACGTTGATTGGCGTCAAAAACGCGGGCTGGGCGTAGTGCGCGAAGTAGCCCTTGGCCTTGCGAGCGCGCACCGAGGCGAAGTGCACCCAGACAATGGTGATGGTGGCCATAGCCAGTGGCAAGTTGATGTCACTGGTCGGCGACGGCAAGATTTCGCCCGTCTGGCCGGGGTGCATCGACGAGGGCAGGAAGCCAATCGAGTTGCAGATGAGGATGAAGAGAAAGAGCGTGACGCCCAGTGGCACGTAGCGCTTGCCACGCTCGCCCATGGCCGATTCGGCGACGCCGGTCACCATTTCGACGATCATTTCCCAGAACACCTGGAGCTTGCTGGGGACACCATCGGTGACCTTGCGGGTCAAACGGAAGGCCAGGTACATGAAGATGACGAAGGCCAAGCCCGTCGACATGAGAATGTCGTAGTCAAACGTTAAACCGAAGAGCACGAGGTGCGGGTGCACACCAACTTCAATAGTCTTCGCTGCGTACAGCGTCTTCACTACGGTCTCCCTTGACCCATGACAACCCTCAAGAGGTTAGCCACAAATACGATCTGATAAATAACTAGCCCTGCCACAATACCTATTCCCAGAGGGGTACTGAATGTCAGAGCACCAAAAACAATAACCGTTGCCACGACGAGGCGTAGCAGGGTGTTCGAGCCGAGCTGGCGACGCACCAACTTGGAGGTCTTCTCCCCGCCCATTTCGACCTGTGCGACGCGACGGGAGAGGAATCGGAGATTGAAAATCGCCATTGCGATACCGACGCCTTCACCCAGTCCGGCGAGGTAGTTGATGTAAATCGCCACGAGGAAACCAATGGTGCCCGAAATCAGGGCGGACCAAATCGTCCGTCGCATCAGGCGCGGCAGGGTGGCGGAGGAGATGTCGTCGAGCACAGGGAGAATTGGTTAGAGGTACTTGCGGATTTGTTGGACAACACTCACCACGGCTAGCACCGTCCCCAACACTACCCCGACGAAGATGCCCGCCGGTGCGGTTCCGAATTCGTGGTCGCACCACAGTCCCCCGCCGACGCCGAGCGCCTCACAGATCGCGATCGTGGAGCCCATAACGGCAAATGCGGCCCACCCCGGCATATCGGGCACGCCCGAAGGCTTCTCGGGGGTCGGCTCGTCGGGGGTGGTCACGAT
>DAIQPT010000012.1:0-28358 GCA_036787185.1 Acidimicrobiales bacterium | reverse complement strand
CGTCGTGATCGTCTTGAATGACAACGGCCGCAGCTACGCCCCCACCATTTCGCGACTCTCGACATCACTCACGTCGCTGCGCCTCAACGCGACCTACCTCACGCTGCGCCAACGAATTCGTACCTGGCTCCCCCGTTTGACCCGACTCGGCAAAGTCGCCTACAAGTCCATCGACGGCGCGGCCACCGTGATGCGTGAAATGGTTACCCCGCGCACCTTCTTCGAGGACCTCGGCGTGCGCTACGTGGGCCCCATTGACGGCCACAACATCAAAACGCTCGAGGACGTGCTCGCTTCGGCCGCCGACTGGGACGGGCCGATCGTCGTCCACGTCCTCACTGAAAAGGGACGTGGGTTCGCCGCGGCCACCGAAGACTCGTTGAAGATGCACGACTTCAAGCTCCCGCCTCGGGACATTGCGGCACAACCCAAGACCTTCACCCAAGTCTTCTCCGACGCCCTCGTCGACGAGGGCGCTCGCGATGAGCGACTGGTCGCGATCACTGCGGCCATGGCCGGCCCCACGGGCCTGCTCCCTTTCGCGAGCGCCTACCCCGACCGCTTCTTCGACGTCGGTATCGCCGAGCAGCACGCGGTCACTGCCGCCGCTGGTATGGCCATGGGTGGCCTCCACCCCGTGGTGGCGATCTACTCAACCTTTTTCAGCCGCGCCTTCGACCAGGCGAATCTTGACGTGGGTCTGCTCAATCTGCCCGTCACGTTTGTCTTTGACCGGGCCGGCATCACCGGTGACGACGGCCCGAGTCACCACGGCCTCCTGGACATGGCCCTCTGTCTCGCCATTCCGAATATGACCATCTTCGCCCCGTCGACCACGGCCGAAATTCCCGGCATGCTGGCCACGGCGCTCTCGCTCAATGCGCCCACCGCGCTGCGTTTCCCCAAGACCGCACCAATCGAAATTGACGGACTCGTGGGGGAAGGTCTCACCGCTCGACAAATCACGAAGGGTGACGGTTCACTGTGCGTGCTGGCCGTCGGCAAAATGGCCGCTAGCGCCTACCAGGCGCTCACGCTTCTGGCGGACGCTGGTCGCATCACCCTCTACGACGTCCGCGTCCTCCCGCCGGACCCCGCCATGATTGACGACGCGGTCAGTCACCAACGGGTGATGACCATCGAGGACGGCACCCGCCACGGTGGCGCCGGCACCCTGATGGTTTCTGCGGTGCGCAACCGCGCCCAGGAGCGCGGCGTTGCCTTCCCCACCACGCGCATTCTCGGTGTGCCCCGTGCCTACCTCGAGCACCACCGTCCCGACGCCCTGCTGCACGAATTGGGGCTTGATCCTGAAGGAATTGCCGACGCCCTTACTCGGTTACTCATCGATGAGCCGGAGTTTCCACGGGACGTCCCCGAGGCCCCGCGGCCACGGTATTTCTAGTCTCGTCTGGCGTTTGGCCGACTGCCCCTAGTCTGAGACCATGACTTTCGACGTTGAAAAGACCCCCGAGGAATGGCGCGCTGAACTCGCGCCCGAGCGCTTTGCCGTGCTGCGCGAGGCCGCTACCGAGGCCCCCTTCACCGGCTCGCTGCTACACGTTGACGAGGCCGGTGTCTTCACCTGTGGGGGCTGCGGCCAGCTCTTGTTCCGCACCGAGCAGAAGTTTGACGCCCACTGCGGCTGGCCGAGCTTCGACGCCTGCGAACCCGGCAGCATCATTGAGCGCGAGGACCACTCACTGGCGCGTATGCGTATTGAGATTCTCTGCTCGCGCTGCGGCGGTCACCTCGGTCACGTCTTTCCCGACGGTCCGACCGACACGGGACTGCGCTACTGCGTGAACTCCGTGGCGATTGACTTTACGCCCGAGAACTAAACGTCGAGGAAGCGGCGGATCGCGAAGGCTGATCCGATTGAGCCAAGACCCGCACCGGCGATAAGGATCACCACGTTGGTGCCCCACACGTCGGACGCGCTCAGCTGCAAAATGCCGGGCAACACGTGCGACACGTTGACGGCCGTCACGATGCCCACAGCAATTACCGAGCCAATCAGCCCCTGCACGAATCCTTCGGTGATGTAGGGGATGCGGATGAACCAGTTCGTGGCACCCACCAGCTTCATCACCGACACCTCACGGCGACGGGCGAAGATGGCCATGCGGATGGTGTTAAGAATCAGCACCGCGGCCGAAATCAGCAGCACCGCCGACAGTGCCAGCAACACGACCTGCAGGATGTGGATGGCGTGGTTCATGACCCGAATCTGCTGCTGCGGGTCCGTCACCGTGTAGACGCCGGGCTGGTTCATGAACGTCGACTGCACGGTGATGGCGTCAGTGGGGACGGTGGGAATGCAGCGGAACGACGTCGGCATCTCCGCCACCGTCAGGTTGTTCATTTCCGAAGCGGGCAGCAACTGCTTGGCCTGGGCGTAGTCCTGGGCCTGATTGAAGTAGGTGCAGGACTTGACGATCGGCATTGCGGCGAGCTGGGTGCGCACGGTGTTGATCTCACCCGCCGAGGCATCGGCCTTCATCCAGACCGTGACGCGCGTGCCGGCCTGCCACTCACTCGAGGCCTGCGCGCCACCCTGCTTGAGCAGGAGGGCCGAGCCGGCCAACGACAGCGACACGGCCACGGTCAACACCGCGGCAATAGTCATCATGCGATTGCGCCACAGGTTGGACAACGTTTCTTTGATGGCGTAACGGAAGTACACGTTCATTAGTTCTTCGCCTCATCCATGCCGTAGACACCGCGAACCTGGTCACGAACCAGTTCGCCCTTCTCAAGTTCGATCACCCGTCGACGCATGCGGTCAACCATGTTCTTGTCGTGCGTGGCCATCACCACGGTGGTGCCAGTGCGGTTGATGCGCTCCAGCAACGCCATGATGGACTCGGAGTTGGCGGGGTCGAGGTTTCCGGTCGGTTCGTCAGCCAGCAGAATGAGGGGGCGGTTCACGAAGGCGCGGGCCACGGCCACGCGCTGCTGCTCACCACCGGAGAGCTCACTCGGGAGGTTCTTGGCCTTGTCGGCCAGACCGACCAATTCAAGGATCTGGGGTACCTGGCTCTCCACCGTTGAACGTGGACGACCAATGACTTCGAGGGCGAAGGCGACATTTTCGAAAACTGTCTTGTTCGGCAGGAGGCGGAAGTCTTGGAAGACGCAGCCAATGTTGCGGCGCAGGTAGGGCACTCGCCACTTGGGTAACGCACCAATGTCGCGACCGGCCTCGAGAATGCGGCCCTGGTCGGGCAGTTCTTCGCGGAGGAGCAGGCGGAGGAAGGTTGTCTTACCCGAACCCGAGGCACCCACGAGGAAAACGAATTCGCCCTTTTCGATGTCCAAATTGACGTTGGTGAGCGCGGGGGTCCCGTTCTTATACGTCTTGGAAACGTTCTCAAATCGAATCACGGCATCACCCCTTGGTGGGTTAAACAAGACGCGCCCAGCGCCGTTCGTACAACGTTCATTCTACCGACCACCCCCGAAGCGGCGGCGGCACTCTGGTCAAAAGCCTTATGAATGAGGGAAGTTCTTAGGAACGAGCCCGCTGGCGACGGAGCTCGGCTTCCATGAAGCCGTCGAGGTCACCCTCGAGGACCGCTTCGACGTTGCCCGTCTCGAAATCGGTGCGGTGGTCCTTCACCAACTGGTACGGCGCCTGCACGTAACTGCGGATCTGTGAACCCCAGGCGTTGTCGCCGCGGTTGCCGGCCAAAGCATCCAGTTCGGCCTGCCGTTCAGCACGGGCCTTCTCGGCCAACTTCGCACTCAGGATCTGCATCGCGCGCGCCCGGTTCTGGTGCTGGGAGCGTTCGTTCTGGCAGCTGACCACGATTCCCGTAGGCAAGTGGGTGATGCGGATGGCCGAGTCCGTCTTGTTGATGTGCTGACCACCAGCACCCGAAGCGCGGAAGGTGTCGACGCGAAGATCTTTTTCTTCGATGTCGATTTCGCCAGCGTCATCATCCAGGAAGGGCGTGACTTCGAGACTGGCGAAACTCGTCTGGCGACGCGCCTGCGAGTCGAAAGGGCTGATGCGCACGAGGCGGTGCACCCCACGCTCGGCCGAGAGCCAGCCGTAGGCGAAGCGGCCCTTGATGATGAAGGTTGCCGACAGCAGGCCAGCCTCTTGTCCTTCGGTCGCTTCGTCGACTTCGATTACGAAACCGCGGCGCTCGGCCCATCGCATGTACATGCGCAGCAACATCTCGGTCCAGTCCTGGGCGTCGGTACCACCGGCGCCAGCGTGAAGTTCCACAATGGCGTCATTGGCGTCATAGGGACCCAAGAAGAGGCTTTGCGTTTCGAGGCTGGCAATGGCGGTGTTGATACTCGTCACCGACTCCAGCAGTTCCGACAGCAGCGTGCCGTCACCGTCACCCGAAGTCAGCGCCTCGCGAGCGAACTCGACGAGCACGTCGGCGTCATCGAGAGCGCTGCGAAGTCCGTCAAAGGCCTCTAGGTCAGCCGTCAACCGACCCAGTTCCGTTGTGACGGCGCGCGCGTTGTCCTGGTCCGACCACAGGTCAGGATTGGCCGCCTCGGCGGTCAACACCTCGTGGCGAGCGCGCTGCTCATCGATCTTCAAATAGTCCTTGGCCGCGGTCCAACGAACCTCGAGATCACTCAGGGTCGACTGGGCGTCGCGAAGGGCGTGTTCCGCCTTAGGGTCGGCCATGGCACTGCTTAAACTTCTTGCCCGAGCCACACCAACAAGGTTCGTTGCGGCCGAGCTTGTCGTTGGGAACAACTGACGGTACCGGCGCTACGGGTGCGTCGCTGACGACTGCTTCTTCGTTGGTCACAGCGCCCTCGAGGGCCGGTGCCGCCGCAACCTCTTCGACGGTCGTCGCCGTCACGTCGATGTAGTTGACGAATCGGACGAAGTCACGGTTGACCTGTTCGAGCATGCGCGAGAACAGTTCGTAGCCTTCCTTCTGCCACGCGGTCAACGGGTCGACCTGGGCGACCTGACGCCAGTGGATACCTTCCTTGAGGTAGTCCATGTCCGAGAGGTGCTCACGCCAGCGGGTGTCAATCACCTGCAGCAGCACGTCTCGCTCAACGGCGGCCGCCGTCTCGACACCCTCGGGGTAGGTCGCACACTTCGCTTCGTAGACCGCCAGAGCGTCAGCCACCACGGCGGCAATCAACGCTTCGCGGTCTTCAAACGCGGCGAGGTCGTCTTCGCTCAGCGTGAGCGGGAAGTAGGACTGGAGTTCCATGTGCAAGGCGTGAATATCCCACGCCTCAGCGAAGTCACCCTCGACCTGGGCGTCAATGGCGTCAGCCAACACGTCCTCGATCATTTCGAGCACTTCGTCGTGCATCGACTCAGCTTCGATGATTTCGAGGCGGCGGGCGTAAACGACCTTGCGCTGTTCGTTCATCACTTCGTCGTACTTGAGGGTTTCCTTACGGATTTCGGCGTTGCGGCCCTCAACGGTGGCCTGCGCGCGCTCGATGGCCTTCGAGACCATCTTGGCCTCAATGGGCTCATTGTCGGGCATGGCCCGGTCCATCACCCACGACACGGCGCTGGTGGAGAACTGAAGCATCAGGTCGTCTTCGAGTGACAAGAAGAAACGACTCTCACCGTCGTCGCCCTGACGGCCCGAGCGACCGCGCAGCTGGTTGTCGATACGACGCGAGTCGTGGCGCTCAGAGCCCAAGACGTAGAGGCCACCGAGGGCGCGGACTTCCTCGCCCTCGGCGTCACACTCGACCTTGAAGGCGGGCAGCAGCTCAGCAACCTTGGCGTCGAACGCCTCGGTGTCCGGAACCAATCCTTGGGCCATCGCCTCGCGAACGGCCAGGCCCTCAGGGTTACCACCGAGCAACACGTCGACACCACGACCGGCCATGTTGGTGGCCACAGTCACGGCAAATTTGCGTCCAGCCTGGGCCACGATTTCGGCCTCACGGAAGTGGTGCTTGGCGTTCAAGACCTCGTGGGGCACGCCGGCCTTCGAGAGCTCGCGCGACAGCGCTTCGGACTTGGCCACCGAGGCGGTGCCCAGCAGCACCGGCTGGCCGTTGAGATTGCGCTCGCGCACTTCTTCCACAATCGCCTGGAACTTGCCGGCCTCGGTTTTGAAGACCAGATCGGGCAGGTCACGGCGGCGCATGGGGCGGTGCGTCGGAATGGGCACGACGATGAGACCGTAGGTGTTGCCAAACTCGCTGGCTTCCGTTTCGGCGGTACCGGTCATACCGGCCAACTTCTCGTACTGACGGAAGTAGTTCTGCAGCGTGACCGTCGCCCAGGTGTGGTTTTCGTCTTGAATCTTGACGCGTTCCTTGGCTTCGACCGCCTGGTGCAGACCATCGGACCAGCGACGTCCTTCGAGGACGCGGCCGGTGTTTTCGTCAATGATTTCGACCTGTCCGTTACGGACCAGGTACTCCTTGTCGCGAATGTGCAGTTCCTTGGCCCGCAGGGCGTTGGAGAGTTGGTGCACGTAGTCAATCGCCACAGCGTCGTAGAGGTTGCTCACACCCAGGGCGCGCTCCACCTTGGCGATACCGGCGTCGGTCGGAATGACCGTCTTCTTTTCGAGGTCGACTTCGTAGTCCTCGCCCTTCACCAGGCTGCGGGCAATTGACGCGAACTGGTAGTAGAGCTTGGTCGTGTCAGCGGAAGAGCCGGAGATGATCAGCGGCGTCTTGGCTTCGTCGATCAAGACCGAGTCCACTTCGTCGATGATGGCGTAAAGGTGGCCGCGCTGGACCATCTGCTCCTTGGAGCGGGCCATGTTGTCGCGGAGGTAGTCGAAGCCCATTTCGGTGTTGGTGCCGTACGTGATGTCGGCCTGGTAGGCGGCGACCTTGGACTCGAAGTCCGGCAGGTCGGGACCCACGCGACCAACGGTCAGACCGAGCCAGCGGTGGAGCTGCCCCATCCAGTTGGCGTCACGGGTGGCGAGGTAGTCGTTCACGGTGACCACGTGGACACCCTGGCCGTTGAGGGCGTTCAGGTACACCGGCAAGGTCGACACGAGGGTCTTACCTTCACCGGTCTTCATTTCGGCGACCCAGCCAAAGTGCAGAGCCATACCACCCATGATCTGGACGTCGTAGTGGCGCTGTCCGAGGACGCGAGAGGCGGCCTCACGCACGACGGCGTAGGCCTCAATCATGAGGTCGTCGAGGGTCTCGCCGTCGGCGAGGCGTGCGCGGAATTCGGGAGTCTTGGCCTGGAGTTCGCCGTCGCTCAACGCCGCCATTTCGTCGGACAAAGCATTGACGCGGTCGACGAGGTCAGCGAGTTCGCGAACGCGACGCCCCTCTCCCGCTCGAAGGATCTTTTTGAATACACTCATGACGGTTCCAGACTAGTTGGCATCGCCAAAAAGTAATTGGGCTGCGAGTGCTGACCTGGTCTTTGACCCCACACCTGCCTCCTGCGCCCCGACCACTTTGGCCAACCACGCAACAGGACTTACTTCTAAACCGCGCCATGATCAGTGCCGCAAGGCACCTTACGTGGGTCGTTTTGCCCGCGACTGGCATCGACTTTCAACCACAGACCACTCGCAGCCCACCCCAAAATCTAGGGCACGGGCCGTCAGGGCACAAGCGGCACAGCGTCCTAGCGGCGACCTCGGAGCCCGAGAACGACGAGCATTCGCACCCCCAGCACGGCTGCGGCAACGGGGAGAAAGACCTTGCGCCACCCCTTCGCCCGCTGGGCTTCGAAGCGGAAGGCACTGCGATGGTGCGCCCAGACCATCGACCGGGTGGCTCGCTGGCGCGACACGCCCTCGACGTGGGTCACCACGGCGTCGTCGACGGCCAAGACGGCGAAACCAGCTTGGGCGACTTCCCAGCACAGGGCCATGTCCTCGGCGAACATGAAGTAGCGCTCGTCGAAGCCGCCAATGCGCTCAAAGACGTCGCGGCGAATCAAGAAGCAGGCGCCGGACACCCAGTCGACGGTGCCGTCAGCGTGGCGCGATCGGTACCGAGCGGTCGCCGGATTCCCGGGCCACAGCGGCGCGAGGAGTGCATGCAGGCCGGCGAGGACCATGTTGGGAAAGACCCGATGTGACGGGTAGACCGAGCCGTCGGGGCGAAGGATCTTCGGCCCAGCCACGGCGCAGTGCGTATTGCCTTCGAGGGCGGCGAGCAACGTCGCGACCGCGCCGTTGTGGACGACAACGTCGGGGTTCGACACCAGTAGGTACGGCGTTGCGTTCGTTTCAGCTGCTCCCCGATTGACGCCGCGCCCGTAACCGAGGTTGAGCCCTGGCTCCACGAGCGTGACCGTCCGGCCATTGAGCGCTGGGGGCGTGGACCCCGGTGCACCGTTCTCGACGACAACCACGTCATCAATGCCGTTGGCCCGCAGTGAGTCAATGCAGCCGCCGAGCACATCGTCGGCGTGATAGTCCACGACGACGGCACTGACGAGTGCGCCCACCTGACTCAAGGGGCGACCTCGCGCAGGGGCCGGTCATTCAACAGACGCGTCACGCCGTCGTGCCAGTCCGGCAACGGCCCAAAGGCCGCCGCAAATTTCGAGGTGTCGAGATCGCTGCGCTCCGGACGGTGCGCTAGTGGCGCCGGCGACAGCTCGCTGGTCAGGATGCCGGTGGCGAAATCGTCGCCGCGGCCCAGCACGCGGCCGGCGTAGTCGGCGACATCGAACCAGGTCGTGGTGCCGGTGTTAGCCACGTGCCAGATGCCACCAGGTCGGGTGCGGACGAAGCAGACGAGCGCCCGAGCCAAGTCGGCGGCCACGGTGACCGTGCCGGTCTGGTCAGTCACGAACTTCACCTGCTGCCCCGACAGAGCGCGGTCAGCGATGACGTGGAGCACGTTCTTGCCTCGCACGCCCATAACCCACGAGGTGCGAACAATCGTGTCCTCGGGGCGGCAACGTCGCTCGCCGTCGCGCTTGGACTCGCCGTAGACGCTAAGCGGATTCGTCTCGTCGGACTCGTGGTAGGACGAGCCCTTGCGACCGTCAAAGACGTAGTCCGTCGACACGGCAACCAAGTGGGCCCCGTTCGCCGCGGCGGCATCGGACAAGTTCTTGGTCGCGAGGTCGTTTACCGCAAAGCAGGTGTCGCGGTCCGTCTCGGCCTTGTCAACGGCCGTGTACGCCGCCAGGTGCACGATGACGTCGGGACGAGCCGTCGCGATGGCGTGGTGGACCCGCTCCTCGTCGGTGATGTCGAGATCGTGGTGAGACAGTCCGATAACGGTGAATTCGTCGGGGTGCACCTCACAGCCGTCGGGTTGGAAGCGGGCGTCGCCGCCGAGCGGAATGCGACCGGCGAGAACGTCCATCAGATCGACACCGACCTGGCCGGCGGCGCCCGTTACTAGTACGCGGGTGGGCTGAGTCACGGCGTCTCCTCTCGTCGTAGGTGGATGATGTCGCCGACGCCGAACACCTCACGGGATCCGTCGCGCTCCACCACTAATGCTCCAGTTTCGTCGATAGCGACGGCACGACCGTGGACATTGCCCCGTGGCGTTTCCAGCCGCACCGACCGCCCGAGGGTGTCGAGGGCGGCTTCGTATTCCTCGCGCAGCAGGGCACAACCCGCGGCGGTGTCGAGGAGGCGACGGCGGTCAGCCAAGGCCACGAGCGTGCCCTCGAGCAGTGACACGGCATCGAGCGTGTGTCCCGTCGCCTCGAGGAGATCGGTCGCGGTGGCGAGGTCGGGGTGACTCGTCAAGTTGAAACCCACGCCCACCACTATCGCGGGGCCGGCGGGCGTGGTCACGATTTCGGCGAGGACACCGGCCACCTTTCGATCGTCGATGAGGAGATCGTTCGGCCACTTCAACGCGGGGACAACGCCGACTCGTTCGGCCACCGCCGATCGCACCGACAACGCCACTGCGGCGACCACGAGTTGTAGGTGTGTCGCACTGACGGGCGGGCGAAGGAGTACGGAGAACATGAGACTGGAGCCGGCCGGGGCTTCCCAGACGCGCCCCGCGCGCCCCTTACCGGCGAGTTGGAAATTCGTGCGCAGGACTAGTCCTTCGGCCTCACCCGCGCGCGCCCGTTCGGCTACCGCCGAGTTAGTCGAATCAATCGTCTCAACGGCTTCGATTCGCCAGTTCTCTGAAAGCACCCCTGCATCTTACGGGGGTAAGGTTTTAAGACCAGATGTCACCACATCGGGTTCGAAGGACCGGAGGGGTTCGTGTTAAAGAAAGTCCTTATCGCCAACCGTGGCGAAATCGCCGTCCGGGTGATCCGTACCTGCCGCGAAATGGGCATTGCGACCGTCGCTGTCTACTCCGACCTCGACCGTGACGCGCTCCACGTCCGTTTGGCTGACGAGGCCTACGCCCTCGGTGGTCAGAGCGCGGCCGAGAGCTACCTCAACACTGAGGCCATTTTGGACGCCATCAAGCAGTCGGGTGCGGACGCCGTCCACCCCGGCTACGGCTTCTTCTCCGAAAACACCGACTTTGCCCGCGCCATCACCGCGATGGGCGTTACGTTCATCGGACCGCCGCCAGAGGCCATTGAGGTCATGGGCGACAAGATTTCGTCACGCATTGCCGCGGCCGAGGCCGGCGTCAACGGCGTCCCCGGACGCAACGACACCTTGACCAGCCCCGAAGAAGTCATTGCCTTCGGCAACGAGTTTGGGTGGCCCGTCGCCATCAAGGCCGCCTACGGCGGCGGCGGACGTGGCATGAAGGTCGTCAACAACGCCGACGAAGCAGCCGCCGCCCTCGAGTCAGCGATGCGCGAAGCGCTGAGCTACTTCGGACGCTCCGAGTGCTACGTCGAGCGCTACCTCACGTGGCCTCGCCACATCGAGATGCAGGTCCTCGCCGACACCCACGGCAACACACTGTGGCTCGGCGAGCGCGACTGCTCCGCCCAGCGCCGTCACCAGAAGCTGGTGGAAGAGTCACCGGCCCCGAACTTCCCCGACGAAGTGCGTCGAGCCATGGGTGAGGCGGCCGTCAAGGTCTCCAAGGCCTGCGGTTACTTCAACGCCGGCACCGTCGAATTCCTCTACCAGGACGGCGAGTTCTTCTTCCTCGAAATGAACACTCGTTTGCAGGTGGAACACCCCGTCACTGAACTGGTCACCGGCCTGGACCTTGTCGAGTGGCAGATCCGTATTGCCGGTGGCGAAGCCCTTCCCTTTACGCAGGACGACGTCACGAGCGTGGGCCACGCCATTGAGGTGCGTATTAATGCTGAGGACCCCGCCGGTGGACGCTTCTCCCCCTCCCCGGGCACCCTCGCTACCTTCGAGCAGCCTTCGGGTCCGGGCGTCCGCCTCGACGCGGGCTACTACGCCGGCGACACCGTCTCGCAGTACTACGACAACCTGATCGCCAAGCTCATCGTCTGGGGCGACACCCGCGAAAAGGCCCGTCGTCGCATGCTGCGCGCTATCGAAGAGACCGTCATTACTGGCGTGGCCACCACCCTGCCCGCGGACGTCATCATCTTAAGTGACGACGACTTCATTGCCGGCACCCACTCGACCAAGTGGGTGGAGACCAACCTGGACTTCTCGGGTATCACCACCCCAGCGCCGGCCGTCGCCGAAGGCCACGAGCCGCTGGTTCGCAAGGACGTCGTGGCCGAAGTCAATGGCAAGCGAGTCAGCGTTGCGCTGTACCTGCCTGAGGTCGAGCAGGTCGCTGCACCACGGGCCAACGCCGCCACCACCTCACGTCGGAAGCCCGCTGCCGCCGCGAGTGGCTCAGGCACCGTGACTGCCCCCATGCAGGGCACCATCGTCAAGGTTGCCGTCGCCGTGGGCGACACGGTGGCCGCGGGCGACACAATCGTGATTCTCGAAGCAATGAAGATGGAAAACACCGTCGCCGCCGACCGTGCCGGTGTCGTGACCTCCATTGGCGTGACCGCGGGTGACACGGTCAACGCCGGCGACGTGGTTGCCGAGATCGCATGAGTGCCGTCGACCAGGCCAGTGCCGCCGTTCGCGCTGCCCGCATGGAACTGATTGGTCTGAGCCACTTCGTTCACGCCCACCCCGAGTTGGGATACGAGGAATACGAGAGCTCGGCCGCCGTCGCGGCACTCCTCGAAGCATCCGGCTTCACGGTCGAGCGCGGCATCGCGGGACTCGACACGGCATTTCGGGCCACCAAGGGCTCCGGCGAACTTCGCCTGGTCTACTGCGCTGAGTTCGACGCCCTCCCCGACGTGGGCCACGCCTGTGGCCACAACATCATCGCTGCTTCCAGTGTCGGAGCCGCCATCGGCCTCGCCGCAGTCGCCGACGAACTCAACGTCACCGTTGAGGTGCTGGGCACCCCGAGCGAAGAAGGCGGCGGCGGCAAGATCGACTTGATTAACGCCGGCTACTTCACCGGCGTCCACGCCGCAATGATGCTGCACCCCTGGCCGGGCGACCAGCCCTCGGGTGTCTTCTCCGACCGCCAGCGAGGCGCCTGCCTCGCCGTGGACCAGTTCGATGTCACCTACACCGGCAAGGAAGCACACGCCTCTGCCGCACCGTGGGAGGGCGTGAACGCCCTCGACGCCTTGACTATCGCACAGGTGTCGATTGGTCTCCTTCGGCAGCAGCTCACGCCGGGCGACCAGGTGCACCTCGTCATTATCGAAGGTGGCTCCGCGGCCAACATCATCCCCCACCACGTGGTGGCTCGGGTCATGGTGCGCGCCACCACGCTCGAAAAACTCCACGTCCTTCGCGAGCGCGTGAACGCCTGCTTCCAGGCCGGTGCCACCGCAACCGGCGCTGGTCTGTCGATGGAACTCATTGGCCACACGTTCTCCCACATGGAAACAGACGCCGACCTGATTGCGCACTACCGCACGGCTGCCGAAGCGCTCGGGCGTTCCTTTGTCCTTGACGACGAGGGGGCAGCCATCCCGACGTTCTCCACCGACATGGCCAACGTGTCGTTGGTGGTGCCCTCAATCCACCCCCTGCTCGGCATCGTGAGCCACGGCGCCGTCAACCACCAGCCCCAGTTCACGGCCGCCTGCGCCACCCCCGAAGCCGACGAGGCCATGATCACCGGCGCCATTGCGCTGGCGCACACCGCCGTGTTGACCGCGCAGGACCAGGTGCTGCGCGCTCGTCTGTTGAGCCGCTGATGATTCTCGAGCACGCTTGGCTGAAGGTGAGCGAAGGGCAAGAGTCGGCCTACGAGGACGCCCTACGCGTCGCGCTGCCCGTCATTGAATCGGCGCCCGGCTGCTTTGGTGCCGAAGTGCGTCGTCAGATCGAAGACCCGACACGTTTCCTGCTGACCGTGCAGTGGTCCTCCGTTGAGGCGCACCTGGCGTTTCGCGAAACGCCGCTGTTCGAAGAGTGGCGTTCGATGACGCACCCCTTCTACGCCGTCCCCGGCGAAGTCACGCACTTCGACGAACCGCTCGCTCGCTAGGCGCGGTGTCGTCAGCGCTGCACCAGGAGCAGGACTTCCAGCAGCCAGAAACTGAGTCCAGCGGCCGCCACTCGCTCCAACAGCCCGAATGACCCCAGTCGTCGGGCCTTGGCCACGATCAAGACGGCAATGGCGACAAAGAGATACGCCGACACGAAGACAATGCCGACCTCGGTAAGGCCGTGGGCCCGATGACCGAGCAGTTGCGGCGCCCGCAGCGACGCCAGCGCCGCCGCGCCAAAGATTGTTGACGCCCCCACGACGTGCAGTAGGCCCGTGCCACTGCGCCCGGCACCGGGGGCGTCCATCGGAAACACGATGATCGCCAAAATACCGAGCGCGTAGGCGAGACACAGCAACGGCAGGGCCACCAGGTGCGGATGACCAAGGTGCACACAAAGCGCCGCCCCCGACCCGGCGCCAACGAAGGTGGCGTTCTGCGCGGCGTAAAGGCGGCGGTAGCGGGCAATGCCGTAGGCGCTAATGGGGTCGTGACGAGCCGAGAGCTCGTCATTGAGCACGTGGAGTCGCGCCAGCAGTGCATTGCCGACGACGAGACCGAGCAGAATCAAGCACTGGCCGAATCCCATCATGGCCGTATCTTCCCCACCGTTCGCATGGGATAGACCGTGACGTTCACCGGTTCGCCGACGAACACGTGGGGATCACCATCCACCCGAAAGCCCGCTCGGTCAACGGTGTCGTGCACGCACTCGTCCAGTGTCGCGGGTCGCACCCGCCACGGCTCGTGAGAGAGCTCACCTCGAAGAATGCGGCCGTGCCAGCGGGTGTAGAGGGCGTAGCGCTCAAACAAGAATGCCTCGAGCCCCGGGGCGGCCGGACGGGGTGATTCCGTGGCCGCGGTGACGGTGAGAGCCGCGTGGGCACCGTCGCGTCGACGCGCGCTGCGCCAGCGCCGCACGCCATCGCGTTCGGTGTAGTTGGTAGTCGCCACTCGATACGGCAGACCAAAGGCCGCGTTCGCCGTGGCGACGGCCGCCACCGAATCAGCGTCGAGGGTGCAGAACCACACGCCCGTCTGACCGTCGGGTCCCGTGACGTAAGTGCGGACGTTGACTTCACCGAAATCGCTGGACCGCAACCATCTGGTCACAAAACCGAAGGGTCCGACGGGGCGCAGTCGCTCCATGGAGAAGGGAATAAGGCCCACCCACGCCTGCCCGTCAAAGAGTTCGGGGGTCAGACCAGCGGGAAGCACTGCTGCCACCTGGGCAGGATCCACCGGCCAGTGACACCACACGATGTTCGCCCAGATCTGGCGCATGAGCGCTCGTCGACGTCGCGTCACGCCGACCTACCGTGTCGGGACGCGACAGCTCTGGTCGAGCACGCGCAGTGCGACGAGGGCGTTGGAGATTCGGTTTCGACGCTTGGCCACGGCGTAGTACCAGCGGTCGTGATACGCAGTGAGCGCACGGCTCCGATTGAGAAAGCAGACCCAGCGCCCCAGGAGGCCCCAGAATCCGGGGAGTTGACTCAGCGCGGTAGCGACCGCCGTTGACGCGGTCACCGTCCTGCCGTCGCTCGTGCGAACCACCACCGTCGTGGCGAAGGGCTGCAAGGCCGCATCGTCCCACGTGCACGCACTCGACGGAGTGCAGCGAAGGCGCTGCGCGCCGTCACGGCGCTGCAGCCAGCGAATGCAGGCGTTGCAGATACCGCAGTCGCCGTCGTAGATGACTTCGGTAGCAGTGGTCATACTTCGACCCTAGGGGTGCCCGACGGCACCCCTAACGGTCTCGTACTAGTTGGCCAGCTGCACGGGGTGCGGCATGCACAGATCGTCGTACTCGGCGATCTGAATTGGGGGCGCGTTCTCGCCACAGGCCGGGCACTCAGGGTCGCGGCGGACCTTGAAGGTGCGGAAGCTCTGGTCGAGGGCGTCGTAGGTGAGCAAGCGGCCCACGAGCGGGTCACCCAGCTCGAGCAGCAACTTGATGGCCTCAACGGCCTGAATCGATCCCACAATGCCGGGCAGCACGCCGAGCACGCCGGCTTCGGCGCAGCTCGGGGCCAACTCGGCGGGAGGTGGCTCAGGGATCATGCAGCGGTAGCAGGGACCGACGTAGGGGTTGAAGACGGTGACCTGTCCCTCGAAGCGGAAAATCGAGCCGTGGACCACCGGGATCTTCTTCAGCAGTGCTGCGTCGTTAACCAGGTAGCGCGTCGGGAAGTTGTCCGTGCCATCAACGATGACGTCGTAGCCATCGATGATGTCGAGAATGTTGTCAGCACCAAGGCGGGTGTCGTAGGTGTTCACCTTGATGTCGGGGTTCATGCCCTCGAGGGTCTTGCGGGCCGAGTCAACCTTGCGCATGCCAACGCGCTCGAGGTTGTGCAGAATCTGACGCTGCAGGTTCGAGGTGTCGACCACGTCCATGTCGATGATGCCGATCGTGCCAACACCGGCCGCGGCGAGGTACAGGGCCGCGGGTGATCCGAGGCCACCAGCACCGAGCAACAGCACCTTGGCGCCGAGCAGGCGCAGCTGGCCCTTCTCTCCGACTTCGGGCAGGAGCAGGTGGCGGTGGTACTGCACGCGCTGGGCGGCGGTCATGGTCTGAGGCGTGGCCCACGTCAGGCCCTCGTCCTTCCACTTGTTGAAGCCACCGATGATTGAGACAACGTTGGTGTAGCCGAGGTCCTGCAAGGTCTTGGTCGCGAAGGCCGAACGCACACCGCCGGCGCAGTAGACCGCGATGGGGGCGTTCTTGTCCAGGAGGCGACCTTCGACCGAAAATTCGAGGTTGCCGCGGGGGATGTGCACCGCGCCGGGCACCGCGCCCTGCTCGTACTCGTCGGGCTCACGCACGTCAAGCAGTTGGTAGTGCGCCAAGTTAGCCGCGACCTCATGTGGGTCGATTTCGGTAATTTCAGCCTTCGCGGCGTTCAGCAAATCTCTGGGTGAGGACACGACTCTCCTTCGTTCTCTCTAAATCTTACCTGTTAACTCAACATTCAAAACACCCCCACTGTCGCTGGGCTAAACCTGACGTGTGGAACTCCAGACCGCCCTTCGCCAGCGTCGCATGATTCGCTCCTTCTCCGGTGCCCCCATCGATCTACATCTCCTCCGCGGTCACTGCGAATTGGCACTGCTGGCCCCGACGGCCGGCAACAGTGCGGGCGTTCGCTTCACGGTGGTGTCGACAGACAAAGTCGGTGACTACTTCAACGTCGCGACCGACGAATCGTGGCGGGCCACCGCAGCGCGCTTCCCCGGTCTCGCTCGCGCCGGTGCCGTCGTGCTGGTCAGTTGCCGTCCCGAGGACTACGAGGCCCGGTATCGCGAGACCGACAAGGCGGCCTCCGGCCTTAGCGATCGCGCCGAATGGCCCATCCCCTACTGGCACACCGATGCGGCGATGGCGACCATGGCGCTTCTCCTTCTTATCGAAGAGGCTGGACTAGGCGCCACCTTGTGGGGTGCGTTCCGACACGTTGACGCGGTCCGTCAGTGGGCCGGCCTCGAGGACGAGCTCTTCGCCACGGTCCTCATCGGCGTGCCCGACGGCGAGGATGTCCCTTCGCGCTCACTGCAGCGGCCCGTGCCCTCGCGAGCAGAGCGCGTTCGCGTGCTCTAGCGACGCCGGAGGGCGAACAGCGCCCGCGGCGCATCATCCGAGGCGGGACCACCTTCGGTGTCGCTGGTCGCGACCAGTGAGAAGTGGTCGCCCCAGAGCGCGGCGATGTCGTCGAGAACCACGGCACGTTCGGTAATACGGCCGTCGGTGCGGCGGTAGTTGTCACCCGAGAGGTGCTCGAACAAACAAATCTGCCAGTGCGCCAACGGTGGTTCATACGAGAGCGACATCACCAACGTGTGTTCATCAAACTCGTGCACCCACGGCACCATCTCGTCCAGCATGTGGAAGCGGCTAACAGTATTGACGTCAAACAAAAACAACCCGCCCGGCGCCAGGTGGTGCGCGGCCACTGCGAACACCCGCGACCAGTCGGCAATGTCGGTGAGGTGGTTCATCGTGTCGAGCGCACAGAGCACCACGTCAAAGTGCGTTCCCAGATCGAGGTTGGTGATATCGGCGTGGTGGAGTGTCGCCTGAGGAACCTTGCGGCTCGCTACCGACAGCATGGCCGGCGAGAAGTCGACACCGGTGAGGCGGTAGCCCGAGCCGAGGCCGGCCAGTACCGTGCCGGTGCCGCAGCCCAATTCCAGAACGCTGGTCGCGTCGGGGTGGTGTTCCTCAATCATCGAAATGACGGCACGAATCAGCTCGTCCGGTTCCCCATTGATGGCGTCGTAGAAGGGGGCGAACTGCTCGTAGGCGTCGCGCGTGAGTTCCGACACCGCGCCGCCCTTAGAGAACGTCGGCGAGGATGGCAGCAATCGTGTTGCTGGTGAAGGTGAAGCCGGCCTCCGTCAAGGCCGTTGGCACGACCCGCTGACTGGTCAGGACGGTTGCGTCGGCGCACTCGGTTCCAAGCACCAACTTCATGGCAGTACTCGGCACTCGCAGGAACGACGGGCGTCGAAGCGCTGCGCCGAGAGCCTTGGTCAATTCTCGGTTCGTGCAAGGCGTCGGGGCCACCAAATTAACTGGGCCCTCGAGGCGCTGATCCAGGGCAAAGAGCAGGGCCCGCACTTCGTCGGTGATGGAAATTGGCGCCATCCACTGACGTCCATTGCCGAGAGACCCACCCAGGCCAAAAGCAAAGAGGGGGAGCAACTTCGCCAGTGCACCACCATTGCGGCTCATGACAATGCCCGTGCGAGCGAAGGACACGTGTGTTCCTTGGTCACGCAGTGGTGCAGCGGCGGCTTCCCACGCCCGGCAGACCTCGGCAACGTAGTCCGTTCCGGTGGGCGACGATTCGCTCAGCTCGGCGTCTCCCCCATTGCCGTAGTAGCCAATGGCCGATCCACTCACCAGCGTCGCCAGGCCACTAGGGAGGCGCGAGGCAATCTCCACAACGAGGCCTGTCGATGACGTGCGTGACTGCAAAATCTCGGCGCGGTATTTCGCACTCCACCGGTGGTCGGCGATGCCGGCCCCAGCGAGATGAACGATCCCGTCTAGGCCTCCGACACGAGTTAAGTCAGACTCATCAACGTCACCAGTGCGGGGATTCCAGCGCACCCGTTCGCCCGAGGTCGGTGACGAGTCTGGTCGCACGAAGCGGACCACGGTGTCACCGCGGGCCTCGAGCGAGGCAACCAGTGCGGTGCCGATGAGTCCAGTAGAACCAGTGACGCCAATGCGCACGACTTAGCCCTTCGCTTCGCGGACGACAGCGGCAAGCAGTGACACGAGTGTCCGCATGCCCCACGCGGTCGAGCCCTTGGAGTGGTACCCGTGGGCGCTGCTCGTTGAGGCGGGGCCAGCGATGTCGAGGTGCGCCCACGGCAGTCCCTCGGTGAAGTGCTGCAGAAAGAGCGCCGCCGCAATGGCGCCGCCGCGGCCGCCCATTTTGCCCATGTTCTTGATGTCGGCGACATCGGAGGCGATGTCCTTTTCGTACGCCGCAAAAAGGGGCATCGGCCAGAAGGACTCACCGGTCTCGGCGCTCGCGTCAAGCACGCGCTTGGCCAACTCTTCGGTGGAGGCGAAGAAGCCGGCGCACTGGTCGCCCAGGGCCGTCGCCATCGCGCCGGTCAGAGTGGCCACGTCGAAGATCACATCAGGAGCGGCCTCGACCGCCAGGGTCAGACCATCGGCGAGAATCAGTCGGCCCTCGGCGTCGGGGTTGAGCACCTCAATGGTCTTGCCCGAGCGAGCCACCACGACGTCGCTGGGTTTGACGGCCTTGTCGCCGAGCAAGTTTTCGACCATCGGGGCAATCATGGTGATCTGGACCGGTAACTGCAGTGCGGCCGCGGTTGCGATGACGCCAGACACAATGGCCGCGCCGCTCATGTCGACTTTCATCTCCATCATCGAGGCCAGTGGCTTGATGTTCAAACCACCCGAGTCGAAGGTGATGCCCTTACCGACCAGCGCAATGTGGGCGACGGGGTTCGGGGGCGTGTAGGTGGCGCGCACCAGGCGTGGGGGTTCCGCGGAACCCGAGGCCACGGCCAGCACCGCACCCAGTCGTTCTTCGCGAATGACGGCTTCGGTCCAGACATCGACGTGGACGTGCTCGAGCGTGTCGAGGTGTGCGGCGACGGCCTTGGCCAGACCCTTTGGGTTCATGGCGTTCGGTGGGGAGTCCACGAGGCGCTTCACCCAGTTGGTGTTCGACGCAATCACGGCACCGCGGTGCGTGCCGGTTGTCGCTTCTTCGTGGGCGGTAATGGTCGGCAGTGGCACGCCCGTTGCCACAATGAACAACTCGGCGTCAGCCTCAGGCTTCTTGTAGTTGTAGGCGGCGAGCAGGGCACCTTCAACGAAGGCCTGCGCGGCGTCAGCGACGTGGTCAGCTGCTTCGGTGGGGAGCAAAATGGCGAGTGAGCCACCGTGGGCGTTGGCCACACCGGCCGCGGCCGCGAGGCGCAAGGACTCGAGGTCGTGGTAGCTAGTGATCGACACGAAGACCACCGAGGGGCCCTCAAGACCGCTCAGCACGGCGGTACTCGCGACCTTTTCCGTCAGGCCGTGGCTCGAACACCAGGATGCGGCGAGGACCCGAGGGATCGTGTGGACGCCAATAGTCGAGGGAATCGACTCGGCGACGTACGCCCCGTCGCTATCGACGGCAACGGGCACCACCACGGTGCCGACGTGGAGAATTTCGCTCAGTGCAGCGACGCGAGCGTTGGAAATCATTACAACTCCTTTGCCATGGAACGGGCGGTGCGGTGCTGGGGCCCTTCGGCCACCCGCGCCAAGGTCCAGACTAAGTCGCTGAGGCGATTCAGGTAGGCCACGACCAGCGACTCATTGATCGCCCAGGCCACGGCAATGCGCTCGGCACGACGGACAACGGTGCGGGCCACGTCCAAGGCGGCCGACTGCTGGTTCTCACCCGGCACCACAAACTCCTTGGGCATTTCCACTTGGTGGGACCAGTAGTCGATGCGGGCTTCGAGGGCGTCAACCATTGCCTGTGACACCTTGGTGGTGCCCTCTTCGAGCTTGATGCGATTCTCGTACTGTGTGGCCACTTCGGCCATCAAGATCCACAGGTCTCGCTCAATTTCGGCAATCTCTTTGTTGAGTGGTGCGTCCACGGGCTGGAGCGACCGAGCCCATCCGAGTGACGCCTGGGCCTCATCAACGGCACCATTTAGTTCAATGGCGGCGGCGTCCTTGTTCGCCCGCCCACCAAAGAGGAGTCCTGTGGTGCCGTCGTCACCCTTGCGCGTGTAGATCTTCATCGCCCCAGCGTAACGACTGGAAATTAGAAACAGGTAGCCTTGAGTGACAATGACCATTGCCACCAAGCCCCCGTTTTCGCGCCCTGGTGCTGATGATCCCTACCTCGCTGCGTTGGCGAAGGGTGTCCTGATTTACGACGGGGCTACCGGCACCAATTTGCAGATGCAAAACCTCACCGCCGACGATTTTGGTGGGGCGGCCTTTGAGGGCTGCAACGAACTCCTGGTGGTTACCAAGCCCTCGGCCATCGAAGCCGTCCACCGGTCCTTCCTGGACGTCGGCGTCGACGTCATTGAAACGGACTCCTTCGGTAGTTTTGGCGTCGTCCTCGCGGAATACGGCATCGCCGACCGCGCCTTCGAACTCGCCCACCAGTCGGCGGTCATCGCTCGACGAGTCGCCGACGAGTACAGCACGCCCTCCCAGCCACGATTCGTGGCCGGTTCCATTGGCCCCGGCACCAAGTTTCCGACGCTCGGTCAGATCACCTACGACGAGCTAAGCGCCAGTTACGAAGAACTCGCCTACGGCCTCCTCGAAGGTGGCGTCGACGTCCTGCTGGTCGAAACCATGTTCGACCTCCTCTCCGGCAAGGCCGCCATTGCGGCCTGCCAGCGCGCCATGGTCCGCCACGGTCGCGTTGTGCCGATTCAGGCCCAGGTCACCATTGAAATGACCGGCCGCATGCTGCCCGGCACCGAAATCGGCGCGGCCATTACCTCGCTCACCGCACTGGGCATCGACGCCCTGGGTCTCAACTGCGCCACTGGCCCGGTCGAAATGTACGAACCGCTGCGGCAGCTCAGCGATACCTCGCCCGTGCCAATTGCCTGCCTCCCAAATGCCGGACTGCCCAGCGTGGTCGACGGCAAGATGCACTACGACCTCACCCCCGAAGGCCTCGCCGAGCACCTGGCGAAGTTCGTTGCGGACTACGGCGTACAAATCGTTGGTGGCTGCTGCGGCACGACCCCCGCCCACCTCGAGGCAGTCATCGAGGCGGTGCGCCCCCTGCGTCCCGCACCGCGCACGCCCGAGCTCGAGCCATCGGTGGCGTCGATCTATTCCCCGGTGACCTACCAGCAGGACCGCTCGGTGTTGATGATCGGTGAGCGCACCAACGCCAACGGGTCGAAGAAGTTCCGCGAAGCGATGCTCGCCGGCGACTGGGACACCTGTGTGGCCATTGGTCGCGAACAGATCAAGGAGGGTGCCCACATCCTCGACGTCTGTGTTGACTACACCGGTGCCGACGGTGTCTCCGACATGAACGAGCTGCTGTCGCGCCTCGCGACGCAGTCGTCGGTGCCCATCATGGTCGACACCACTGAAACCAAGGTTGCCCGTCAGGCACTCACCTGGCTCGGTGGTAAGGCTCTGCTGAACTCGGTCAACCTCGAAGAGGGCGACGGTGAGGGCACGCGTCTCGACGGCTTCCTCTCGCTCGCCGCCGAATTCGGTGCCGCGATTGTGGCCACCTGCATCGACGAAGAGGGCCAGGCCCGTACCGCCGAGTGGAAGTTCCGAGCCGCCAAAAACATCACCGATTTGGCGGTCTCGCGCTACGGCCTCAAGGCCACCGACATCTTCATTGACCCCCTGGCGCTGCCTCTGTCCACCGGCATGGAAGAGTCGCGCCGCGACGGCATCGAGACCATCGAGGGCATTCGCCGCATCAAGGCCGAACTGCCCGGCGTGCGGACCATTTTGGGCCTGTCCAACATCTCCTTCGGCCTCAATCCGGCCGCCCGTCAGGTTCTCAACAGTGTGTACCTGCACGAGTGTGCCGAAGCCGGCCTCGACGCCGCCATCGTGCACGCGTCCAAGATCCTCCCCCTGGCCCGCATCTCGGACGAGGCCCGACAGGTGTGCCTCGACCTCATCTACGACCGCCGCACCGAGGACTACGACCCTCTGCAGGAACTCCTGCGCCTCTTCGAAGGCGTCACCACCGCCAGCTCGAACGCGACCAACCTTGACGAACTCCCGCTCGGCGAACGCCTGAAGCGCCGCATCATCGACGGCGTCCGCGTCGGCCTTGAGGCCGACCTCAACCAGGCCATGGACGAGGGCCTCGCGCCACTGTCGATCGTGAATGATGTCCTACTCGAGGGCATGAAGGTCGTGGGCGAGCTCTTCGCCTCGGGCGAGATGCAGTTGCCCTTCGTCCTCCAGAGCGCCGAAACGATGAAGAGTGCTGTCGCCCACCTGGAGCCCTTCATGGAGAAGGCCGACCAGGGTGGTCGCGGCAAGATCGTCCTCGCCACCGTCAAGGGCGACGTCCACGACATTGGCAAGAACCTCGTCGACATCATCTTGACGAACAACGGCTACGAGGTCATCAACCTCGGTATCAAGGTTGGCATCAACGAGATGATTGCCGCCGTGAAGGAACACAACGCTGACGCGCTGGGCATGAGTGGCCTCCTCGTCAAGTCGACGCTCATCATGCGCGAAAACCTCGAAGCCCTTGCTGACCAGGGGCTCGCGGACCTGCCCGTCCTGCTCGGTGGCGCCGCGCTCACCAGGACCTACGTCGAACGCGATCTCCGCGAGGTCTACCCTGGCCGCGTCTTCTACGGCAAGGACGCCTTCGAGGGACTCCGCGTCCTCGATCGGCTCGGCGAGATTGCCAAGACGGGTGAGGACGACCCGACCTTTGGTCGCGAAATCTCCGAGCGTCAGGTCTTCCGCAAACTCCGTGGTGAACACCGAGAAGCACCTGAAGGTCTGCCGGCCCGCAGTCCCGCCGTGGCCCACGACAATCCCTTGTTCCCGCCACCCTTCTTGGGATCTCGGGTCGCAAAGGGTATGTCCGTGGACGAAATCAGTTCGTACCTCAACCTCACGGCATTGTTCCGCAATCAGTGGGGCTATCGTCCCGAAGATGGCGAGGATGACAACGCCTTCAAAGAGCGCGTCAGTCACGAACTCCGCGAGCAGCTGGCCATCGCCAAAGAGGCCGACTTGCTCATGCCGCAGGTTGTCTACGGCCACTTCCCCGCGGCCGCCGATGGTGACGACCTCATTATCTTCACGGATGACACCCGCACCGAGGAACGCACCCGCTTCCACTTCCCCCGCCAACACAAGGACGACTTCTTGTGTATCGCCGACTTCTTCCGTGGCGTCGACTCGCCCGACAAGGACTACGCGAGCTTCATGCTGGTGACGATGGGGTCGCGCGTGTCCGAACGCTGCGCCGAACTCTTCGCCGCTGACCGCTACACCGACTACCTCAAGCTGCACGGCCTCGGCGTCGAGATGGCCGAGGCCCTCGCCGAGCTGTGGCACCTACGCATCCGTGAGGAACTCGGCTACGCCAACGAAGACGGCCCCACCCTGTTCGGACTCTTCCGCCAGCAGTACCGCGGTGGTCGTTACTCCTGGGGCTACCCGGCCTGCCCCGACCTCACCGACAACGCCAAGGTGGCCGAACTGCTCGAAGCCAGTCGCATCGGCGTTGAAGTGTCCGAAGGCTTCCAGCTCCACCCGGAGCAGACCACGGACGCCATCATCTGCCACCACCCCAAGGCCAAGTACTTCGTCGCCTAATGCACGCGATCGACGTTGTTGGCGGCGAGCAGTGGGAAGTGGTGCGCGACCTTCGCTTGCGTGCCCTCCACCACGACCCCGACGCCTTTGCGAGCACCTACGAAGCGGAGTCGCTCTTTGACGAATCCCGATGGCGCTCGTTCATTGCCGACGTCGACGTGATCGTGGTCAAGGTTGATGGCGAACCCGCGGCCATGGTGACTGTTGATTCATCGAGGCACGATGGCGACGTGGCGGCGTGGCTCGGTGGCCTGTGGGTGGAACCACGCTTTCGGGGACACGGTCTCGTGCGGGCCATCGTGTCCTTTATTGACGACCAACGCGACACCTACCAGTGGCACTCGCTCGGGCTGGGCGTCTTCACGCACAACCCCGACGCTCGCAACAAGTTTCTCTCACTAGGTTTCGTCGATGACGGAGAAGAACTTCCGAGCGTCTCGCGGCCACCCCTGCGTTACCAGCGAATGATCCGACGACCGCAGGCTTAGCGGCGAGTCGGCATCGCGAGCGGCGTGGCGTCGCTGAGTGCTTCGCGCGCGTGGTAGCTCGAACGCGTCAGCGGCGACGACTGCACGTGGGCTAAGCCCAGGGCCCGACCCCGTGCGGCCAGGTCCTCGAACTCCGCGGGCTCCCAGTAGCGGGACACCGGCAAGTGCTTCGCGGTGGGTCGGAGATACTGACCAATGGTGGCGATGGATACCCCGACGGCGGCCAAGTCGGCCAGCGTCTCTTCGACTTCGTCGGCCGTCTCCCCAAGTCCGACCATCAGCCCCGACTTGGCGGTGAGACCGGCGGCGACCGAACGGGCCAGCACCGTCATGGAGCGGTGGTAGGCGGCGCTCGGGCGCACAGCGCGCTGCAGACGAGCCACCGTTTCGATGTTGTGGTTCATCACGTCGGGACGGGCGTCAATGATGAGTTGCAGGGCTTCGGGGTCACCCTTGAGGTCCGAGATCAGCACCTCCACGTTGGTGCCTGGTGAGCGACGGCGAATGGCGTAGATGGTTTCGGCAATCGCGCCGGCGCCACCGTCGGCAAGGTCGTCACGGGCCACGCAGGTGATAACGGCGTGACTGAGCTTGAGTCGAACCACGGCTTCGGCCACGCGCTCGGGCTCGGTGGGATCCAGGGCGAAGGGCTTGCGGGTGTCGATGAGGCAGAAGCCGCACGCGCGGGTGCAGCGTTCACCGTTGACCATAAAGGTTGCGGTGCCGTCGGCCCAGCACTCGAAGATGTTGGGGCACCCAGCCTCTTCACACACCGTCACGAGGCGTAGGTCCTCCGTGAGCGTCCGCAGCGACTGATACTCCTGGCCCATGTGGGCCTCGATGCGCAGCCACTCGGGCTTGCGGGTGTTGATCGGCAACGCCTCGTCGGGATTAACGCCAGCCTTGCGCAGGCGGCGAATAAGGGGGCGCTCGTCCGACGTCGTTGAGACCGACCGGTCCACGCGCGCCACGCGCTCCTCCCCACCGATGCGGGCGGCCAACTCCTGACCGAGGAGCTCCTCAACGTCGAGCAGCGTGACATCGAGACCCAGCGACTGGAGTGAGCCGACCGGCTTGTCGGGAATGCCACAGGGAATGATGGCCTCAAAGGCCGTCATGTCAGTGGTGACGTTGAGGGCCAGACCGTGCAGGGTGCGACGCTCGCCGCGCTTGTTGCGCTTGGTGCGTACGCCCACCGCCGCGATCTTCACAGGCTCGGACTCGAGGTGGGCCCACACCCCGGGGTAGTCCTCGAGGCGACCAACCTCACCGAGGCGGTGCTCGGGGTCGAGCATGGTCACGGTGGCGATGATGGCGTCTTCCATCATGGTGACGTGGCTCTTGCCGGCGGATGGGTCGTCCGGCACGGTGATCACGGGCCACGCCACCACCTGGCCGGGGCCGTGGTACGTGACGTCGCCACCGCGGTCGGCGTCCACGACGTCGGCCGCCAGCGTGGCGGGGTCGACCTTGAAGGCGTCCGGACTGGTGCGAATCCCCTTGGTGTACGTCGGGGGGTGCTCCATGATCAAGATGTAGTCGTCACTGGACTGCAGCAACGCGCGCTGCAAGTCGTCAGCCTCCGCGAAACGCACGCGTCCGAGGTGACGACGGCGCAGCATTTAGCGCTCGGTTGCGATGTCGAGCCCCGCGAGCAGTTCGCCCACGCGCTCGAGGTAGGCCGCAGCGGTCACGGCGTCAGTCACCCGGTGGTCAAAGGTCAGACCCAGCACCACACGGCGGCCTACGGCCACGGTGGCCACACCATCAACCACGGTGACGACCGGCACCTGACGCACCGCACCAACACTCAAGACCGCCACCTGGGGCTGAATCAGAATTGGCACCGACAACAGCGCCTCGCTGCTCGGAGCACCGGTCACGGTGAAGGTGCCACCCATGAGGTCATCGGTGGTGAGCTGGCGCGAGGCCAGACGCTCGTCCACTTCGATGACGCGACGGGCCAGTGCGCGCAGGGTGAGCCCCGCGGCCGCGTGAACTACCGGCACCAACATGCCGTCGTCTTCGACGTGGCGGGTGAAGCCCACGTTGACGGTGCGCTGCAGGACCAGCTGGTCATCGAGGTAGTAGGCGTTCAGGACATCGAACTCGCTCAGAGCGCGTACCGCGGCCAGAGCCACCACAACGTCATTGGCGATCGCGAAGCCATCCGAGGTCTCGTGGCCGACTGCGTCGAGTTGGTCAAAGACGCTGGCGTCCACTTCGATCGCCACAAAGCCGTGCGGCGCCGACAGGGCCGACACGCTCATGTGGGCACCCATACGGCGCTGACCGTTCGAGAGGGGGCGAATCACTTCTTCCGTTGGGCCCATCGCGACCGCGCGTTCGGCGTCACGGCGCGTGATGGCGCCACCAGTACCGGTGCCGCGCACCGTCGAGGGCTCCACGCCACCGTCAAGCAAGATGCGACGAACAACGGGTGAGACGACCACGCCGTTGGCACCCGTGCCCTGTGCCACCGCGGGGGCTGGGGCTGGGGCAGCCGCGGGAGCGGCACTCGGTGCAGCAGCGGCCGGCGCCGCGGCTGCGGTGCCTTCAGTGGCTGATTCGTCAATGATGGCCACGACGGCGCCCGTCTGCACGGTGTCGCCTTCGGCGGCCAGGATCTGGGTCAGGACGCCCGACGCTGGCGAGGGCATCTCGGAGTCGACCTTGTCAGTCGAGACTTCGAAGAGTGCCTCGTCACGGGCAACGAGCTCGCCCACCTTCTTGAACCATTGGGTAATGATTCCTTCGGTGACCGACTCACCCAACGACGGGAGGGTGACCTCAGCCAACGTGGATACCTCGACCGGCGAGGGCGAGGAGCGTCTCGCCGAAGGTTTCTGACAGCGACGGGTGCGGCTGGATCAGCGCGGCGGCCTCTTCGGCCGTGGCCTCCCAGTTGACGGCGTAGTAGCCGGCACCGAGCTGTTCGGTAACCCAGGGTCCGGCCATGTGCACGCCGAGAATCTGACCGGCGGTGCCGTCAGCACGCTTCTCCGCAATGATCTTCACCACACCATCGGTCTCGCCGATGATCTGGGCGCGGCTGTTGCCACCGAAGGGGTCCTTCTTGACCACGACGTCGTAGCCGCGCTCCTTGGCGGCCGCTTCGGTCAGACCACAGAAGGCAACTTCGGGGTTCGAGTAGATCGCCCACGGCACGCGGTCGTAGTCGACCGGCACCACGTGCTCACCAATGATGGTCTTGATCGTCACGACGGCTTCCGCGAAGGCGACGTGCGCCAGCTGCGGGGTGCCGGCCACGACGTCACCGACGGCGAAGACGTTGGGGTTGGCGGTGCGCATGTAACCATCAGCGACCACGAAGCCACGCTCGTTGATCTCCACACCGGTGCCTTCGCCGAGGAGACCCTCGGTGCGGGGGCGACGACCGACGGAAACCACGACCATGTCGACCGCCACGTCGTCGGCGCCATCCAGGTTGATGGTGGTGCCCTTCTTGCCAGCGGTGTGGCCGGTGATCTTGGCGTTGGTCACGATGTCGATGCCACGCTTCTTGAAGGCGCGCTGCACGACGGTGGCGACTTCAGTGTCACAGCCCGCGAGGATCGAGGGCAGGCCTTCGAGAATGGTCACCTTGGTGCCCATGTCAGAGAGCATCGAGGCGAACTCGCACCCAATGGCGCCA
>DAIQPT010000054.1:0-6490 GCA_036787185.1 Acidimicrobiales bacterium | reverse complement strand
CCGAGACACCGAGGACTTTGTAGTAGTCCGTGTCAAACCACTCGCGTTCGGCCACTTAGCCCTTCACTTTCACCATGGCGGGACGCAAGACGACGCCCTTCCAGCGGTAGCCCACGCGGAGGACGTCATCGATGACCTGCTGGTCACCGTCACCCTCAACGTGCAACACCGCGTCGTGGATCTGCGGGTCAAACACTTCCCCGGCGACACCGAGTCGCTCGAGGCCCTCCTTGGCCAGCGAGTCCAGCAACAGCTGGCGCGACTGCAGCAGTGCCTTGGCCTCGTCCGATGCGTTCTCACCGAAGTGGGCGACCGCAAGGTCGAAGGCGTCGAGCACCGGCAACACCGCGTTCACCACACGGGCACCGCCTCGGGACGCCGCGTCGTCAATGTCCCGGGTGACGCGCTTTTTGTAGTTTTCGAAGTCGGCCTGGATCTGCTGCGCGAGCGCCTTAAACTCGTCGCGCTGCATCTCGGCCTCGGTCTGGACAACGACCTCCGACAAGGCGGCGTCATCAAACGCCGCCTCGTCGGGAGTCTGGAATTCCTCGGTCACGATCAGTCCACAATCTCGGCGTCGACGATGGTGTCGTCGTCACCGACGGGGGCGCTGGTCTCACCGGCGTTGGCCTTGGCGGCCTCCTCGTAGAGGCGCTGGCTGAAGCCCTGGCTCGCGGTCAGCAACTTCTCCGTGGCCGCCTTGATGGCCTCGTTGTCGGTGCCGTTGAGTGCTTCCTTGAGCGAGCCCAGGGCCGCCTCAACGTCTTCGCGCTCAGTGCCCTGGAAGGCCTCGGCCTGGTCCTTGAGCAACTTCTCGGTGGAGTAGACGAGACCGTCTGCGTTGTTGCGGATCTCCGCTTCTTCGCGGCGGGCGCGGTCCTCGGCGGCGTGCGCTTCGGCGTCGCGGACCATGCGGTCGATGTCTTCCTTCGAGAGCTTCGAGCCGCCGGTGATAGTCACCGACTGCGTCGTGCCCGTTGCGAGGTCCTTGGCCGACACGTTCACGATGCCGTTGGCGTCGATGTCAAAGGTGACCTCGACCTGCGGCACGCCACGGGGCGCCGGGGGGATGCCCACGAGCTGGAACTTGCCCAACGTCTGGTTGTACGAGGCCATCTCACGCTCACCCTGCAAGACGTGCACTTCCACGCTTGGCTGGTTGTCGTCAGCCGTGGTGAAGATCTGCGACTTCTTGGTCGGGATCGTGGTGTTGCGCTCGATGATGCGGGTCATCACGCCACCCTTGGTCTCGATACCGAGCGACAACGGCGTCACGTCGAGCAACAGGATGTCCTTGACGTCACCCTTCAACACACCGGCCTGGACCGCGGCACCAATGGCCACGACTTCGTCGGGGTTGACGGTCTTGTTGGGCTCCTTGCCCGTGACCTTGGTCACCAGCTCCTGGACTGCGGGGATGCGGGTCGAACCACCCACCAGGATGACGTGGTCAATCTGGTCGAGGGTGAGGCCGGCGTCCTTAATGGCCTGGTCGAAGGGCTTGCGGCAACGCTCGACCAAGTGGGCGGTCAGTTCATTGAACTTGGCGCGGGTCAGCTTGACGTCGAGGTGCTTGGGGCCCTCAGCCGTGGCGGTGATAAAGGGCAGGTTGATCTGCGTCTCCTGGACCGTTGACAGTTCAATCTTGGCCTTCTCCGACGCCTCCTGGAGACGCTGCACGGCCATCTTGTCGGCCGAGAGGTCCACCCCTTCGGTGTCCTTGAAGGTCTTGATCAGCCACTGCTTGACAGCGTCGTCCCAGTCGTCACCACCGAGGTGCGAGTCACCACTGGTCGACTTCACTTCGAAGACGCCGTCGGCGATGTCGAGGACCGACACGTCGAAGGTACCGCCACCGAGGTCGAAGACCAGGACGGTCTCTTCCTTCTGGTCCTTGTCGAGGCCGTAGGCCAGGGCCGCCGCGGTGGGCTCGTTCACGATGCGCAGGACGTTCAGTCCGGCGATGGTGCCCGCTTCCTTGGTGGCCTGACGCTGGGCGTCGTTGAAGTAGGCCGGCACCGTAATAACGGCGTCGGTCACGGTGTCACCGAGGTAGGCCTCGGCGTCGCGCTTGAGCTTCATCAAGATGCGCGCCGAAATCTCCTGCGCGGTGTACTTGGTGCCGTCGATGTCAATCGTCCAGCTTTCGCCCATGTGGCGCTTGACGGAGCGAATGGTGCGCTCCGGGTTGGTAATGGCCTGACGCTTGGCCACTTCGCCGACGAGTACTTCGCCGGTCTTTGAGAACCCGACGATCGAAGGGGTCGTGCGACCACCCTCAGCGTTCGGGATAACAACAGGCTCTCCTGCTTCCAACACACTCACCACGGAGTTCGTGGTGCCGAGGTCGATGCCGACTGCCTTAGCCATGTGATGCTCCTTTTTCTTTGAAGTTCAGAGCACGGACCTTCCGAACGCCAAACTTGATATTTCCAGTGTACAAAGTTGAGTCTGGTCTTGTCAAGAAAAAATACAAGAAGAATATAAATTTTGGAAAACCCTGAAATTTCAGGGATAGCGAGCATCGCGGCCCCGCTTTGTGAGAATTCTGGGGAATTCACTACGCTTGAGACGTGCCAGATCTCATTCTCCTCCGCCACGGCCGCTCCGAATGGAACGAGCTCAACCTCTTTACCGGTTGGCATGACGTCGACCTCAACGCCCAGGGCGAAGCCGAGGCCCAGGCCGCCGGCACCCTGCTCGCCGCCGAGGCCGACCTCGACATTCGCATGCTCCACACCTCACTCCTGACCCGCGCCATTCGCACGGCCGAGCTCGCCACCTACAGCGCCGGCCGCTCGTGGCTGCCCGTGCGCCGTTCGTGGCGTCTCAACGAGCGCCACTACGGCGACCTGACCGGCAAGGACAAGAAGGAAACGGCCGAGAAGTTCGGTATGGACCAGCTCAAGCTCTGGCGCCGCTCCTACGACGTGCCACCACCCCCCATGCCCGCCGACGACCCTCGCTGGGAGGGCACCGACCCTCGCTACCGTGACCTTGGCGCCGGCCGCGTGCCACTCACCGAGTGCCTCAAGGACGTGGTTGCACGGGTGACCCCCTACTTCGCCGACGTCATCGCCGAGGACCTTCGTCGCGAGGCCGTCAAGGGCGGCGCCGTCCTGGTGGTCGCGCACGGCAACTCCCTGCGCGCCCTGCGCAAGATTCTCGAGAACATCAGCGACGACGACATCGCCGAGCTCGAAATTCCGACCGGCATCCCCTACCGCCTGCGTCTCGACGAGCACCTCGACGTTCTCGAAGGTCGCTACCTCGGTGACGCCGCCGCGGCAGCGGCGGCCGCTGACGCCGTTGCGCGTCAGGCCGGCTGATCGCGTTGCTGGCTATGAAGCGGCCCCTTGCCGCCTTCGCGCTCGGGCTCGGACTCCTGGCCGCCGCACCCGCCGCGGCCAGCGTGATGCCGCCAAATCAGATGGCCCACGCCTCGACCGCCACCTTGACCGCCAGCGGTGCCTCGGGCGACAGTGCCGTGGTGATGAGCATCCGGAACGAGTCGACCGCGAATCTCCGCTTGGTGTCAATCACCGGATTTTTGGCGCAATCGTCCATGCTGTTCTCGGATCCATCACTCTTCGGCACCACGAAGATGCACCCACTGACGATGATCACCATTGCGCCCAAGCACACTTTGCAGCTTGGCTACCGCGGTAACGGCGCGATGTTCGCCGGACTCAATGGTCCCCTGCGCCGTGGCGAAGTCACCGAGCTTGTGGTGCGCCTGCAGCAGGCCTCCGGCCGGTACGAAACGCTCTACGTGAAGGCCACCGTGATTGCGGCGCCGGCCCACTTGCACTTTCTGATGTAGGGAACATCCTTAACACAACAGCCCCCGGCGTCACGCCGGGGGCTGTTGTGTTTCTGGGGGGAAACTTAGACGGCGGAAGGACCGCGCTCGTCGGTGCGAATGCGCACCACGTGCTCGATGTCGGCGACCCAGGCCATGCCGTCACCGACAGTGTCGGTGCGGGCGGCGTGACTCACGGCGTCGACAACAGCGTCGGCCATCTCGTCGGTGGTCACGATCTCCACCTTGAGCTTGTCGACGAAGTCGAACTCGTACTCCTTGCCGCGGTAGATCTCGATGTGTCCGCCGGTGCGACCGAAGCCGCGAACCTGCGAGACCGTCATGCCCGTCACGCCGACCGCGCGAACGGCCACCTTGACTTCATCGAGTTTGAACGGCTTGATAACTGCGGTAACTAACTTCATGATCGCTCCTTACTTGTTGTCCGGGTGGGTGTGGCTAGGGGTCAAGACGGGCTCACCGAAGGTGGGCTCGGGGAAGGCCTCTTCTTCGTGAATGGCAATGTCACCAATGGCCAGCGTCTCGTCGTCTTCACGCAGGCCGACCAGTGCCTTCACCGCATAGAAAATAATGGTGGTCGCCACGGCGGTGTAGCCAATGACCCACAACGCGGCCAGGAACTGCTCCCAGAGCTGGTGGAACGAGTGGCCGTTGTAGAGCCAGCCACCAACCGAGAAGCTGCCCGCGGCGTCGTAGACCTTGCCGGCCACGCCGTACTCGAGCATCTTGGGGTCGGCGAAAATACCGACCATCAAGCCACCGAGGAGTCCCGCGATGCCGTGGGTGTAGATAACGCCCATGGCGTCGTCGACCTTGGAGAAGGGACGAATCTTCGACAGGTAGTTCCAGGAGAACCACACCACCGTCGTCGCGATAAGGCCCACGAAGATCGCACCGGTGCCGTTGACCCAACCGGCCGACGGCGTAATGGCGACCAGGCCGCACAAGATGCCGTTCAGGGCGCCGAGGAACGTGGGCTTCTTCTGGCTCGACAAGAACATGTCGAGGAAGAGCCAGGTCAGCAGACCGACGGCGGTCGCAACGTTGGTGTTGAGCACCGCGGCCGCAGCGTCGGTACCGGCGTAGAAGGGGTCACCACCGTTGAAGCCGTTCCAGCCGAGCCAGATGATGCCAATACCAATGGCCACCATCATCAGGTTGCTCGGGAAGGCGTTCTCGCGGTCCTGCCAGCGGCGCGGACCAACGATGGCGGCACCAACGAAGGCGGCCACACCGGCACTGAGGTGAATGACGTACCCACCTGAGAAGTCGACCGCACCCTTCTGGGCGAAGAAGCCGCCGCCCCAGAGGAGGCAGGCGTCGATGCAGTAGACCATGGTGATCCACAGCGGCACAATTAAGAGCCAGGCCTTGAACTTCAGTCGACCGACCAACCCACCAAGGAACAGCAGCGGGGTAATGGCCGCGAACACGAACTGGAAGTAGGCCAGCGTCGCGGTCGGGAAGTGGAAGGGGATCAGGGTGTTGGCACCCGACACGGCCTGGCTGGTCTCGTCAATGGCCGTCGAGAGCGGACGGAAGTGACCAACGAAGCCACTCCAGAACGAACCGGTGGGGCCGAAGTGCGAAATGGGGCCGAAGGCCATGTTGTAGCCCCAAAGCAACCACACGACCAGGGTCAGTGCGAAGCCCGAGAAGCACATCAACATGGTGTTGACAATCCACTTCTTTCGGACCAGACCGCCGTAGAGCACGGCGAGGCCGGGAAGACTCATCAGGCCAACGAGCGTGGCTGATACCAGCTGCCACGTGTTGTCACCGGGATTGAGCCAACTGGGATAGGGAATGTTGGTGGCCGCAAATAGCACATCCACTCCTTCTGTCTCGGAGAGGGCGACACTGACCTCAGGTTGATATCTCCACTTTGCCAAGTGAGGATTTCATCGCTGTTAGCGGTGTGTTTCGGGCGTATGAACTCGGGCGGTGCGCCCGACGACCTACTTGTTGAAGTTCTCGTAGTAGCGGCTCGGCGTGGGGCCACGCTGTCCGCGGTACTTCGAGCCGAGACCATTCGCGCCGTAGGGGCGGTCGGCTGGTGTCGTCATTTCGAAGAAGCTGATCTGACCAATCTTCATGCCCGGGTAGAGCGTGATCGGCAGGTTGGCCAGGTTGGCCAGCTCGAGCGTGATGTGACCGTCCCAGCCGGCGTCAATGAAGCCGGCGGTCGAGTGGATCACGAGACCCAGTCGGCCGAGCGAGGACTTCCCCTCGAGGCGCGCCACGAGGTCGTCGGGAATAGCGACGCGCTCGAGCGTTGATCCCAACATGAACTCACCAGGGTGCAGAATCATTGGCTCGGTCGGGCCCACGTCAATCAGTTCCGTCAAGTCTTCCTGAGGCGTCTTGACGTCGATAACGCGCTGGGAGTGGTTGCGGAAGACGCGGAACAGCTGGTCGATGTGGAGGTCAACAGAGGAGGGCTGGATGCATTCTGGACCCAGCGGTTCGATGATGATTCGACCCGCCTCGATTGCCTGCTTGATTGACCGGTCTGAGAGCACCATAGTGGCTAAAACGTTAGTCGCAATTGGCCTCGGGAGCCTGCCGGAGACCGAGGACTAGAATTGAGGCCACGCGGGCGTAGCTCAATGGCAGAGTTCCAGCTTCCCAAGCTGGCCACGCGGGTTCGATTCCCGTCGCCCGCTC
>DAIQPT010000001.1:0-86700 GCA_036787185.1 Acidimicrobiales bacterium | reverse complement strand
CTTCCACCGCGTCACCGAGAAAGGAGCGAAGCCAGGCCACCGCTTCTTCCCGATTGCGATCAGGGGCCACGCGATGATTCAGGGTCACCACAACTTCGTCGGGTACCACGTTGGTCGCGACGCCACCACGGACATCAACCGCCTGCAGTTGTTCGGTGAACACGCAGTCATCGATGGTGACCACTCGAGGTTCGTAGGAGGCGACCGTGGTCAGCAGTCGCCCAAGGCGATGGATGGCATTGCGCCCCGTGAAGGCCCGCGCCACGTGAGCACGTCGCCCCCGCAGGGTTACCACGGCGCGAAGCGTCCCCTGACAGCCTGCTTCGACGACCCCGTCGGTAGGCTCCCCCACCACTGCGACATCAGCGTCAAGCAGTGTGCGGTCGTGGGCAATGATTTCGAGAAGCCCGGACTCCGATCGAGCAATTTCTTCTCGGGCATAAAAGACCCACGTAGTCTCCACCGCTCGAGTGTCCGGTGCGAGGGCGAGAGCGATCATGCCAGCCAGTGAGGCCTTCATGTCGCAGGCCCCCACGCCGTGAAGCACGTCGCCGTCGATGACGGCGGCACTGGCATCGCCGGGCACGGTATCGAGGTGCCCCGCAACCATCACGCGCATTGGGCGCTGCCCGGTGGTCCGCGCCACGAGGTTGTCGCCAATCCGTTGAACATCAAGGGAGCCATTGGCCCGCAGCTGCGTCTCGATGACGTCACAGAGCGCCGCCTCGTGACGACTCACTGAGTCAATCGCCACGAGGCGTCGGACGTCCTCGAGGGTGATCACGTCGAAACGCCACTTTCGCGCAGGATGTCGTTGAGGGCAACCTTGTTGTGGCGCTCCCCCTCACTCAGCCGACGAATAATCAACACACAGGGCAGGTAGTACTCGCCGCCTGGGTACACCCGCTTGCGAGAAGCGGACACCGCCACGCAGTAGTCGGGGACGTAGCCACGCGAGACCTCTTCGCCGGTTTCAGCGTCAATGACGGGGATCGAAGGGTTCAAGATGGTGCCGGCACCGAGCACCGACCCCTTACCAACGCGTGCACCTTCGACCACCATGCAGCGACTGCCAATAAAGGCGTCGTCTTCGATAACAACCGGCACCGCGTTGGCGGGTTCCAGGACGCCACCAATGCCGACGCCACCGGCGAGGTGGACGTTGGCGCCAATCTGCGCACAGCTGCCCACGGTGGCCCACGTGTCCACCATGGTTCCGGGACCGACCCATGCGCCAATGTTCACGTAGCTGGGCATCATGATGACACCGGGGCTCAGAAAGCTTCCTTTTCGAGCGCTGGCGCCAGGCACCACGCGGACACCGCGTCGGGCGTAGTCCGTCTTGAGTTCCAATTTGTCGTGGAACTCCATAGGGCCAGCCTCGGTGGTTTCCATTCCTCGCAAGCGAAACAGCATCAAAATAGCGAGCTTCACCCATTCGTTGACGACCACATTGTTTTGGTCGTCGATCGAGGCCACCCGCAACAAACCATCATCTAACTTCGAAATGACGAGCTCAACGTCTCGACGCGCCTCAATGCTGTCAGGGGTCAACGTGGCAATGTTTTCGTACCAGTGCCGGATGCGCGTTTCGAGTTCGTCCATGGCTCAATGCTAACGGCGCTGTCGCCGTGGACTTGGTCAGTCGGAACTGCCGCTGGCCACGAGACGTGTAGCAGCCAGTGCAATACGTTCAGTCGGCTGCACCACCGCAATGCGAACAAAGTCACTACCCGCGTCACCGTACAGCTCGCCGGGACTGGTAATCAGCCCCGACAGCTCGGCGAGTTGTTGCGCCAGGCTCCAGCCGTCGTCACCGTCACGACGGCACCATAGGTAGAAGCCGCCGGCGGGCATCGGCGCGTGCACACCAATGGCTTCCAGCGCGCCCGACAGCAGCGTCAGTCGCTCGAAGTAGACCGCCCGCTGCGTCGCCACGTGCTCGTCATCGGCAAAGGCCAGTGCCACGCTCGACTGCACCGGTCCGGGCACCATCAGCCCCGCGTGTTGGCGCACCGACTGTAGATACTGCACCACGTCGGCGTCACCGGCAAAAAATCCTGCGCGGATGCCGGCCAGGTTTGACCGCTTCGAAATAGAGTGCACCGCCACGACGCCATCGGTGCCGTGCTGGAGGATCGACTGCGGCGTCGTGGCCCACGTGAATTCGGCGTAGCACTCATCGCTGATCACCAGCACGTCGTGGGCCCGACCCCACGCTGCGACGGCGGCGAGATCGTCGAGCTCGCCCGTAGGGTTCGACGGCGAGTTGGACCACAAGACGAGCGCACGGGCGACATCGTCTTCGCTAATGCTGCTGAGATCCAGCACCCCATCGCGGAGGGCCACCGGCACCGGACGGAGTCCGGCCAGGGTGGCACCCATGGCGTAGGTCGGATAGCTGATCGCCGGGTAGAGCACCGTGTCCTTCTCGGGACGACGCAGGTGCAGGTACTGCGCCGTGGAGGCCACAAACTCTTTGGTGCCCACGCACGCCGCCACCTGTGACGGGTCAAGCGTCACGCCGAAACGGCGCGACAGCCAGTCGACAAGGGCCTGCCGATACGTTGTGGTTCCCACCGATGGCGGGTAGGACCGGGCTCCGGTTCCCCGAGCAAGTTCTTCAATGACGAAAGGTGGCGGCGCGTCAACCGGCGTGCCAATGGAGCAGTCGATGGCACCGCCCTCGTGCTGACTCGCGGCTTCCTTGATGCCGGACAGTCGGTCGTACGGATATGGCGGTGGGACAAAACTCATGGGTGATTCCTCCATTCCACGAATCGGGCGGCTCCGGCGGCGTCGACGACCACCCGGATTTCCACATACTCATCGTGCACGGTCGACTCCAAGACCTCGCCTTCACGATGGGCGGCCGCGACCACGTCGCCCCGCTCGTGCGGAACATAAATCGTGATGACGCGGTCATTGGACCGCAGGCGATCCGCGATCGTGGCGACCACGTCCTCGAGGTGCTCCCCCGTCTTGGCGGACATCCAGGTGGAGTCCGGGTAACGGCGCGCCAACGCCTCCGCTCGCGAGTCCGGCATGTCGGCTTTGTTGAAAACGAGGAGCTCCGGGATGGCGTCGGCTTTGATTTCACGAAGCACTTGGCGCACGGCCTCAATCTGCTCTTCCGCGTCGTCGCTCGCGCCATCGACTACGTGGACCAGGAGGTCCGCGAGTTGCACCGACTTCAGGGTGCTCATGAAAGCCTCAACAAGACCGTGGGGCAAGTTCGAAATGAATCCCACTGTGTCGGTGACGAGCACTGTTTCACCACCCGGCAGCGCGAGTTGGCGCGTGCGGGGATCAAGGGTAACGAAGAGTCGGTCCTCGACGGCCACGCCAGCGTTGGTCAGCGCGTTCAGTGTCGATGACTTGCCGGCGTTGGTGTAGCCCACGAGCGTCACCTCGCGATGGCGACCGCGAGCGCGCCCCTGGCGCTGCACGTCTCGGGTCCGCTCGATTTCCTTGAGCTCGCGACGCAGTTGGTGAATACGCCCCTCGAGACGACGACGGTCCGTTTCGAGCTGGGTCTCACCGGGACCTCGCGTACCGATTCCACCCGTCTGCTGCGACAGTGAGCCGGCACCCCGCCGCAGTCGCGGCAGTCGGTACTGCAACAGTGCCAGCTCCACTTGGGCCTTACCCTCAGGGGTGCGGGCGTTCTGCGCAAAGATGTCGAGAATGACCGCGGTGCGGTCGATCGCTGTGCGGCCCAAAATCTTTTCGAGATTGCGCTGCTGCGCGGGTGAAAGGTTCTGCTCGAAGACAACGGTGTCGGAGTCGACGGCGAGGCACAGCTCACGCAACTCCTCAACCTTGCCCGATCCTAAAAACGTTGCCGGGTCGGGACTGTCGCGACGCTGCACCACGCGCGCCACCACGTCGGCGCCAGCGGTGTCTACCAGGAGCGCAAGTTCGTCGAGTTGGTGATCCAGTTCTTCGGGTGTGGTGCCGGGAAAGACGACGCCGACGAGCACAATCTTTTCGCGAAAGCTGCGATCAATAAGTGTGCTGGGGATGTAGGTCACTCCTGGTGCCACTCCACCGTTGCCACGAAGACCACTGGCCCCGCCAGAACGGCCCCGTGGTCGTCAAAGCGCACGCGGAGGTCGCCGCCAGGATTCGCAACCGTAATGTTGTTGCCGGTAAGTCCCGCGGCGTGACACACCGCGGTCGTGGCACACGAACCAGTCCCGCAGGCCAACGTCCAGCCGACCCCGCGCTCAATAACGCGAATGCGGACGCGGTCCGGCCCCTCAACCGTTACGAACTCCACGTTGGCGCCACCACACTGGTCGGCCCACTCGGCGGCAAGTCGCTCCCGAGTGGCGTCGTCCCACGACTCGTCTTCAAGAACCACCACGTGGGGATTTCCGACTGAGGCCACGCCCAGCGTGCCCGCGAGCGGCTCCCGCAGCGTTACTGGGCCCATGGTGACCGATCCTTCGCCACGGTTGCCACTCAGGGTAAGACTCACCACGCGCTCACCTGCCAGAGTCTGCACGGGCACGTCGCCCGACTGCTCCCCACGCGAGTGCAGATAGGCCGCCACGAGGCAGCGAATGCCGTTGCCCGACATCTCCGCAATTGAACCGTCAGCGTTGTAGAGGGTCATCGTGAGCTGGCCACCGGCCGTGTCAGCGAGGAGGAGTCCATCGGCCCCAATGCCGAGGTGGCGGTCGCAGACGGCACGTGCTGATGCCGCATCCCACAACGTTGCAACCCCGTCACCGACGGCCACGACGAAGTCATTCCCGGCGCCGTGCCACTTCTGCAGAATTCGCATCACCCGTTCAGTCTCTCACGAAGCCGTCGGGACTCTGAAGCACGGCCTCAAGACGTTCGGCCGCTTCAGACGGTGATGACGTCCAGATGACGCGAGGGTCACGTCCAAACCACGAGCGCTGCCGACGAGCGAGCCGCCGGGTCTGGGTGATCGCTTGGGTGACGCAGGCCTCGAGATCAATGCCCTCATCGAGGTGCGCCAGCAGCTCGCGGTACCCCACGGCCTGACGAGCGGTTTTGCTCATGCCGCGTTCGCGGAGTGCCGCAACCTCGTCGAGCAGGCCGTCGGCCATCCACTGGCGAAACCGCTGTTCAATGCGAGCGTCCAATTTCTCAAAGTCCGGCATGAGGCCGATCTGCACCACGCGGGTGTGCTCGTAGTCGCGCAGGCCCGTACCAAATGACGAGAAGGGCTGGCCACTGCCGAGGCACACTTCGAGAGCTCGAATGATGCGGCGCTCGTTCGTTGGCTCCATCTTGGCGGCCGCCGCGGGATCGAAGGCCTGCAGCTGCGCGTAGAGCCCGGCGAGGTCATCCCGGCGCGCGTCCAACTGCTCGCGCACCTCGGGGTACTGCCCCGGAATAGCAAAGTTGTCGAGCACGGCCCGTCCGTAGAGGCCGGTGCCGCCAACGTAAAGCACCGATCCACCGAGAGCCCACACCAACGAAGCGGCGTCGCGGGCCGCCGCCTGAAACTGGCTCACCGAGAATTCCTCGCTGGGCTCAATCAGGTCCAGCAAGTGGTAGGTAACCTCAGCCCGCTGCGAGGCGGTGGGCTTCGCCGTCGCCAGATCCATGCCTCGGTAGACGGTCATGGAGTCGACACTCAAAATCTCAATACCGAGGCCTGAGGACCGCGCGAGTTCGTGGGCGACGGCTGACTTCCCCGAGGCGGTGGGGCCGACCAATGCGACGGCCATGCCGCCGTGGTTCCTCACGAGGACAGCAGCGGCAGCCGCACTTTGTGCTTAGGGCCGCGAAGCGTGCTGACGTGAGTGCCCAGCAAGTGATACGGGGCACCGTGGGTGATGTCCACCTCAACCAGGGAACCGGGCCGGACACCGCCGTCGGGCACCGGGAAGTGAACCAGCTTGCCCTGACGGGTACGACCACTGATGGCCAGTTCGTTGCGACGTGACGGTCCCTCCACGAGAACTTCTTCGCGGCGGCCCTCGCGCGCGGTGTGCTTGCGCAACGCTGAACGGTCGAGCACTTCCTTCAGGCGAGCGAAGCGCTCACTGACGACGGCGTCATCGACGAAATCCTCGACCATGGCCGCGGCGCGGGTACCTTCGCGGGGCGAGAAGATGAAGGTGTAGGCCGAGTCGAAGTCACCCTGCGCAATAACGGCGAGGGACTCGTCGAATTCGGCGTCAGTTTCGCCCGGGAACCCAACAATCAAGTCGGTGGTGACGTGAAGGTCAGGAATTGCTGCGCGTGCGGCCGCCAATCGTTCCATGTAGCGCTCGGTGGTGTAACCCCGACGCATCGCCTGGAGCACTCGGTTCGAACCGGACTGCAGGGGCAGGTGCAGCTGCGGGCACACCGCCGACACTTCAGCCATCGCGGCGATGGTCTCTTCGCGCAGGTCCTTGGGGTGTGGCGAGGTAAATCGAATCCGCTCGATACCATCCACGTCACCCAGCGCGCGGAGCAGGTCGGCGAACAGCGGCGCCCGCTTCGTTAGGTCACGCCCGTAGGAGTTGACGTTCTGGCCGAGCACGGTGATCTCCGTGACGCCCGAGGCGGCGAGCATCTCGGCTTCGCGAATGAGATCGTCCATGGGGCGCGAGATCTCTTCGCCTCGCACCGACGGCACGATGCAGTAGGCGCAGGTGTTGTCACAACCGGTTTGAATGGTCATCCACGCCGCCCAGGGCAGTTCGCGCACGGCGTACAGCGCCGGCGCCATGTCGCGGTTCGCTTCGGGGTCAGGGGCGTCCCAGACATCCACAATCGGCCCCTCGATGGCCGCCCGGGCCAGCAGGGCCGGAGCCTGCGCCAGATTGTGGGTCCCAAAGACCACGTCGACCCACTCGGCCCGCTCCAAAATTTGGCCACGGTCCTTCTGCGCCATGCAGCCGCCGACGGCGATCTGCATGCCGGGACGGCGTTCCTTGACAGCTTTGAGATGACCCAGGGCGCTGTAGAGCTTCAGGTCAGCGTTCTCACGAATCGTGCAGGTGTTGAAAATCACCACGTCGGCATCGTTTTCCGACGTCGCGGGGACCATTCCCTGGGCCTGCATGAGGCCAGCCAGGCGTTCGGTGTCGTGCTCGTTCATCTGGCAACCGAACGTTCGAATGGCGAATGTTTTGGGCGCCGTCACGACCACCAGCCTACTGGCGTCATCCGCCACCCCCTCTTCGATGCTCGTGTCCTACGCTGGAGGCGTGCGCGCTCTCACGAACATCGAACCGGCCCTCAACCACGCCTGGCACCCCCTGTGTCGAAGCAGCGAGGTCACCACTACCCCAGCGAGCTTCACCCTCATGGGAACGCCCTATGTCGTCTACCGCACCCCTGACGAGGACCTGCGTGTCTTCGTTGACCAGTGCCCCCACCGGCGCGCTCCATTGTCGCTCGGCACCTGTGAGGGTGCGACTCTGCGCTGTCAGTACCACGGGTGGGCCTTTGACGGGGACGGCACCTGCGTCGAAATCCCCTCCCTCGGACCAAATGCGGTGGTGCCCCCACGCGCCCGCCTCGCCGCACCCGCCTCGGTTGCTGAATCACACGGCATGGTCTTCATCGCGCCCAAAACGCCCTTGACCCCACTCCCCTCCCTCGCGGCGAGCACGGACCCCCTCTTCGACCGCGGTGACCTCGATCCAATCGTGACGCGCGGCAACGCAGGCTTGCTGGCCGACAACTTCCTCGACATGGCCCACTTCGCCTTCGTCCACACCGGCACCTTTGGCGCCGGTGAGGCCACCGCGGTGGGGCCCTACGACGTCGTTCGTGATGGTTACGGCTTTGAGGCCATCTACGAGCACGAGTTCGCTAATCGCGAAGACCCCGAAGTGCTCGCCGGCAATCGCCCCCTGATGCAACGCCGTCGCCTCACCTACCGCTACACCGCCCCGTACCACCTGGAGCTCGCCCTCGACTTCCTCGATGCCGGCGGTACCAACGTCATTGGATTCTTCCTCGTGCCCCGCGACGACGAGACCGTGGTCATCTACTCGTCGCTGTGGCGCAACGACCTCGGCGGTTCAGCAGAACGGATGCAGGAAGCCATCGACTTCGAGGTGGCCGTCGTCGAGGAGGACCTGCGTCTGCAGTCGCGCTTCCACACGCTGGAGCTCCCCCTCGACATCACCGACGAGGTGCACGTCAAGGCTGACAAGACGACCATCGAGCTCCGACGGATTCTTCGCGACCTCATTGAGGCCGCGCACACCAGCGCCAATTAGGCGATTGCGGAAGTTGGCGCGTCGCGCTGGTCAATAGTGACGCCAACGCCCGCCGTCACGACGCACACCAGTCCGATGACGTCGTAACTGGTGGGGTGCTGGCTCAAAATGAGATAGCCGAGCAATGTCGCCACCGCGGGGTCGAAGGCCATCATGACGCCAGCCAGCGACGGCGTCACGTTTCGAAGGGCCTGCAATTCCAGTGCGAAACCCAGCACGATCGACATTGTCGCCACGAGCCCCATCCGGGCAGCCAGCGTGGGATGGGCAACGAGGAGGTGGGCAGAGGTCAACGCGAAGGGCAAGGTAATCAGTGCCGCCATCGACATGGACACGGCGAGGCCACCAAAGCCATCAGCAACGCCGCCCACGCGTGACGCCGCCATCAAGTAGAGGCCCCACCCCAAAGCGGCACCGAGGGCGAAAGCCACGCCCGAGGCATTCAGGTGTCCTCCGGGATGGCCCAGAAAGACCACCCCAACAGCGGCGAGCGCGGCGAAGGCCCAGTGACGAAGCGATCGGTGGCCAATAACGGCCACCGTGAGGGGGCCAAGGAACTCAATAGTGACCGTGGTGCCCAAAGGAATCCGAGCCAGGGCCTGGAAGAAACAAAAATTCATTAGCGCCACGGCCAAACCGAAGACGATCGACGCGCGCCACTGCTCCTTCGTCCACGCTTTGAGTGAGGGCCGAGTAATGGCGACAAGAATCAGCGCACCGAACAGGAAGCGGTAGCCACTCGCGGCTGCCGGCCCAATGGCGTGAAGCGCTGGCGTCACGATGGCCGAGGACCACTGAATTGAGGTAGCCCCTCCCACAATGAAGGCACCGCCCACGACGGCGGAGCGACCCCGCCCCTTAGTCATTGGAGACAACGAGTCCGCGACGGTCCGCTTCTAAAATCAAGACTTGCCCGGCGATGTCGTGGTCGTCCAGATAACGCACCGCGGCGTTCGCTACGTTGCCAGCGCCTTCTTCGGTCGCCAGACCCAACATCGTCGACCCTGCGCCCGACCAGCAGGATCCCGCAGCCCCCGCGTCACGCATTAGCGCGAGGAGTGGTCGCGCAAAGGGAAGCAAATCCATCCGATAGGGCTGGTGGAGGGTGTCATCCATCGCCATGGCGACGAAGTCCTCATGCTTGGCCAGACCGGCAATCAGCAGTCCCGTTGCGCTGATGTTGTGCACCGCATCGGCGTAGGGCACCGTCGTCGGCAGGACGCGTCGCGCGTCGGCCGTGGCGAGCTCCTGCTCGGGAATAACGACGACAAAGCGCCAAGCTTCGTCGAGGGCGAGTTGACGCACGACCACGTCGCCATCGGCGGCAATGGTGGCCACAACCAGACCACCCAGCAGCGATGCGGCAGCGTTCTCCGCGTGTCCGTCCACGGCCGTGGCGACGGCGAGTGGGTCACTCGCGCCCGCCGCGGCGGCCGCAGCGAGAGCAAGGGACGCGGACGAGCCCAGTCCCCGCGACAGTGGGATGTCGGAGTGCACGTGCAGGTGAAAGCGGTCGTGCCCCATCACGTCGGCAACAATTTTCGCGGCCAGGTGGTCAGAGTTGTCGAACAGTCCCGCGCCACAACCAGTAGTCGTAATAGCGAAGGCGTCGGCGGGGGTCACGCTCACCTCGAGGTAGAGCGAGAGCGCGACGCCGAGAGCGTCAAAGCCGGGTCCGAGGTTGGCTGAGGAAGCGGGAACGCGTGCGCGCATGGCTATCAGCGTAGGCGTTGCCACAACGACGGTGCGCCCGAGGCGTTCACTGTCACAAGCGCACCGGTTGCCGAGTCCTGCGTGTCGCTAAGAACAATGGCCCCAACGGGTTCGTTCTTTCCGACCGACGATCCCAACGTTCGCCACGACAGTTTCAGCACGGGCGTCCTCGCCGTCGAACCCAGCGGTGCAGCGACGACGGGAAGTGAGAGTGGTGTGGCCGTCACCACATCAGTTCCGTTGGCACCCCACGATAGACGCGCCACCACGGTGCCGGCCGGCACCTCGTAGTGCAGCGCCGCACCCGTGGCCGACTGCGCCAGTGCTAAGGCCGCAGCGCCCGCGGGTCCGAGGAGGTCGCCACCCCGCTGGCCCAGTACGACCGCGTAAACAACAATTGGATGGCCCTGGTATGTCGCGGCAACCGCCATGACGTCACACCCACCGGCCACTTCCGTTCGCCCCGACTTCACGCCAATCACGCCGTAACTTCCGAGGTCAGGGGTAAAGGTGGTCACCGTTCCCGCCACGGGCAGCGAGAGCGTCGTCATCGAGACATCCGAGGCAAACACCGGATTGCGCATCAGAATCGCTGCGAGGTGGGCCTGATCGTCGGCTGTCGACACCGAGGCTGCACTAAAGCCCGACACATCGTCGTAGTGCGTGTGCGTCATTCCTAGCGCGAGGGCGTCGGCATTCATCTCAGCAACAAAGGCCGGCACCGAACCTGCCACCAGCGAGGCCAGCATGACGGCAAAGTTGGATGCGGAGTGCACCAAGAGTCCCGCAACGAGCTGATTCTCACAAAGTCGCTCCCCCACCGCCACGGCCACCGACGACTGTTGCGTGGCCTTCATGGCGTCGTAGGTCGAGACGCCCACCTGGTTCACCGTGAGGCAGGGTCCGGTCTGGCCCACCGACAGGGGCAGTTTCTGCAGTGTGACGTAGGCCGTCATCATCTTGGTGATGCTGGCGATCGGTGCCACCGTGTTGTTGAAGGTCTGGTCGACACCCAGCTGCGGAATGTACAGCGCGGCCGAACCGTGGACCGGCCACGCAGCCGCCGTCACCACCGCTTGTGGCGCACTCACTGTCGTCGCGGGAATGACGGTTGGTGGGTTGACCCGCAACACCAACGGCAGTTGCATGGCCACGAGGCCGCTGCCCGCAATCACCGCGCCAATGAGTGCACCGAGGCTTCGAAGGCCCACGCCACGGAGGCCGGCGCGGCGGCGCGCCCAAAACGTGGTTGGCCGCGCCACGGACTAGAACGCTTCGGGGTCGTACTCGTCGAGGGTGACGAGTACCTTGCGGGCCTTGGAGCCATCGCCGGGTCCCACGATGCGTTCCTCTTCGAGCTGGTCCATGATGCGCCCAGCACGAGCGAAGCCAACGCGCAGTTTGCGCTGGAGCATCGACGTCGATCCGGACTGGGTACGAATCACGAGTTCGCGGGCTTGACGGAGAATTTCGTCGTCGTCGTCACCGCTACCGCCACCGTTACCTTCCAGGCGAACGGGAACGTCGAGCGCAATGATGTTTTCACGCTTGCCGCCCTGCGCCTTCCAGTTCATAACGACGTTGCGCACTTCGTCCTCAGAGACCCACGGCGACTGAAGTCGTCGGGCAATGTTGCTCGACGCGGTCACGAGGAGCATGTCACCCTTCCCAATGAGGCGTTCGGCACCGGCCTGGTCAAGGATGACGCGCGAGTCGGCCAACGACGACACCGCAAAGGCCATGCGCGACGGCACGTTGGCCTTGATAACACCAGTGATGACGTCCACCGACGGACGCTGCGTCGCGAGAACGAGGTGGATACCCACGGCGCGAGCCATCTGGGCGATACGCACGACCGACTCTTCAACGTCGCGGGCCGCGACCATCATCAAGTCGTTGAGCTCGTCGACGACAATCACGATGTAGGGGAACTGTTCGGGCTCGGGCGACGCCGGTGCGTCTGACGGCAAACCAGTAGCGCGCTCCACCGCTTCGCCCACTTCCTGAGCAATCGTTGGGGCCGGCGACAGTTCACCGCGGGCGATCATTTGCTGGTACGAGGTGATGTCACGCGCGCCGCTTTCGGCGAGCACGTCGTAGCGGCGCTCCATCTCCTTGACGGCCCACGCCAGCATGCCGGCGGCCTTCTTGGGGTCGACCACGACGGGCGCGATCAAGTGCGGCAGGTCGTTGTACTGCCCCATCTCAACCCGCTTAGGGTCAATGAGCACCAGCTGCAGCTGGTCGGGTGTGGCGCGCATTACTAACGAGGTAATCAGCGAGTTGATGCACGACGACTTACCGGCGCCCGTGGCACCCGAAATGAGCACGTGGGGCATTTCACCGAGGTTGACTACTACGGTCTTGCCCGAGATGTCACGACCGATTGGCACGTCCAGCGGGTGTGCGGCGTTGATCGCCTCCTCGGCGGCCAGCATGTCTCCGAGCACAATGAGTTGACGCTGTCGGTTCGGCACCTCAACACCAATGGCGGAGCGCCCCGGGATGGGCGCCAGGATGCGAACATCGGGCGTGGCCATGGCGTAGGCGATGTCGCGGTTCAGCGAGGTAACCCGCGCCACCTTGACGCCCGGTCCCAGTTCGAGTTCGTAACGGGTGACGGTCGGTCCAATCGTGAAGCCGACCAGTGTCGTGTCGACACCGTGAGCGGTCAATGCCTCAACCAACTCCGCACCAGCGGCCTCGATGGCGTCGCGGTCCTGACGCTGTTCCTTGGTTCGGCTGAGCAGTGACATCGGCGGCAACGTCCAATTCGACGCGCTGACGGCCGCAGTCGTTTCAACGGGGGCGTCCGTTGCCGGAGCTTCCACGACGTCGTTCACGTACGTCGCCTCGTAGGGGTCGGTGTCGTCCACCGGTGCCTCGTCAACGAGTTCATCCTCGGGTTCGGGCTCCGGCGCAGGCTTGGGCGTGCGCACCCGACGCGGCTTGGCCGGCTCTTCCGCAACGGGCACGGGTTCAGCCAAGGTCGAGCGTGAGGTCCACCACTGCGCAAAACGGCGCGCGATAGCGCGAATCAGTGCGCCAAATCCGACCACGAGGGCCCGCAAGCCAATCGACGTCGCGAACATGATGCCGATCACGAGGATGGCGCCACAGAGCACGCCCGCGCCAGCGGCGCCAAGGAACTGCCGCAAGGTGCCGCCGACGGCCACGCCAATCCAGCCGCCCGCTCGACCCAATGCCGCTGACGACGCACCGTAGGAGGGGTGGCCGCGCAGGACATCGCTCAGGCCGCTCACGCCGAGCACCAGGAAGCTCAGCCCCCAGCCAAAGCGGTTCCGATCAAAGCTGACCTTGCCCGACACCAACGCGACGGCCAGCCCCAGCAGCGAGAGGGCCAGGGCCACGCGACCAACGCCCAAAATTGTGCTGAGCGCGGTGGCGAGCGATCGGCCGACGGGGCCCAGCGCACCGGCTTCGGCCAGCACCAGGCAGATCCCGACCAGGAACAAGATGACAATCCAGATGTCGCGTTCATGGCGCTGCCACAGCGAGGGTTCGGCGTGCGCCGCCTGCTTTTTGGCGGGCGCGCGCTTCACCGGCTTCTTGGGGCTACGAGCAGAGGGCACCCTTCAACGATACCGAACTACTGTTCGCCACAGGGGTCAAGCGACGTAATCTACAGAGATGGCTCTCACACCCGCCTCCTCCAGCCTCGCCCTGGCCGAACGGCTCAACGTCACCGCTCTCGTCGCCACCGTACAGTCCGCCGAACGACTGAGCCCCCACCTCATGGCGGTCACCCTGGCCGGAGCCAGTGCCATCGGTGGCGTGCCGGGCAACGACGTCATGGTGGTGCTCACCGACGGCGACACCCACACCAATCGGCGCTACTCACTACGAAGCATCGACCCCGAAGCCGATACCGCGACCCTATGGATCGCGACTAATCACGACGGCCTTGGTGCGCGGTGGGCGCAGTCCTGTGCGCCGGGCGACACCGTTGACCTCGTAGGCCCGCGCGGCAAGATTCCCCTCGATCCGATGGCTGATTGGCACCTCTTCATTGGTGACATTACGGGCCTGCCCGCCTTCTACCGCATGGCTGAATCAATCGAGGTGCCCGGCAAGGCCATCTTCATCGTTGAGGTGGACGAAATCGCCGACGCCGTCACCGCAACCTTTGACGAAGGACTGGGCGTCACGGGCATTTTCGTCGAGCGCAACGGACGCGCCTTCAACGACCCGGCAGGTCTCACCGCGGGCCTTGCGGCCTTCGACTTCCCCGAGCACACGGGTCACGCCTACGTCTTCTCCGAGTTCTCCGTGGTACGAGCCATCACCACGCTGCTCAAAGACCGCGGTCTCTCCGCCGAGCAAATCAGTACGAAGAACTTCTATCGCGTTGGCCGCGCCAACGCCGCCAACGGCGAACCCGAGCGCGACTAGAGCACCAGTACGGTGACCATCAGCACGGGCTGACGGCGAAACTTCTGTCCCAGCAGTCGTCCGGCGGCGCGCTGCGCCACCTTCGACAAGGCGTCACCATCGAGGGTGCCTTCTCGGAGGGCTTCGTGGAGTGAATCGCGCACCGACTGAGTCACCGCGTCAACGACACTGCGGTCGTTTTCGCCTTCAAACCAGCCCCGCGTTGTCACCGTGACCGGGTGGGCCAGAGTACGAGTCTGCGCATCAACGCCCGCCGAAATCTGTAGGACGCCGTAGGCGGCGAGCATGCGACGCTCCTCGAGCGGGCGCTCGTCAAGGTCGCCAGCCGAACCGTCGATGTAGTGGAAGCCCGCGGGCACCGTGCCAGCACGGCGGATGCCCGCCTGCGACACTTCAATCTGGTCGCCGTCCTCACAGATGAGGATGTGGTCCTCGGCCAGGCCCATCGAGGCGGCCAAGTCGGCGTGGTGACGCATGTGGCGATACTCGCCGTGAATCGGCACGAAGTTTCGAGGACGCAAGAGCTGGTGGTAAGTGCGGAGCTCACCCTGGCGCGCGTGACCCGAGGCGTGGACCGGCTCGTGACCCGAGTGGATCACTTCGGTGCCGGCGCGGTGCAGGTCATCAATAACGCGACCAACCGACCACTCGTTGCCCGGAATGGGGTGCGAACTCAAGATGATGGTGTCTTCTGGTCCGACCGTGAAGTTACGAGCGTCACCGCGCGACAACTTCGAGAGGGCGGCCAGGGGCTCGCCCTGTGAGCCGGTGCAGATGACGCAGATCTCACCTGGTTCGTAGCGAGAGACGTTCTCAATGTCGACAAAGTCGGCCGTGTCCACGTGGAGCAAGTTGAGTTTGCGGGCCAACTTCACGTTGGCCTCCATTGATCGCCCCATGAGCGCGACCTTGCGGCCCTGCTCCTTGGCAACGTCAATGATCTGCTGCACTCGGTGGATGTGGCTGGCGAAACAGGCCACCACCATGCGGCGTTCGGGGCGTTCAAGGAAGAGACGACGGAGCGCTCCCCCCACGGACTTCTCCGAGGCGGTGAACCCGGGCTCTTCGGCGTTGGTCGAGTCACACAACAACAGGGCGACGCCCTCGTCGCCGAGTGCGGCCAGACGGGCCACGTCGGTGCGGCGTCCGTCAATGGGCGTCAGGTCGAGCTTGAAGTCACCCGAGTGCACGATGATGCCGGCCTCGGTGTGGAAGGCAATCGCCTGCGCGCTCGGTACCGAGTGGGTAACGGGGATGAACTCCACATCGAAGGGTCCAATACGGCGACGCTCGCCGTCGGCTACCTCAATGAAGGTCAAGTCGTGGGCCACGCGGGCTTCGGTGAGCCGGTGGCGAGCGAAACCCAACGTCAGAGCGGCACCGTAGATGGGCACATTGACGTCCTTCACCAGGTAGCGCAGGGCGCCGGTGTGGTCCTCGTGACCGTGGGTCAAGATGATGCCGTCAACCTTGTCGCGCCGTTCGATGAGCCAGCGGAAGTCCGGCAAAATCAGGTCCACGCCGTACATGTTGGGTTCGGGGAACATCAGACCGGCGTCGACGACGACGTAACGGCCGTTCTGTTCGATCACGGCACAGTTTCGACCGATCTCACCGAGGCCACCCAGGAAGGTGACCTTAACGTTGCTAGCCACGGTTGCTCAAAACGCCGTTGACGAGCGACTGTGCCTGAGCGTCAAGGGTGTCGTCACTTGGGCCAAGCGGGAGGCGGCACTGACCCACGGCGTGACCCAGGGCGCGCATGGCGGCCTTGGTGGGAACGGGGTTCGGGTACATGTCACTCGATTCAAAAGCGTAGGAAGGAAGTAGTGCGGCGTTCAGTGCGCGAGCGCGGGCCCAGTCACCCGACGTGGCGGCGCTGACCATGGCGTTCATCTCTGGACCAATCCAGTGCGAGGCCACCGAGACCACGCCACAGGCGCCGAGCGCGATGAAGGGCAAGGTGAGGCCGTCGTCGCCGCTATAGAGGTCAAAGGTGTCACCAAGGGTGGCCTTGAGGCCGGCGGCCGGCACCAGTTCGCCCGAGGCGTCCTTGAGGGCCACCACATTGGTGTGCGACTCCACAATGGCGACGGTGGTCGCCGCGCCGATTTTTCGGCCGGTGCGCACCGGAATGTCGTAGAGCATCACGGGCAGGGTCGTGGCCTCAGCCACCGCACCGAGGTGAGCGGCAATCCCCTGCTGGCTGGGTCGAACGTAGGCCGGGGTCGTGGCCAGGATGCCCGATGCGCCAAGCTCGTGGGCCCGCGCCGTCAGCGCCACCGAGTCGGCAGTGTTCGACGACGTCGTGCCGGCCAACACTGGAATGGTCACGGCTTCAGCGACGGCCGCAATGAGCGCACACTTCTCGTCATTCGTCAGTGAGGTGCCTTCACCCGTCGAACCAGCGACGACGAGACCGTCAGATCCGTTGGCGGCGAGGAAGCGGGCCAGTGACGCCGCGGCGTCCAGGTCAAGGGAGCCATCCGCAGAAAAAGGCGTCACCATCGCCGTGATGACGGCGCCAAAACGTGGTGAGTGCATAGGTCAAAACTACCAGTCGCTGTCACGCCGACGCGGACGCTCTGGTTCTTAGTTCAGAAAAGATTCAATGCCAATGACGAGTCCCTGCACCGCACCCACGTGGCGAGCGGCCAGGGCCACCCCCTGCACGAAGCTCACGCGATCAAAGGAGTCGTGGCGAATGGTCAGCCCCTCACCGGGACCACCGAACAACACTTCCTGGTGGGCCACCAGCCCAGGCAGGCGCACCGAGTGGACCCGAATACCGTCGCCGGCGTCGGCGCCACGAGCCTCGGGCAGCGTGAGTCGCTCCGTTGGTTCCGGCGGGGTTACCCGACCGGCGGCGGCGCGGGCCTCGCGGATCGCCTCGGCCGTGGTCAGCGAGGTCCCCGAGGGGGCGTCGGCCTTGCGGTCGTGGTGGAGTTCAATGATTTCCACGCGGTCGAAATACGGCGCCGCCATGGCCGCAAAGCGCTCCGAGAGCACCGCGCCCAGTGAGAAGTTCGAGGCCATAATGACGCCCGTTGACGCGGCGGCCTGTTCGACCGCAGCGCGCTGCTCCGCCGACAGACCGGTGGTGCCAATCACGAGACCTTTGTGGTGTTGCGCGCACCACTGCGCCGACGCCACAACCGACTCGGGTCGTGAAAAGTCCACGACGACGTCGATTGTTGCGGGATCAAGTTCGGTAATCGACGAGACATGGGGTGCGCCGAAACGCTCACGCGGTTCGTGGGGGTCAACGAGAGCCGCAACGTTAAAGTCCGGCAACTCAGCAAAGCCGGCCGCGAGGGCCTGCCCCATGCGCCCCGCGCCACCAACAAAGGCAATGTTCGTCATGCGAAAACGCTAGTGCATCACCGCGGGGGCTTCGTCATGCTGACCCAAGTGGTGGCGGTCGATGTTCACGAGGAAGTAGAAGATGAGGCCGGCCGCCACCATGACCAACGCCGCGAAGCGGTAGGCCATGTTGTAGCCGTGCGTGAACTTGGCGGCCTGGACGATCATCTGCGCCTTGGCGGCGGGCACCGAGGTCGAGACCTTCACCACGAAGGCGGCCGCGGTGGAGGCCACGATGGTGTTCTGAATAGCGGTACCGAACGAACCACCCAGCTGCTGGGCCGTGTTGAGTGCCGCGGAAGCGGCGCCGGAGTCCTGGGGCGCCACGTTGAACAGGGCAGTCGGCGCAATGGACACGAAGGCGAAGCCCAGACCCAGTGAGGTCACGATCAAAGCCGGCATCACGTGGGCGACGTAGCCACTGGTTGGGGTCAGGTACGACAAGTACCACAGTCCCCCACCGGCGAGCAGCATGCCAATGGTGGCCAACGGACGTGGCCCCACCTTGGGCAGCAGCGCCGATGTCGCGCCGGCCGAGACAATCACACCAATGGAGAACGGCATGAACAACAGACCCGAGGTCACGGCGGAGTACCCGTGGATGTTCTGGAAGTAGAACGTCATCCACAAGAACATGCCGAAGATGGCCAGTGCCACGAGGATCTGCGCCAGGAAGGCGCCGCCGCGGATGCGGTCGAGAATAAGGCGCAGCGGCAGCAGAGGCTGACGCGAACGGCTCTCCTGGAAGAAGAAGATGATCAACAAGGCAAAACCGGCCACGATGAAAGGCCAGGCCCAGGGTGAACCCCAGTTGTTGTAGTTACCGGCACGCGAGACACCAAAGACGACCGCGAGCATACCGAGCGTTGCGGTGATGGCCCCGGGCACGTCGTAGTGGGCCTTGCCCTCCACCTTGGACTCGTGCACGTTGGGAATCGCGAGCAGCAGGGCGATGATGGCCATGGGCGTGTTGACGAACATGCACCAACGCCACGAAATGTACTGCGTCAACAGACCACCGGCGATAAGGCCAATGGCCGCACCGACACCCGACAACGCACCGAAGACACCGAAGGCCTTGGCGCGCTCCTTGGAGTCGGTGAAGATCACCGAGATCAGCGACAACGCCGCGGGGGCCAACAACGCACCGAAGCAGCCCTGCAGGGCGCGGGCGCCGAACAGCATCTGCTGGTTCACGGCTGCGCCACCCAGCACCGAAGCGGCGGCGAAGCCGAGGAGGCCAATCATGAATGCCTTCTTACGGCCCAGGTAGTCACCGATGCGACCGCCCAGCAGCAAGAAGCCACCAAAGGTCAGGGTGTAGGCCGTCACGGCCCACTGGTCGTTCTTGGGCGAAATGTGCAGCGTGACCGCGGCGTGGGGCAACGCGATGTTGATAATCGAGGAGTCAAGGATCACCATCAACTGCGCGAGCGCGATGACGAAGAGGGCGAACCATCGACGGGGGTCGGGCGTATCGGTGTGGACAATGTTGCTGGTTGAGGCGTCGGAGGACACGGTGGCCTTTCGGTCAGGGAGAGAGGTTGCACACAATAATAGGCGGTTAAACAAAAATCCGCGCCACCCCCCGAAGAGATGGCGCGGATTTTTTGCGTGGGTATTAGCGGCGACGCGGGCGGCGGTCACGGCGACCACCGTCATTGCCGTCGGAGAAACCAGGGCCGGCGGGGCCGAGGTCACCGATTTCGCTCGCCAGTTCTGCCTCGAACGCAGCCTCGAAGCTCGAGGTCGCGGCGGGACGAGGCTCGCGGGCTTCGCGGGGCTCACGTGGTTCACGGGCGGGGCGCTCGGAACGCTCGCGAGGCGCGCGCTCCTCACTCTCGTCGCTCTCGACCGAGGCGTACTCGCCGGCCAGTGAGAGCGAGACCTTGCCCTGTGGGTCAATGTCGTCGACCTTGACTTCGATAGCCTGGCCCAGCTCGACCACGTCGGACACTTCGCCGATGCGCTTGCCACCGTTGAGGGGTGACATCTTCGAGATGTGCAACAGACCGTCACGGCCGGGCAGGATGCTCACGAACGCGCCGAACTTGGCGATGTTCACGATGCGGCCCTGGTAGACGGCGCCCACTTCAGCGGTGGGTGGGTCGAGGATCAACGAGATACGACGCTTGGCCTCTTCGACCGCGCGACCGTCCACGGCACCGATGGTCACGGTACCAACAACGCCGTCGTCGTCGACGGTGATTTCGGCACCAGTCTCCTGCTGCAGCGTGTTGATGACCTTGCCCTTTGGTCCGATGACCTCACCGATCTTGTCGATCGGGATCTCAATCGAGACGAGCTTCGGCGCCACGGCGGCGACTTCCTCGCGCGGGGCGGGAATGGCGGCGGTAATGACGTCGAGGATGGCCAAACGGGCGTCCTTGGCCTGCATCAGTGCGCGACCCAGCACGTCGGCCGGCAGGCCGTCGATCTTGGTGTCGAGCTGCAGAGCGGTGACGGCGTCAGCGGTACCGGCGACCTTGAAGTCCATGTCACCGAAGGCGTCTTCGGCACCGAGGATGTCGGTCAGCGTGGAGTACACACCGTTCTCGTAGATCAAACCCATGGCAATACCGGCGACGGGCGCCTTGATCGGCACACCAGCGGCCATCAGCGACAGGGTCGAACCACAGACCGACGCCATCGAGGTGGAACCGTTGGACTGCAGGACGTCTGAGACGACGCGCAGCGTGTACGGGAAGTCTGCTTCCGAGGGCAGTACGGGCACCAGGGCGCGCTCGGCGAGCATGCCGTGACCGACTTCGCGACGCTTGGGCGCACCCACGCGACCAGTCTCACCGACCGAGTAGGGCGGGAAGTTGTAGTGGTGCATGTAGCGACGGGTCTGGTCGGGAGTGATCGTGTCGATCAGCTGCTTCATGCGGGGCATGCCGAGAGTGGTCACGTTGACCACCTGGGTCTCGCCACGCTGGAAGAACGCCGAACCGTGGGTCATCGGGAACAGGTCCACGGCCGCCTCGAGCGGACGCAGGTCGGCGGCACCACGGCCGTCGATGCGCACACCCTCGGTGACGACGCGCTCACGCACGATCTTCTTGGTGATGTCCTTGACGGCTGCCTTGATTTCGCTGACGCGGTCGGCGAACTCGGGCAACTCGGCGACGATGGCTGCGGTGGCCTCGGACAGAGCGTTCGCGCGCTCGGTCTTGGCCTGGTGAGCGTTGGCGGCAGCCAAGCGGGCGTGGCCAATCTCGTTCACGCGGGCGTAGACGTCGTCCTGGTAGTCCGAGAACGTCTTGTACTCAATGGTCTTAATCGGACCCTTGGCGGCGACGTAGGCCTTAACCAGTTCGCGCTGCAGGTTGATGGCTTCGCGGATCCAGAGCTTGGAGGCTTCGAGACCGGCCGAGAGCACTTCTTCGGTGACCTTGGGGGCACCGTCGGCGTACTTCTCGAACGAACCCTCGGTACCGCCGGCTTCGACCATCATGATGGCGACGTCGGACTCAACCGAGTCGGTCAGGGCGCGACCAGCAACGACGAGTTCGAAGACCGCTTCGGCACGCTCGGCGAAGGTGGGCTGGGGCAACCAGGTGCCCTCAGTCGAGTAGGCCAGACGAACGGCGCCGATGGGGCCCTCGAAGGGGATGCCCGAGATCATCAGCGCAGCCGACGCGGCGTTGATGGCCAGAATGTCGTGCGGGTTTTCCTGGTCGGCGCTGAATACCGTGCCCACGACCTGCACTTCATTACGGAAGCCCTCGGGGAACGAGGGGCGCAGGGGCCGGTCAATCAGACGGCAGATGAGAATCGCCTGGTCTGAGATCTTGCCCTCACGACGGAAGAACGAACCGGGAATCTTGCCCGCGGCGTAGGCGCGCTCTTCGATGTCGACGGTCAGCGGGAAAAAGTCGATGCCGTCACGCACGGTGCGGGCGGCGGCGACAGTGGCCAGCAGAACAGTGTCACCGATTTGGGCAACGACGGCTCCGTCGGCGAGTTGGGCGAGACGACCGGCTTCGAATGAAAGGGTCTTCTCGGTGCCCGTGATGGGACTGCTTACGCGAATAGCGTCAGTCATGGTTATGGCTCCTTGTAGCGGTTAGCAACACTCCGCCCGGATCCCAGTGAACAACGTTCGCCGAATGCGACAGTCCTCCACTGGCCTCCGAGGCCTCGGATGTGTTGATTACGTCGACGGCGTCGACGTAACTCGGCTAGCGACGAATGCCGAGACGACCGATCAACTCGCGGTAACGCTCCACGTTGCCGCGCTGCACGTAGTCGAGCAGACGGCGACGCTGACCGATGAGCTTCATGAGACCACGACGGGTGTGGTGGTCACCCTTGTGCGTCTTGAGGTGCTCAGTGAGGTGCGAGATCCGGTCAGTCAGGATCGCGATCTGGACTTCGGACGAGCCGGTGTCCGTGTCGTGAGCCTGGTATTCCTTGATGATCTGCTGCTTCTCAGCCATAACGTTTTTTGCCTTATGAGTCGGGTGTCCCGTTGCAAGTCGTCAACGTGACGACTCACACGATCAGCGTCGCTGACCGAAGTTCTACCTTAGCAGACGAGAGCTCTCAGGGGTAAATTTCTCGAATATTCCCTGAGATTCGGCAACATCACGCCCGATCTGCTCCAGGAGTTCCTCGAGGCTGACAAAGGCGGCCTCGCCTCGCAGCCGGTGGAGAAAGGCCACGTCCATACTGGTGCCGTAGAGATCGCCCTGGAACTGGGGCAGGTGCACCTCGACCAGCAGCGCGCCGTCGTCGTAGAAGTGGGGTCGCTTCCCCACCGAAATTGCCGCCGCCCGCCACGCCCCTTGCACGTGGGCCGCGCCGGCGTAAATCCCCAGTGAGGGCAGCACCTGGTCGTCAGCCGTCAGCAGATTGGCGGTTGGGAAGCCAATTTCTCGTCCGCGGTGGTCGCCGTGCACCACGGTTCCGCGCAGCACGAAGGGGCGACCCAGCAGGGCCGACGCCGTTTCGCACTCCCCCGCTCGCAGGGCTGCTCGGACGAGCGATGAACTGACCCTCGTGTCGCCACCGAAGCTGGGGCATTGCTCGACCACGAACCCGAAGTGATCAGCGGCGGCCATCAGAGACGCCACGCCGCCAGATCGATCGCGACCGAAGTGGGTGTCATCGCCGGCCAGCACGGCCACGGCGCCAAGCTCGCCCACAACAACGCGGGCGATGAAGTCATCAGCCGACTCATTGGCCGACTCCTCATCGAAACTCAGCACGCGCACCTGGGTCACGCCCAATTCTCCAAACCACTCGAGCCGCTGTTCGAGTGTTGCGATAACCCCTGGGGCGGTGAGGGGCGCCAGCACCCGCGCGGGATCGGGGCTAAAGGTAATGATGGTCGGTTGGGCGTCGTGGGCGGCGGCCAGAGTCACGAGACGAGCGATGAGATCCTGATGGCCGCGGTGCACGCCATCAAAGACGCCCAAGGCCACGGCGGTAGGACGAGGCGATTGCGGGGCCGCGTCAGTGAGCACTAACACGGCTGCTCCTCGGGAAAGACCAGGTCGGGTTGCCATCCGTCGCCACGACGATGCACGATACCGGCAAGGATGCCGGCACCATCCACGACGGCCACTTCACTGGTGGTTTCGGTCGCGACGAACATGAGGAGTTGGCCCCGACGCAGTCGCACCAAGTCCTCGGGCGATGCGGTCACCGTAGTGAGGTGGTCAACGAAGGACAGCGCTGGCTCGAGCACGCGCTCATCCGCCTCGCACCGTTCCTGCAACTGCTCAATCGAGAGCGCCTCAGCAACGTGGTGATCACCACTCGACACCCGGCGAAGCGCGGTCAAGTGGCCAATGGTGCCCAGGCGCGCGGCCCAGTCCGCCAGCAACACGCGCACGTAGGTGCCGACGCTGCAGTGCACCTCAAAGTCCCACACGGCGGGATCGTCAGTCGGTGACACGGAAAAGTCAGTGATGGTGATGGCGCGCGGTGCACGCTCGACTTCAATGCCCTCACGGGCCAGCTCGTGCAGGCGCTTGCCGTTGACTTTGAGTGCCGACACCATGGGCGGCACTTGTTCGATGGGGCCGGTTAGTGAGGCCGCGGCCGCGTCGGCCTCGCTTGAGGTGATTGTGGGCACCGGCTGGGTGTCGAGCACGGCGCCGTCGGCGTCGAGGGAGTCGGTGGCAATACCGAGGCGCACGGTGCCGGTGTAGACCTTGTCTTGTCCTTGCGCAAAGCGCAGCAGTCGCGTGGCGGGCCCCACCGCGACCACGAGGAGTCCCGTAGCCATGGGATCGAGGGTTCCGGCGTGCCCGACCTTGCGCTCTTTCAAGGCGCGGCGAACACGAGCCACCACGTCATGGCTCGTCAAGCCCTGAGGCTTGTCGATGAGGAGGAGTCCGTTAGGCGTCGTCATCGTGCGACAGCCGACGCAGAACGTCCTCGACCGCCGCGCCGGAGGCGATGGCGGGGTCGGCCATGAAGGTCAACTTCGGCGTTCGCTTGAGTCGCGTTTGCGCGTTGACAGCACTCTGGATCTGCGCACGACGTTCCTCGAGCGCTTCCTTCGCGTCGTCGGCCAGTGAATCCAGGTAGACCATGGCGAAACGCACGTCGGGCGAAACCTCGACGCCCGTGACGGTCACCAGCCCAATCCGGTCGTCAATGTCGCTGAGGCGCATCAACTGCTCCGAAATCACTTCACGCAGAATCTGATTCAGCCGCGCGGCGCGGGGATAGGCGTGGTGTCCGTCTTGGGCCATGGCTTAGGCCGTGCGAGGAATTTCGCGCTCGTCGAAGGTTTCGATGATGTCGCCTTCCTTGAGGTCCTGGTAGTCCGAGAGACCAATGCCGCACTCGAAGCCCGTGGCCACCTCGCGCACGTCGTCCTTGAAGCGACGCAGTGAGGTGATTGAACCCTTCCAGATGATCGTGCCCTCGCGGAGGAAGCGCACCTTGGAGCCACGCGTGATGACGCCTTCGCGAACGTAGCAACCAGCGATAGCGCCAACCTTGGGCACGCGAATGACGTCACGGACTTCCGCTTCACCGGTCACCACTTCTTCGTAGACCGGCTTCAAGAGACCAAGCATGGCCGCTTCAATTTCCTCGATCAACTTGTAAATGATTTCGTAGGTGCGGATTTCGACGCCCTCGTTCTCGGCCATTTCACGGCTGCGCTTGTCCGGACGGACGTTGAAGCCGATGATGGTGGCCGTCGAGGCCTTGGCCAGCTGCACGTCGTTCTCGGTGATGCCACCGACACCGCGGTGCACGATGACCAGCTTGACGTCTTCACGCTCGAGCTTGCGCAACGATTCGGTGCACGCTTCGAGTGAGCCCTGGACGTCGGCCTTGAGCACGATGTTCAACGTGGCCGTTTCGCCGCGCTGGATCTGCTCGAAAAGGTCCTCGAGCTTCGCACCCGAGGCCGCCGCGATGGGCTGGTGGCCCGTCATGCGCACGCGCTGGGCGCGGGCGTCGGCGAGGTTACGAGCGTTTGTGAGGTCCGAGGCAACGCGCATCTCGTCACCAGCGAAGGGAGGTTCTGAGAAGCCCAGAACCTGTACTGGCGTTGAGGGTCCGGCTTCCTTAACCTGCTTGCCCTGGTCGTTGATGAGGGCCTTGACCTTACCGAAGGCGGCACCGGCGACGACGGGGTCGCCGACGCGCAACAGACCCTGCTGCACCATGATGGTGGCAACGGGGCCGCGGCCGATTTCGAGGTTGGCTTCGAGGACGGTACCGCTGGCGCGACCGGTGGGTCGGGCGGTGAGCTCTTCGAGCTCAGCCACCAGCAACACCTGCTCGAGCAGGTCGTCAATACCGAGGCTCTGCAAAGCGGAGACTTCGACCACGATGGTGTCACCGCCCCACTTTTCGGGCACGAGGCCATGCTCGGCCAACTGCTGCAGGACACGATCGGGGTTGGCGTTGGGCTTGTCAACCTTGTTGACGGCCACGATGATCGGCACTTCGGCGGCCTTGGCGTGGTTAATCGCCTCAACCGTCTGGGGCATCACACCGTCGTCGGCCGCCACCACCAGAATGACGATGTCGGTCACCTTGGCACCACGAGCACGCATCGCCGTGAAGGCTTCGTGACCGGGAGTGTCGAGGAAGGCGATGGCCTTGCCCTGCCAGTTGACCTGGTAGGCACCGATGTGCTGGGTGATGCCACCGGCTTCACCGGCGACCACGTTGGTCTTACGAATCTTGTCGAGCAACAACGTCTTACCGTGGTCGACGTGACCCATAACGGTCACGACCGGCGGACGCGGCACCGACGGAATGTCGTCGTCGAGGTCGTCCTCGTCGAAGAAGCGTGCCAACAGGGCCGCCTCTTGCTGCTCGCCCGGGTCGACGATGCGCACGGTGGCGCCAACTTCGGCGGCGTAGAGCTCGATCATGTCTTCAGTTAGGGCCTGCACCGCGGTGATGATCTCACCCTGCAGGAACAAGAAGCGCATGATGTCGGCGGCGCTGCGGTTCAGCTTGGGACCGAGGTCCTTCGCCGTCGAGCCGCGCTCGATGATGATTTCACCACTGGGGACGGGCGCCGAGGACGGCTGCCACGTCGTCATCTGCGTTGGCTCGAGCTCTTCAACATTGCGACGGCGGCGCGAGGTCTTCTTGCGCTGCGAGCCACGAGGACCACCACCACCGCGGGGCGGACCACCGCGGTTCGGACCACCAGCGGCACCACCGGGGGCGCCGCCGGGAGCACCGGGACGAGCGGGGTAGCTTGCGCCACCGGGACGAGGGGCACCCGTGGTCGGACGTGGACCACCGGGACGTACGCCGGGTCCGCCAGGGCGGGCACCAGGGGCACCAGGACGCGCGCCGGGACCCGCGGGGGCGCCAGGACGGCGCTGACCAGGGGGTGGCGGAATCAGACGGCCACTGGGGCTCATCGGACGTGGGGGTGGCGGGATAGGACGGCCGGTGGCGCTCAGTGGTGGCGCGGGACGCGGCGTCGCTTCGCCACCCTCGCCTGCGGGGCGTTGGGTAGGACGAATAGTGGTCGGGCCATCGGTCGAGGCGGGGCGGGGCGCAACTGGTGCCTTCGGCGCCACGGTCGTGCGGGTGCGCACCGTCTTCGGCTCCGACGTCTCGACAGCGGGTGCATCAGCGGGCGCTGGAGCGGGAGTCGCCGCTACCGGTGCGGCGACGGGTGCCTCAACGACGGGTGCGGGGGCCGCTTCGGGTGCGGGCGTTGGTTCTGGTGCGGGAGCGACCTCGGGCTCCGCCTTGGCGGCAGCCTTCTTGGTCGTCTTCTTGGCCTTCGCGGGTTCCTCCGGCTGCACTTCGCGACGAATACCAAGTTCGTCGACCTTGTTGCGAATGATGTTGGCGTGGACGTCCTCGACCGAAGCCGAAGCGCTCAAACCGCCCAATCGCACTGACGTGGCAACCTCCAGCAACTCCTTGCTGGTTAGTCCGAGCTCCTTTGCGAGCTCGTGTACCCGGATTTTCTTCTGCGCCAAAACGTTCCCTAACCTCAGTGCTCGCGATGGCAAGCACAGTTCCTTATTCTTTCACAACTACTGCACTTTTGAGACCTTCGGCGAATCGATACCAACTCGCCACTTCTTCGTCGCTAAAGCCGCGACGCAGGGCCTTTTGCGCGTGCCCCACGGTCACCCGTGCGGCACAGTCACCCTGCGAACACCACCACAGCCCGCGTCCGCTCCCCCGGCCGAGGTACCAGACCCCGTCCGTGGAACGCCCCGCCCGGGTCAGCGCAGCGTCATCGTGACGCTGGCGACAGACCGCGCAGGTGCGGATCGGGCTTATGCTTCGTCCTCCGACAGATCTTCGACAACAACGAGCTCCTCGACGTCGCCTTCGGCGTCAATGGCTACGATGTCGTCAGCCACGGCAACCAGGTCGCCGTTCTCGTCAGTGATCGCCACGGCCGTCTCGACCACGACGTCATCGCCGTCGGTCCAGGCTTCGGTGACGACGTCGTCTTCACCCTCGTTCTCCGAGCGGATGTCGATGCGCCAGCCGGTCAGACGAGCGGCGAGGCGGGCGTTCTGGCCCTCCTTGCCGATGGCCAGTGACAGCTGCTGGTCGTGGACGATAACGGTGGCGACACCCTCTTCTTCGTTCAGACGCACTTCGCGAACGCGGGCCGGAGCCAGGGCCGCCTGGATGAACTCCACGGGGTCGCTCGAGTAGGGCACCACGTCGATGCGCTCGGACTTGAGCTCGTTGGTGATGTTACGCACGCGTGAGCCACGGGTACCAACGCAGGCGCCGACGGGGTCGACCATCTGGTCGTTGGAGGCCACCGCGATCTTCGAACGGTGTCCGGGTTCACGGGCCAGGGCCTTGATCTCCACAATGCCGTTGGCAATTTCGGGCACTTCGATCTCGAACAACTTCGCCACCAGTGCGGGGTGGGTGCGGCTCACCACAATCTGTGGGCCCTTGTTGGTCTTGCGGACTTCGACGATGTAGACCTTGACGCGGGCGCCGTGCTCGTAGCGCTCGAAGGCGATCTGCTCGCCCTGGGGCAGCAGCGCCTCGACGCGACCGAGGTCGAGCAAGGTGTAGCGGTTGTCGTTCTGCTGCACGGTACCGGAGACAATGTCACCTTCGCGGTTGGCGAACTCTTCGTACATCTGGCGACGCTGGATGTCGCGGATGAGCTGCATCAGTACCTGCTTGGCGGTCTGGGCAGCGATGCGACCGAAGTCCTCGGGCGTGGCGTCCCACTCGCGCGTGACGTTGCCTTCCATGTCGAGCTCGAGGCCCCACACCTTGATCTCACCCGTCTCGGGGTTGATCTCCACTTCAGCGTCCTCGGCCGAGTCGGGACGACGCTTGTAGGCGGCGAGGAGGGCGTTGGCGAGTGCGACGAGCAGCTCGCCCTCGTCGATGTTCTGGTCACGGGCGATTTGGCCCAGGGCCTCCAGGAATTCAAAGTTTGCCATGGTGCTTAGCCTTTCTTTTTCGGAGTCGATGCGGAAGATTTCTTTACGGGTGGCTTGCCACGCGAGGGCGACGGCTTAGCGTCGCCACCCCACACGAACACGGTGCGCGCGCGCTCGATGTTGGCGAGTTCGATCTCGAGGGGGCCCAGTTCGGCCTCGTCCAGCGACACGACGGTGTCGGAAACGGCGGTCACGATGCCTTCGAGGCGGCGCGTCTTGTCACCTTCGCGGAGCTCGCGCAGGGTGACCAACTGACCAATGGCCGAGCGGAAGTGATTGGCGGTACGCAGTTTACGCTCCAAGCCGGGGCTCGACACGTCCAGCGTGAAGTGTCCCGGAATGGGGTCGTTGAGGTCCAGCCACTCACCAATGGTGCGATTGGCCTTGGTCAAGGAGTCGAGGTCTACCCCGCCGGCCTTGGTCACAATGACGTTCAGGGTCCCGGCAGTGAATTCGAGGTCGTAGAGCTCCAAATCAAGGGAGGATAGGAGTGAACGCACTGGTGTCTCGAGGTCCATGGTTCCACTCCTTTCTCTGCGCCGCACGTGTGGAAATGAAAAAGCGCGGGCCCAAGGCCCGCGCTTAAACGAGTCCAAACGTCCACATGCGGACTGTCGGCTTCTATGTTAGCAGTCTCTTTGGGCGTCATCAACCGTTGCACGCACCACTCGCCCACTACAGACCCCTCATGATGAGGGAAAACGCGCCTAGTACGAACGTGCGATGATGCAGATGAGGCCGTCTTCGGACTCGTCAGCCGGGATCGAGCCGTCGGCGCGCTGCAGACAACGCACCGTCAGCGCCTCACCCTTGAGCTGCTTTTCAATCTCCGGCGTGACCAGGTCCCACGGCAGGCGAGCAAAGCCCGTCTGGGCCGCGGCAATGGCTTCTTCCACCGTTGACACGCTGACAGTCAGGGCCTGGCGGCGGTCCAGTGCGGCCTCGTAGAGGCTGGTCTGAATCTCGGCCAGCAGGTTCTGGGTCCGGGCTACGACCTCGTCAAGGCCCAGCGAAATCTTCTCGTTGGTGTCACGACGCACCAGGGTGACCTTGCCTTCGGCGAGGTCGCGGGGGCCAACTTCGAGGCGAAGCGGCACCCCCTTGATCTCCCAGTCGGTGAGGCGGCGGCCAAACGAACCACGGCCGTTGTCAACACGGGTGCGAACATCGGCCGCCAGTAGTGCATCGTGGAGCGAGGCCACGGCCGCGTCAACGGCCGCGTCGCCATCGCGCACGGGCAACACGATGACCTGGGTTGGCGCAATCAGTGGTGGGAGCACCAGGCCGTTGTCGTCGCCGTGGGCCATGATGAGGCCACCGACCATGCGCGTCGAGGATCCCCACGAGGTGGTGTAGCAGTGGGCCGATTGGCCCTCCTCGTTCTGGAAGACGATATCGAAGGCCTTGGCGAAGTTCTGACCCAGCTCGTGGCTCGTGGCCATCTGCAGGGCCTTGCCGTCCTTCATCATGCCCTCGCAGGTCATGGTGTTGGTGGCACCCGCGAAACGCTCACTAGGCGGCTTGATGCCGAGGAACGTCGGGATAGCGAGCACCTTGGCGAGGAAGTCGTTGTAGACCTCGGTGTGGATCTTGAGTGCGTAGGCCGAGGCGTCCGCGGCCGAGGCGTGGGCCGTGTGGCCCTCCTGCCAGAGGAACTCCGAGGAGCGCAAGAACAAGCGAGGTCGCATCTCCCAGCGGACCACGTTGGCCCACTGGTTGAGCAACAGGGGCAGGTCACGGTGACTCTGCACCCACTTGGCCATGTACTCACCAATAACGGTCTCCGAGGTGGGGCGGACCACGATGGGTTCGGCCAGCTCTTCCCCACCGGCGACGGTCACCACGGCGAGCTCGGGGCTGAAGCCCTCGACGTGCTCGGCCTCTTTGGCGAGGTAGCTCTGGGGAATGAACAACGGGAAGTAGGCGTTGTCGGCACCGGCGCGCTTGATGCGAGCGTCAACTTCGGCGACCATGCGCTCCCAGATGGCGTAGCCGTAGGGGCGGATAACCATGGTGCCGCGGACGGGGCCGTTGTCGGCCATTTCGGCCTTGGCCACCACGTCCTGGTACCACTTCGGGAAATCTTCACTTTGGGGGGTCAGCACACCAGGGGTCGCCACAATGCTCCTTTAGAAACGAGTCTTTAGCCTAGAAGGTCACTCGCCGCGGCGGCGAATGCGGTCAATAACGACGGCGGCGTTGTTCGCGTCGTCGCCCTTGTCTTCCAGCAGCGCGGCGCGGTCGGCCTGGGCTTCGGCCTCAGCCGTAACGTCACGGGCGGCCAGTCGGGCGGCCACGCCCTGCTCCACGATCTTCTTGGCTTCTTCGACGAGGGCCTCGACCATTTCGTCTTCGGGCACCACGCGAACGATCTGCCCCTGAATGAACAAGTGGCCGCGCTTCTTCCCCGCGGCAATGCCGAGGTCAGCGTGGCGAGCCTCGCCGGGGCCGTTGACGACACAGCCCATCACTGCCACCTGAATTGGCAGCTCCAGTGCGGTCAAGGCCGCCTGGGCCGCAGTGGCGACGGCAATGACGTCAACCTCAGCGCGACCACAGCTGGGGCAGGCGATCAAGTCGAGGCCCTTGCGTTCACGCAGACCCAGCACTTCGAGCAGGGTACGACCCGCACGAGCCTCTTCGACGGGGTCGGCGGTCAGCGAGTAGCGCAGCGTGTCACCAATTCCTTCGGCGAGCAACGTGCCGATACCGGCGGTGCCCTTGAGCAAGCCGCCGGGCAGCGGCCCCGCCTCGGTGACACCAAGGTGCAGGGGGTAGTCAAAGGTTTCCGAGGCCAGTCGGTAGGCGGCGATCATGGTGGCCACCGAGGAGGCCTTGACCGAGATCTTGACGTCGTCGAAGTCGACCTCTTGGAAGTAGGCCAACTCGAGGCGAGCTGACTCAACGAGGGCTTCGGGCGTCGCGCCACCAAAGCGCTCGTAGATGTCGGGGTGCAGAGAACCGGCATTCACACCAATGCGAATCGGTACGCCGCGGTCCTTGGCCTCTCGCGCGACCAGCTTGATCTCTTCGGGCTTGCGCAAATTACCGGGATTGAGACGCAGGCCGTGAACGCCAGCCTCGAGGGCGGCGAGGGCCATCTCGACGTGGAAGTGAATGTCCGCGACGATGGGCACCGGTGAGCGCGGAATGATTTGGGCGAGGCCTTCGGCAGCCGCCTGGTCGTTGCAGGTGCAACGCACGATGTCGGCACCAGCACCGGCCAGTGAGTAAATCTGCTCCAGCGTGGCCTCAACGTTGGCCGTCTTGGTCGTCGTCATTGACTGGACCGAGATGGGGGCGTCACCACCGACCTTGACGGAGCCCACCGAAATTTGACGGGTTTTCTTGCGGGGGGTCAGTTGGGTGGCGGTTACGTCCATGCCATCCATTCTGCCTGCTTCCGCGCGAAGCGGTGCGCTTTAGCGGAACGGGTTAGTAATCGGGTCGACGAGGTCGAGGTAGAGCGTGACGAGAAACAGCAGTCCCAACACGGTCACGACCGCGAGGGCCAGCGGTGTCAGCTTGGCGACGTTGGCGCGGTAGGCCTCTCCCCCACGTCGACGCAGGCGCTCGTAGGTCGCGATGGCCACGTAGCCCCCGTCGAGCGGCAGCATCGGGAACATGTTGAGCAGTCCCACGAAGACGTTCAGGTTCATCAAGATCAGCAGCAAGGCATCGCGGTTGGTCTGGGCGGCCTGCGACGCGATGCGAATGACGCCCACAATCGACTCGGGGCGCGAGAGCTGGGTACTCGGATTACTCGCGTAGGACTTCGACGTCACCTGGTGGACCAAGCTCGACACTTCGCTCGGCGAGAATACGTGCACCACGGCCTGCAGCGCCGCCGTCAGCGTCGATCCCACCAGCGAAAACGAGCCGCCGACTGCCTGCAACGGGCTGTCCTTGACGACTTGGGGCCCTAACTCAATGCCCAGGAATCCTTGTGGGGTGACGCCCGTGGCGAGTGGTGCGCCGTTGACGAGAATGTGACGGCCGTCGACCGGGGTGGCGTGCAGGTTGAGTTCGCGGCCATTGCGCAACACCTCGATGGTCAGTGAGCGCCCCACGCTGGAACGAACCAACGCAATCATCGCCGATTCGGAGGTGACCGAGTGCCCGTCAATCGACACGATGCGATCGTTGAGCTTGAAGCCGGCGCGCTCGGCCGGCGTGAGCGTGTGACCACTCCACACTTCGAGACCGGCGACGCCGACATCCTTGGTGTTGGTGGTGCCAAAGAAGACCAGTGCCGACCACGCCAATAGCAACGCCATCACCAGGTGCATAAAGGAGCCAGCCGATGCGAAGATCACTTTGCGGGGATAGGACGCGGAACGGTAGGTGCGCTGTTCGAGGGCCGGGTCGATGGTGTCGGTCCAGGTCATGCCGGGCACCTTGACGTAGCCGCCGAGCGGGAGTGCCCGAATGCCGTAGCGCGTCTCGCCTCGCTGGGTCGACCACAAGACCGGTCCGAAGCCCACGAAGAAGTCGGTGACGAGCATCCCCGATCGCTTGGCCGTGATGTAGTGGCCGAACTCGTGGACCATCACCATGAACAGCACGCTGGCTACCACGACGGGCAATGCCCATCCCGCCAGCGCGGTCAATCCCCCAACGAGAAGGATGGTTCCGAGAAGAAGTCCGACGAGGGAGTGTCGCGTGGGGGTGGTCACGCCTTGAGCGTACCGTGCGCGACTTCTCGAGCCTTCGCGTCCTGTTCGAGCAAGGTCGCCACGTCATCGAGCTGGACATCCACATAGGCGTCCATGGTGCGGGCGACCACCGCGACGATGTCTGACCACGAAATCGAATCGGCGAGAAAGGCCGCGACGGCCACTTCGTTCGCGGCTGACAGCCACGCGGGCGCCGCACCGCCACGGCGGGCTGTGGCGTAGGCCAGGTCGAGGGCCGGGAACTTCTCACGATCGGGCGCGCTGAAGTCCAGTGAGAGGGCCTGCGTGAAGTCGAGCCGACCCCAGCCCTGCGGCAGTCGTTGCGGCCATCCCAGACAGTAGGCAATAGGCAGGCGCATGTCGGGCTGGGAGAGCTGGGCCAGCACGGAGCCGTCGACGTATTCCACCATTGAGTGCACCACCGACTGCGGGTGCACCACGACGTCGATGCGATCGACCTCCACGCCAAACAGGGCCGAGGCTTCGAGGACTTCGAGACCCTTGTTCATCAGTGTCGAGGAGTCAATGGTGATCTTCGGCCCCATCGACCACGTGGGGTGACGAAGCGCCTCGTCGCGGGTCACTGCGGCGAGCTGCTCTGCGGTGTGCGAGCGGAACGGTCCACCCGATGCCGTCAGGATCAGACGGCGCACGTCGGGGTGTCCCACCTCGGTCGAACTCGCCAGGCACTGGTGAATGGCGCAGTGCTCGGAATCGACCGGTACCAGTACGCCGCCACCGCGTTGTTGGGCGGCCAGCACGAGCGGAGCGGCCGCGATGAGCGATTCCTTATTCGCGAGCGCCAGGGTCGTGCCCGCTTCCAGCGCGGCCAACGTGACCGGGAGGCCAGCGAAACCCACCACCGCGTTGATCACGACATCGGCGTCTCGCGACAACTCGTCCAGTCCTTCGGGGCCAGCGAGGACGTCCACCCCCGGCAGCGCCGCGCGTAACGTTGCGGCGTCGTGTTCGGTGGCGACACCGACTCGCGGCACGGCAAAGTCGCGCACGATGGCCATGAGTTCATCCGAAGCGCGTCCGGCGCTGACCGCGACGAGAGTGAATGCCTCACCGGCGGCACGAAGAACATCGAGCGCCTGGGTGCCAATCGACCCCGTCACTCCCATGATCGCCACACGACGAGGTGACGACACGACTAGCCCAGCTTGAAGACGAGTGCGAGGTAGTAGGCCGTAGGCAGCGCGAAGAGGAGGCCGTCAATTCGGTCCAGCACTCCCCCGTGGCCCGGCAAGAGGTGACCAATGTCCTTCACGCCGAGCGTGCGCTTGACCATCGACTCAAAGAGGTCGCCCATCGGCACCACAACGGACAATGCCAGTGCCATGAGTACGCCGTGCCCGAATGACCACGGACTCATGAAGGGCAGAATGATGGCGCCCGCCACCAGTGAGCACAAGGTGCCGCCGAGGGTTCCCTCGATGGTCTTGTTCGGCGACAACGTCTGGTTCAATGGGCGCTTACCGAACGCCCGGCCAATAAACAGTGCGCCCGAGTCGTTCGCCGCCGTCAGCACGACAACACCAAGCGTGATGGTCACGCCGTGGCCATTGGCGAAGGTGTGGGGTGACAACAGCAGTGCACCGTAGGAGCCGAACACGCCGACCCAAACGTAGACGAAAATCGTGGCGCCCAGACCGTCCATCACGTCAATTTGACGCTCGGCGTTGAGATACCACACAAAGCCAAACATCAACATCAGCACGGACACGACGCCAATGGCACCGGGGCCGCTCTGGTAGGCACACAGGCCAACGAGCACGGTTCCCGCAATGCCCAAAATCGTGGCTGGGTGCGCTCCGACTGATCGGTAGGCGGCGTAGGCCTCACCGGCAGCGAGGGCGAGGGCAGTCAGCACCACGGCGAGCACCGGGAGGCGGCCAATGTCGAACAGCACCAGGGCAACGGCACCCATGATGAGACCGGTCACCGTGGCCGTTGAGACCGAGCGTGCTGACTTGCGGGCGGCACGTCCGGCCAACGGATCGATGTTGCGGACGCGGCGCGTACGGAACTCGCGCTGCGGTTCGGGGCGGGGCGTCTCGTCCAAAATCGCTTCGGCCTCGACGTCAGGGGTCGCAATGCTCCAGCTCGAGTCGGGCTTCGCGTCAGTGGCGAGGAGGCTGGCGTCGAACTGATCCTCGTGGGCTACCCAGTCGGCTTCACCTTCACGCCACGCCGGTGCTGGGATTGCGGCCCAGGGGTCGTCGCCTTCGGCAGCCTCGCGAGCCACCACAATCGGCACCTGTCCCGTCGGGGCTTCGGTCCAGTGGGGCAGCTGCGTCACGGGGTCCACCAGTGGACCATCCACGAGCTCGCTCGCGAGGTCGGCTCCAGAGATGGTCACGCGTGAGTCGCTGGGACTCACTACCGGGACCTCGCCGGTCAGGTCGTCGCCGAAGGCGTCCTCAGACCTCAAGGAGCTCTTGTTCCTTCGCGGCGAGCAACTGGTCGACCACGGCAACTTCGTCCGCCGTCATCTTGTCGAGCACCTTCTCGAGACGCTCGACGTCGTCCTTGGAAAGACCGTGGTCCTTCTCAAGGGTTTCGAGTTCCTGGCGCGCGTGGCGACGAACGCCGCGCAACGCAATCTTGCCCTCTTCGGCCTTGGCCTTGACGATCTTCACGAAACTCTTGCGGCGCTCTTCGGTCAGAGCGGGGAAAGCCAAGCGGATAATGACACCGTCGTTCGATGGGTTGAGCCCCAGGTCGGCGTTCGAGATGGCCTTTTCAATGGCGTTCATCGCGCCCTTGTCGAAGGGTGAGACGACGAGCAGGCGGGGCTCGGGGACGGAGAAGTTCGCCAACTGCTTCAGTGGGGTTTCCGCACCGTAGTAATCAACCAACAGGTTCTCCACCAGCGCCGACGAGGCGCGGCCGGTGCGAACGTTCGCGAATTCGACCTTGAGGTGGTCGATAGCCTTCTGCATGCGCTCGCGCGCATCCTCCATGGCCAGTTCGACGAGTTCTTCGTTTTCCATTATTTCACCAGCGTACCCACGGCGTGGCCGTCGAGTGCGCGTCCTAAGTTGCCCGGCAACATCAGGTCAAAGACCCGAAGCGGCAGGTGGTTGTCTTTGCAAAACGTAATCGCCGTCATGTCCATGACCCGAAGGTCCTTAGCGATGACTTCGTCAAACGAGACTTCGTCGTACTTGACGGCGTTGGGGTTCTTGCGAGGGTCTTCGTGGTACACACCATCGACGCCGCCGTGGGTGCCCTTGAGCACAATGTCGGCTTCGATCTCCGCGGCGCGCTGTGCAGCGGGGGTGTCCGTCGTGAAGTACGGATTTCCCATACCGGCGGCAAACACCACCACGCGACCCTTTTCCAGGTGGCGCACGGCGCGACGACGAATGTAGGGCTCAGCAACCTGGTCCATGTTGATCGCGGACATCACGCGGACCTCGCGGCCGTGTGACTCAATGGCGTCCTGCAGGGCCAGGGCGTTGATGACGGTGCCGAGCATTCCCATGAGGTCGGATGACGCCCGGTTCATGCCGGCCATGGCGCCCGTGGCGCCACGCCAGATGTTGCCACCGCCCACGACCACGGCGAGCTCGAGGCCCCCGCGGTTCATGGCGTCAGTGATTTCCGTCGCCAGAAAGTCGACGGTATTCGCGTCAATAGTCTGGTCGCTCGCCGACGAGGCCAACGCCTCGCCGGAGAGCTTCAAGACCACGCGACGCATGGCGTTATTGACCAATCACGACCTGGGCGAAGGCGGTAATGCTCGCCGATCCCAGGAACTGTGCGACGGACTGCTTCTCGTCCTTGACGTAGGCCTGCTCGTTGAGCACGCGCTCCTTGAACCAGCCGTTGAGGCGACCCTCGATGATCTTGGGCAGCGCGGCTTCGGGCTTGCCCTCGTTCAACGAAATCTCGGTCACGGTCTGGCGCTCGGCCTCGACCTCGTCCGCGGGAACGTCCTCACGGTTGAGGTAGCCGGGCTTGGCGAATGCGATGTGCACGGCAATGTCGTGCGCGATCTCTTCGCTGCCACCCTTGAGCACCACGGCCACGGCGTTGACGCCACGGCCCGACTGGTGGTGGATGTAGGTGTCGACCACTTCGCCCTCACCGGCTTCGAGGCGGTAAACGCGGCCGATGGAGATGTTCTCCTTCAGCGTGGTCAGCATCGTTTCGATGTCGCCCTGGAAGGCAGCAACGGCGTCGGTGCCCTCAGCGGCCACGCGAGCGGCGATGTCGTCCACCAAAGCGGTGAACTGCTCGGACTTCGCGACGAAGTCGGTCTCGCAGCGCAGCTCGACAATGGCGGCCACGTTGCCCTGGCGCACGACAGCGACAGCGCCGTCACCGGCCTCGCGGTCGGCGCGCTTGGCGGCCGAGGCAAGTCCCTGTACGCGGAGCCACTGGGTTGCGGCTTCCATGTTGCCGTCGTTGGCTTCGAGGGCCTTCTTGGCGTCCATCAGACCAACACCAGTTGCCTGGCGCAGCGTCATTACGTCCTTAGCGGTAATCGTCATGGGGGTTCTCCTTCTTGTACGAAAGTTAGTTCGGCGACTAGGCCGAAACGACGTTCTTCGGGCGGTTCTGGCGGATGTAGCGACCCTCGGTCACGGCGTCAGCGATCAGGCGCGACAGGAGTCCCACCGAACGGATGGCGTCGTCGTTGCCGGGGATGACGTAGTCAATAACGTCGGGGTCACAGTTGGTGTCCACCACGGCCACGACGGGGAGGCCGAGCTTGCGGGCCTCGGTCACGGCGATGTGCTCCTTCTTCGTGTCAACCACGAAGATGGCGTCGGGAACGCGGTCCAGGTTGGCAATACCGCTCAAGTTGCGGTCCAGCTTTTCGAGCTCACGGCTGTGGCGCAGTGCTTCGCGCTTGGGCATGCCCTCGAAGTCGCCATTGGCCTGCATCACGCGCAGTTCCTTCATGCGCTTGACACGACCAGAGACGGTGGAGAAGTTGGTGAGCATGCCACCGAGCCAACGCTGGTTGACGTAGGGCATGCCGCAGGCCTCGGCGTAGTCCTTGACGGGACCCTGGGTCTGCTTCTTGGTGGAGACGAACAAGATGATGCCGTCCTTGGCCGCGAGGTCACGGACGTAGGTGTAGGCCGACTCGATGCCCGAGAGGGTCTTACGGAGGTCGACGAGGTAGATGCCGTTGCGCTCACCCAGGATGAAACGACGCATCTTGGGGTTCCAACGACGGGTCTGGTGACCAAAGTGGACACCGGAGTCAAGCAGTTCTTGCAGAGTGACGAGCGCCATGTGCAGATTCCTTTTCTGTTCGGTTGATCAACCACGACGCGCACCGCAAGCGGCGACCGTACCTAACGGCGTGGTGTATTCGACTCCCCCACCGTGGGAGAGCCCGTCTATCTTATCCGAACGAGCGGTCGCGCTAGCCCCGTGGGTGCGTTTGCCGGTGAATTGCCTGCAAACGTGACTTCGAAACGTGGGTGTAGAGCTGGGTGGTCGTGAGGCTCTCGTGACCAAGCAACTCCTGCACGACTCGTAAATCCGCCCCGCCTTCGAGGAGGTGGGTGGCGAAGGTGTGGCGCAAGGCGTGCGGGTGCACGTGCCCGAGCCCCACCCGCTTGTCCAGCAGGCGACGGACATCGCGGGGCGTAAGCGGTCCGCCGCGGCGATTGACGAACAGCGTGTCGACTGGCACTTTCGAACCCAGCACCTGTGGACGCCCCTGGTCCCGCCAGCGCTGCAGGGCTTCAAGACCTTGCGCGTGGAGCGGCACGACGCGCTCCTTATTGCCCTTGCCCAAGACGCGCAGCAGGCCGGTTCGCCATTCCACCGCCGAAAGGGTCAGCCCGCAGAGCTCCGACACGCGCAGTCCCGCCCCGTAGAGCACCTCGCAGACAGCCCGGTCTCGCAGGGCCCACACGTCATCGCCCCAATCGGCGTCCAGCAGATTGTCGAGCTGCTCACGGCCCACCACCGTCGGCAAGACCTCGTGGGGCTTGGGAGCCGAGAGGCGCGCGGCCGGACTGGCGTCAATCACCCCACGCTCTTGCAACCAGACGAAGTACGCGCGCAGCGCCGCACGGCGTCGGGCAATCGAGGATCGTTCGTCACCGCGAGTGTGCATCATGACCAAATAGTCGCGCAGCAATCGCTTGGTCACGTTTTCGGGGTCGAGAACCTCTCGGGCGGTTGCCCAGAGGGCGAAGTCGCGGACATCGCTCTCGTAGGCCGTCACCGTAGTACGGGCACGATTGCGGGCACGCAGTGACGCCACGTACTCATCAAGCCGGAATCGGCGGCGGACGACCTCAAGGTCTATGGCGCCAGTGTCGTCGAACTTGGTCACGACGACTTAGTGCGCGTCGGGTCGGTAGGCCGGCGCCGCGCTCCACAGGTGTTCGAGGTCGTAGTACTCACGGGCGGCGTCGTGAAAGACGTGGACGATAACGTCGCCGTAGTCGAGCGCCACCCATTCGGCGGCCGTCAGCCCTTCAACACGCGCCGGCTTGACGTCGAGCGCAATCTCCACCTGACGTTCAATTTCGTCGGCGATGGCGCGCACCTGGCGGTCATTGCGACCCGAGGTCACCACGAGTGCGTCGAGGGACTCCTGCAGATCGCGAAGATCCAGCACGACGGTGTCACCACCGAGTTTTTCGAGCGCGCCCGTAATGGCGGCGTCAAGCAGCGAGGCGACGTAGAAGGACTGTGGACCACGGTCGGCGCCGTTCCACATGGCGAGCTCGCTCAGTGGCCCACTCCAAGAAGAATCACGGCAAGCACGAACGGCACCGTGAGGCCGACGAGGGCGGTGACAGCAGCGCGTTGGCGGTTGCGACGAATCTCCAAACGCGACAGGGGCGCTGGTTCGACCAGCGACAAGAAGGGTCGCGAGTCAGAATTGTCGAACGAACGAACAGCCATTACCACCGACTTTACTCCGCCGGCGGCACGAGAAAGGGAATAATTTGTGCCGGCACCGCGTCCGCGTCGACGTCAGCGTCGAGGGATCGCACGGCAGTTGATGACAGATCCACGGGCGTCATCGCGATTTCGTAACAGACGAATCCGTTTGGAAAAGTCATCGGTGTCCCCGGTCGCGGAAAGACGCCAACCTTGACGAGGTCGGCCAGCGCCTCGGCGTCGTGCCAGGTGGCCATCGTCGCGGCCACGTCGGCGCCAACGAGCACGTCGACACTGAGAGAGTCAGCCAGAAAGTGACGGACGGTGTCGATGGTGTACGACGGCCCTTCTCGAAGCACCTCCACATCCGACACGTGCACCATCTCGTTGTCGGCGAAGGCCGACTGGGCCATCGCTAAGCGCTCGGCAGCGGGACGAACGTCGCGCTCCCCCGTCTTGGTGTACGGATCGCCGGCCACGACGACTTCAATGATGTCGAATCGGCCGCTGGCAATCGCCGCCCGCACCGCGGCCACGTGCCCGACGTGGGGAGGATCGAAGGTCCCACCGAAGAGACCACGTCGAAGTCGCGCCATGGCTGTCAGCCTAGGGCGAAGAGGTGGGTGCTCCGAGCCAACTAAAGTTGTCTTATGAGTGCGAATTCGACGTGGCGTCCCGACTCCTGGCGATCCTTTCCGGTCGCCCAGAGCCCTCTGTGGCCCGACGAGGAGCACCTCGAGCGCGTGGAGAGTGACTTGCGCGCCAAGCCACCACTGGTATTTGCCGGTGAGGCCCGTCGCCTCAAGAGCCAGCTCGCTGATGTCGCCGCCGGACGTGGCTTCCTCCTGCAGGCTGGTGACTGCGCCGAGAACTTCAACGAAGGCGCTGCCGACTTTATTCGCGACAAGCTGAAGGTCATCTTGCAGATGGCCGTCGCCTTGACCTACGCCGGAGGCGTTCCTGTCGTCAAAGTCGGTCGCATCGCCGGTCAGTTCGCCAAGCCCCGTTCGGATATGTACGAAGAGCGTGATGGCGTTCGCCTCGAGGCCTTCCGTGGTCACATCATCAATGACGAGGCCTTTACGCCAGAGGCCCGTCGCCCTAACCCCGATCGCTTGCTCGCCGCCTACAACCAGAGTGTGGCCACCCTCAACCTCCTGCGGGCCTTCACCACCGGTGGCTTTGCGTCACTCACCCGTGTCCACGCGTGGAATCAGGAGTTCGTGACGAACTCCCCCGAGGGCAAGCGCTACGAACTCCTCGCTGACGACATCGACCGGGCGCTGACGTTCATGCGCTCGTGCGGCATCGACCTAGCGGACGACCACGCCCTGCAGGGTGTCGACTTTTACACCAGTCACGAAGCCCTCATCCTCCCCTACGAGCAGGCCCTGACCCGTCAGGACTCGCTCTCGGGTGACTACTACGACTGCTCCGCTCACATGCTGTGGATCGGCGACCGTACCCGTCAGCTCGACGGCGCCCACGTGGAGTTCCTCCGCGGCGTCGCCAACCCGATTGGGCTCAAGGTTGGTCCTTCAACGACGGTCGAGGGGCTGCGCGCACTCGTTGCGGCCCTCAACCCCGACAACGAGCCGGGTCGACTCACCCTCATCTCGCGCATGGGTCGCGACAAGGTCTCGGACCTGTTGCCCCCACTTGTCGAGGCGCTGCGCGAAGATGGTGCCGCTGTGTTGTGGTCGTGTGACCCCATGCACGGCAACACCTTCAAGGCCAGCGGTGGTCAGAAGACGCGTCGATTCGACGACATCTTGAGCGAAGTGGCGCAGTACTTCGCCGTGCACCAGAGCCTGGGTACCTGGCCCGGTGGCCTGCACGTTGAGCTCACCGGTGATGACGTCACCGAATGCCTCGGTGGTGGTGCCGCCGTGAGCGAGAGCGACCTCGACACCAACTACACCTCAATCTGCGACCCTCGTCTCAACGCAACTCAGGGTCTCGACATGGCCTTCCGTGTGGCGGAGTTCCTTCAGCGCGCGACGAACGGTGCGCGGTCGTTGTAGCGCAGGAGTCGCGGGACCCCGTTCTCGATCTCTAGTTCCGTCATCGAGCAGTGTTCCGTGCGCAACTGCAATCTCGTTGCCGGTGCGCTTCCTTGCACCCACTTCATCGCCTGCTCAATGACGCCCCCGTGGGTCGCCACGACCACTAATTGACCCGGGTGGCGCCCGGCTACGGCCGTAAGCGCCGCAACAACGCGGTCATACATCGAGACCCAGGACTCACCACCCGGCGACAGTGGCTGCTCGGGGTCGACGTCCCAGTCCACCGGTCCGTAGGTTCCAATCATCTCGTCCCAGGTCAGGCCGTCGGCCGCACCGGGGTGCATTTCACACAGCGAGCAATCAGCCTCTGGGGTGAGTGCGGGCAACCCCGGCAGCAGGATGTCGAGGGTTTCGATGGCCCGCGGCAATGTTGACGAGTACAGCGCCTGCGCCCCATCGAACTCGCGAGTGCGCTCGAGCCGATCGCGCAACGCCGCGGCCTGGGCGCGACCGCGTTCGGTCAAACCGGTGCAGCCCACCGCGCCGCCCACGCGCCCCTGCACGTTGCAGTGCGCTTCACCGTGGCGAATGAGCACCAGTCGGGTGCCCGCCGGGGCGGTGCCACTCGAGCGAAAGCCAGCGGGAGGTTCAATAGACATTTACGGCAATCCCATCACGAATGCTTCGAGCTGCCGGAGGGTCCGGCACTCCACCACTTCTTCACAGTACGGGGCGTACTCGCCGAGCACCGAGTCCCCGCTGAACCAGTAGGACTGGGGCTCGGGGTTGAGCCAGTACATCTTCTTTACGCGCCGACGAATGGCCGCCAACGCGTCCACCCGAGCGGGGTGATAGTTGCTGCGGGCGTCACCGAGAATCAAGACCGTTGATCGAGGGTTCAGAGACGAGAGGTGTGCCGCGACAAACGAGCTAAAGACCTGGCCGTAGTTGGAGTGACCGTCATCGGCAACCATGTTCGCTTCCGCAGCAATACGGTCGGCGGCTTCGGCAGGATCGGTGCATTCCTCGAACAGCGCGGTCACCTCATCGACACCGTCAACGAAGACGAAGCTGCGCACTTTGGAAAACTCACCACTGAGTGCGTGGACTAGCAACAACGTAAACCGCGCAAACGAGGCCACGGACCCCGACATGTCCGCCAGCACGACAATCTCGGGCTTGCTCGGGTGCGGTGGGCGAAAGCGTATGTCGAGTGGCACCCCACCGGTGGAGAGCGACTCGCGAATTGTTCGACGAATATCAACCACACCCCGACGTCGGCGGCGGCGCTTTTGTGCGAGTCGTGCCGCTAACTTACGCCCCAGTGGCACGAGAGCCTTTTCCAGCGCCACAAGTTCGTCACGATTGGCCTGCATGACGTCAATATCCTCGAGCAAGCGCTTACGCGTTGCTTCGGCCATCGCTTCCACCCCGCGGTCGTCGACGAGGCGTTCGATGATGTCCTCTTCGAGCATCTGCTTGAAGTCGTCGATCTTGGCCGCAGCACTCTCCTTGGCTAATCGCTCCCCAAAGGGGACGCTGGGGTCAAACGATCGCTCGGCGAGGGTCTCCTCAATCTGCTCGAGATTGAGCTGCCGCATCGTTCGATAGAGGTAGTACGAGGCGCCGACGGGGCGTCCCGCTTCGATGCCCGCGTAGCGGTCAACGGCCAACGCCGCCATCTCGGCCAGTGAGCGCTTGTTGTCGGCTAGGAGGGCCTCGAGAAGTTGCTCGGCGACTTCGCTCCCCGACGGCGTGGGGCGAGCCGGTGTGTTGTCGGTCGGCGTCGTCGCCAACTCAGGATTATCGGCGACCAGTGCGGCGATGGTCGCCTCGTTAAGGTGCCGGTCGCCAAAGTACAGAGCGAAGGTTCGCTCAAATGTCTCCTGGTAGTCCGCCCGCTTCACCAACGAGGCAGCCAGCGAGGCCCGTAGGAGTTCGCGGTCGCTTAGGTCAATCGTGCCGACCGCACGCGCCGCGTCGACGTGCTCCCCCACCGAAACCGGGAGCCCCGCGGTGCGCAGCTCGGTGACGAACCCACTGAGAAGGTCAAGCACCGTTCGATCGGTCTAGTTCGCGTCGCGCCTTTTCGAGGTCGCCCTGGTACTTCAAGAGCAGGTGCAACGAGTCGCGCACGAAATCGTCGTCGAGTTCACTCCGGCCCAGGAGCACGAGGGTGCGCGCCCAGTCAAGCGTCTCAGAGACCGAGGGCGCCTTCTTGAGGTCCATCTGACGCAGCGAGGCCACCACGCGAGCGATGTGCTCGGCCAGCACCGCCGAAATGCCGGGCACGCGCGACACGATGATGTCACGCTCACGTTGGACATCGGGGTAATCGAGGAACAGGTAGAGGCAGCGACGCTTGAGTGCTTCGGAGAGTTCGCGCGTGTTGTTCGAGGTGAGAAAGACCATGGGGATCTGGGTGGCCTTGACGGTGCCCAGCTCCGGAATCGACACCTGGTACTCCGAGAGAATTTCCAACAGGAGGGCTTCCGTTTCGAGCTCGACGCGGTCGATCTCGTCAATTAACAACACCACCGGCTCCCTGGAGCGAATGGCCTCCAGCAGTGGTCGGGTCAGCAGGAACTCCTCGGCGAAAATGTCTGATTCCAGTTCGTGCCACGACGCGCCATTGTCACCGCCACTGGCCTGAATACGCAGCAACTGCTTGCGGTAGTTCCACTCGTAGAGGGCCTTGGCTTCGTCCAGCCCTTCGTAGCACTGCAGACGAATCAACCGAGCCCCGGTCGCCTCGGCCACCGCCTTCGCCAAGGCGGTCTTGCCGGTGCCGGCCGGACCCTCGATCAAAAGGGGCTTGGCCAAACGATCGGCGAGGAACGTCACCGCGGCACTGTCCGCACTGCTCAAGTAGTCGTGGGCCGCCAGCAACTCAGTGATCTGGGCTGGCGAGTCGAAGCGGGGCTGCGGCGCCGCCGCGAGCCCGAGACGCCGGGCCAACTCTTCACGGGGATCGAGACTCATCGCACCTGCCCTTCACCACGAACGGTCCACTTGAGACACGTCAGTTCCTTCAGGCCCATCGGACCACGGGCGTGGAGCTTCTGTGTCGAGATGCCCACCTCGCCGCCGAGGCCCAGCTCCCCACCGTCAATGAAACGAGTGGAGGCGTTCACCAGCACCGCGGCCGCATCAACACGACGAATCCAGGCCTCCGCGGTGGCCGGGTTCCTCGTCACGATTGCTTCCGAGTGACCAGTGCCGTAGGTGGCGACATGATCAATCGCGGCATCGAGCGACGAAACAACCTTGGCGGCCAGGACCAAGTCCAAAAATTCCCGTTCGAAGTCTTCCTCCGTCGCGGGTACCGCTCGGGGCAACAGCTCGCAGACTGTCTCGTCGCCACGCACTTCGACCGCCACCAGAGCGGTGTCCGCTGCGGCGAAAAAGGCCGGGGCGACGGCTTCGTGCACCAAGACGGTTTCGGCCGCGTTACACACTCCCGGTCGCGAGGTCTTGGCGTTCGCCACAATGGCGACGGCCATGTCGATGTCGGCCTCGGCGTCGACGTAGACGTGGCAGTTGCCGTCACCGTCAAGAACGAAGGGGACACGAGCGTGCTCGCGCATCGCGGCAATCAAACTGGGGCCACCTCGGGGAATCAGACAGTCGAGCACATCGGTCAGCTGCATGAAAGTCACTACGGCGTCGTGTGAGGTGTCCTGCACCAGGGTGACGATGTCAGCGGGGAGACCGTTGGCAATCAACGCGTCGTGCCAAAGCGACTCGATCACCGTGTTCGACGCGGCAGCCGAAGACGAACCACGGAGAAACGCAGCGTTGCCCGAGCGAACGCAGAGACCGGCCACGTCGCTCGTGACATTTGGTCGGTTTTCGTACACCACGCCAATGACCCCGAGTGGCACACGGATCTTTTCGACGACGAGCCCGTTGGGGCGAACGTCGTGGTGCGTGACCTCAAAGAGGGGGTCGGGCTGGTCGGCGATGACCTCGAGTGCGTGGGCCATCGACGCAATGCGCTCGGGCGTCAGTAGCAACCGGTCGCGTCCAGCTCCCTGGTCGACGTAGCGGGCGAGGTCCTCGGCGTTAGCTGCCAGGAGACGATCGGTGCTGTCACGCAGCGCGGCGGCCACATCACGAAGGACGGCCACGCGGACATCATTCGACGCCTCGGCAATGGCCCGTGCGGCCGCCTTGACGCGCTGACCCTGTTCGTGTACCTGAAGCATCACTAAAGAGTAATTGGTTTCCGACAGCACAACGCCCGCACGCTAAGGCGTGCGGGCGTTGTGCGGAGGTGGTATTCCTAGTGCTGCTGGTCGGGCGTGAGGTAGGGCACCTCGTTGGTGCGAATCACGTTCTGGTACCAGTAGAAGCTGTCCTTGGGGATGCGGCGCTGGGTGTCGAAGTCGACCCAGGTCACACCGAAGCGACGGCCGTAGCCGAGGGCCCACTCGTAGTTGTCCATGAAGCTCCACACGAAGTAGCCCGCCAGGTTGACGCCCGCGTCGAGGGCGTCGAGGCAGGCCGACAGGTGCTGGTTGATGTACTCGATGCGGTCGGCGTCGTGCACCTGACCCAGCTGGTTGACGTAGTCGTGGCAGGCCATGCCGTTTTCAGTAATAACAATCGGCAGCTTGGTGTACTCGTTGGACACGCGCGTCAGGAGTTCGTTCAGTCCGCGGGCGTCAATCTCCCAGCCCATGGCCGTCGTCTTGTGGCGCGGGTTCGATGGACCAATGCCGCCCATGTCGTCGCCGAAGGGGTTGGGCTCGCCAGGGAAGATGTTGTAGCCCATCGAGCGAGCAACGTCCTCGCGACCCTTGCCGCCGATCATGCCGGGTGAGTAGAAGTTGATGCCGAGGAAGTCACAGGGGGCCGCGATGACCTCGAGGTCGCCGTCCTGGATCACCGAGAAGCCGGGGCTTTGCGGGGCGTAGTGGTCCAGCATGTCCTGGGGGTACGAACCCTTGAAGAGGGGGTCGAGGTAGATGCGGTTCTGGTTGCCGTCGAAACGACGGTAGGCCGCCATGTCTTCTTCGTTGTCGCTCATGGGGCGAAGGGCGGCCAGGTTCAAGGTGATACCAACCTGCGCGTCCGGCACCACGGCCTTGATGGCGTTCACGGCACGACCGTGGCCGAGCATCATGTGGTGGTGCGCCGCAACGGCCTTGCCGAGGTCGGTCAGACCGGGGGCGTGGACGCCAATGGCGTAGCCGAGCCAGGTAGCGCACCACGGCTCGTTCAGCGTGATCCACTGGTACACGTCGGCGCCCAGGGCGTCGACGACTACCTTGACATACGCCTCGAAGGCGTCCACGGTGGAACGCACGACCCAGCCGCCGTTGTCTTCGAGGTGCTGCGGCAGGTCCCAGTGGTACAGCGTCACCACGGGCTTAATGTTGCGCGCCTTGAGGCCAGCGACGAGGTTCTTGTAGAAGGCGACGCCCTTGTCGTTGACGGCGCCGTCAGCGGTGATGACGCGGGGCCAGGCAATTGAGAAACGGTAGGCCTCGACTCCCAGCTCAGCGAGCAGGTCCAGGTCAGCGTCAACGCGGTGGTAGTGGTCGCAGGCGATGTCGCCGGTGTCACCGTTCAGCACCTTGCCGGGCGTGCGGCTGAAGGTGTCCCAGATCGACGGAATGCGTCCGTCTTCGAAGGCGGCACCCTCAATTTGGTACGACGCGGTGGCCGTGCCCCAGAGGAAGCCCTCAGGAAATGAACGAGGAGTGGCGTTGGTCGCTGGAGACATGGTTTCGCTTTCTGAGACGGAGTCAAGTGGTGCACCCTCAAACCGAGGGCACTGCACGCCAAGCCACCACTCCCCTAGAGCGAAACCAACGAAACGGCTGTCGGGGTCGGGCGTTTGCCGCCACCCGCCGCCATCGTTTCCCCCCAAGGAACTAGATGCCCGCTGTGCATGTAACCGCTTTCACGATAGTCACGGCGGTACCACCCGTCAAGTCATTACGGCCACAATCTGGCCCAAAACATCTACAGCAGGACGAGATCGTCGCGGTGAATGGCCACGTCGTCGCCACTCTCCCACTCGCTCGCGCTGAGGCGAACGAGGCCCTTACCAATGACGGCGCCGGTGGCGGTAACAATGTCGACGGCGTCACCGTCCACGAAGGACCCGCGGTGTTCGGTCACCCCAACCCGCAGCAGACTGCGCCCATCACGCTGGAGGGCATCGACCGCGCCGTCGTTGACGACCAACTGGCCGGCACTCGCAACGGCGAAGGCGATCCAGGCCTTGCGTGCCGAGAGACGGGCGTCACGGGGCAGGAACGTTGTGCCAAAGACTTCCGTCTCGTTAAGGGCACGTTCCAACGGGCGATCCTCGCGGGCGGCGGCGATCACCGTGGTCACCCCCGACCACGTCGCCATACCGGCGGCGGCCAGCTTGGAGGCCATGCCTCCCGAACCAACACCAGAGGAGCTCGCTCCCGCGGCGGCGATGAGCGTGGCGTCGATCGCAGTCACTTCTTCAATCAGTGTGGCGTTGGGGTCACGGCGCGGGTCGGCCGTGAGGAGCCCGGGGGTGTCGGTCAACAAGACCAGGTGGCTGGCGGCGATCAAGTTCGCCACGAGTGCCGCCAGGCGGTCATTGTCGCCGAAGCGAATTTCTTCGTCGGCCACGGCGTCGTTTTCATTCACGATGGCCACGACACCGAGGGTCGCGAGAGCGTCGAGCGTCCGTCGCGCGTGCAGGTACTGTCCGCGGTGCGAAAAGTCGAGTGGGGCCAGCAACACCTGACCGACGTGGAGATTGTGCGCCAGAAATGCTGCGCGCCAAGCGTCCATCAGCAGCGGCTGCCCGACAGCCGACACGGCTTGCAACACCGTGGAGTCGCTGGGGCGGCGCTGACCGGCGCCGACTTCGGCCCAGCCCGCAGTGATAGCGCCAGAGGTAACGACGACAACGGTCCAGCCCTTGGCGCGCAAGGCGGCGACGTCGGCCGCGACGGTCGCCAACACCTGGTGGTCGACGCCCCCCTCCGGCCCCGTCACCGACGACGAGCCGATCTTGACAACGACTGTCTTACTCATCATCCTCATCGTCATCACCGTCGAGGGTGAGACGTCCGGAACGGCGAAGTCGTTCGCGACGGGTGGCACGGTGGTGTTCACCTCGGTCGAGTCCGGCCCCGCCGGCGTCGCGCCACCACTCGAACGACAAGGTGCCAATGGTCACCACGTCACCGTCATTGACGCCCGCGCGGTTCAGCATGCGGTCAACGCCAAGGGCTTTGAGTCGCTTGACAATTTCGGCGAGAGCTTCGTCGTTGGTGAGGTCCTGGAAGCGCACGGCGCGCAGGGCGGGGCGTCCGGTGACTTCCCACGAGCGCTCCCCCACCTTCTCAACCTGAATCTCGTCAGGGAGCGGCCGGTGCACAACCACCGTGTGCTGCAGGTTTTCTTCCTCGTCCTTACGTGCCTGCACGACCAATTGCGCCAAGCGGTTGCTGAGGTCGTCAATACCCTCGTTCGAGACAGCGGAAATCACGGGGTACCCCGCCGTCTCGTAGTGGGCGACGTCGCCCTTCGAGCAGACGATGTAGCGGGGGCGATCGAGCAAGTCGGCCTGATAGTCACCGAGCTCGCGCAGGAGAATTTCGAGCTGTTCGGCCGGCGGAACTGGAGCGACGTTCGACAGGTCCAGCATGACGCAGAGCACGCGGGCGCGCTCCACGTGGCGCAGGAAGTCGTGTCCCAGGCCACGGCCCTCGGCGGCCCCCTCAATCAAACCGGGAATGTCCGCCATGACGTACTCCGTGGCGTCGCCGGGGCGACCGGAACGGGCACCTACACGGACGACACCGAGGTTCGGCACCAGCGTGGTGAAGGGGTAGTTGGCGATCTTGGGGCGCGCGGCCGAGAGACGGGAAATCAGGGTGGACTTGCCCACGTTGGGGAATCCAATCAGGGCCACGTCCGCCTGGAGCTTGAGCTCCATGTTGTACCAACGCTCTTCGCCAAACTCACCCTGCTCGGCGAAGGCTGGGGCGCGGCGGTTGTTGGACAAGAAGCGGTTGTTGCCCTGACCCCCGAGACCACCTTCGGCGGCGCACCAGCGGTCACCGGGACCGGCGAGGTCGACGAGGAGCTCACCCTCTTGGGAGAAGATCATCGTGCCCACGGGCACGGTCACAACGATGTCCTGGCCGCCCTTGCCGTGTTGGCGCTTCGAGGTGCCGTTTTCCCCGTCAGTGGCACGACGGAACGGGTGGTCGCGAAAGCCCAGTAGTGAGGCCTGATTCAGGTCAGCGACGACCCAGACGGAGCCCCCGCGACCGCCGTCGCCACCATCGGGGCCACCCTTGGCGACGTGGGCCTCGCGACGGAAGGAGACGCATCCGGCGCCACCATCTCCCGCCTTGGCGTGCAATTGGGCCGAATCAACGAAGGAGGACATAGTCCCAGTCTAGGGAACTCCCCTTAGGCACCCATAAGTTCGTCCACCGCCGCGTCAAACATGACCTGGTGCTGCGTGACGTGCGCCATCGTGGTCGCGGGGCACATCAAGGCCATGTTGTGAAACGGGGTGATCAAGACACCACGGTTAATGCCGTAGAGGTGGAGGTAGTCCTCGAGTTCGGCGTCGGCACTGCGCACCGAGGCACCGCCGCTTGTCGGGGCCGGTGACGCGAAGCGGTACTCGCATCGTGCGCCCAGTTGGCTCACCGACCACGGAAGGTCGTGGCGGGCAATCGTGGCGCGCAGGCTTTCGGCGAAGGCCGTCGCCAGTTCTTCCATGGGCCCAAAGACGTCATCGGTGAGGACCTCGCCCAACACGGCCCGCATCGCCGCGAGGCTCATGGCGTTACCCGCCAACGTGCCGCCGACGCCACCGACGTCGACAATGTCGGCGCCAGAGGAGACCGCGGCCTTGACCCGATCGGCCAGCTCCTGGCTCAGTCCGTAGGCGCCGCAGGGGACGCCGCCGCCAAGGGACTTGCCAATCGTGACGGCGTCGGGTTGCAGATTGAAGCGCTGGGTGGCGCCGCCGGGTCCTGCCGAGAACGTGTGCGTTTCGTCGAGAATAAGCAGAGTGCCCGTTTGGGTGCAGAGATCACGCACACCCTCGAGGAATCCCGGTTCGGGCAAGACGATGCCAATGTTGGTGAGCGCCGGCTCAGTCAAGACGGCCGCGACGTCGCCGTGGGCCAGCTCGCGGGCCAGACTTTCAAGGTCGTTGAACTCGACTACACGAGTGGTCTGGGTTGGGTCGTAGGCCGGTGCGACGCCACCAGGACGCAGCGCGGGCTGTCCGTGCTCGTCCAGCACCACGAAGGTTTCATCGACGGAGCCATGGTACGAATACGAGAAGACGAGAATCTTCGGACGCCCCGTCACCAGACGAACCAGGCGCAACAGCCACCGGTTGGCGTCCGTGGCCGACAGCGTGAAGGACCACTGGGGCAGACCAAACCGACGGGCCATCTCCGCGGCCACCCACTCGGCGTCGGCGGTGGGCAGCATCGTGGTGACGCCGCCGGCGCGACCAATGCGCTCGGCCATGGCTCGAGCGAGCGGCTCGGGCGAGTGGCCGGCCATCGCGCCCGTGTCACCCAGGGCGAAGTCCACCAGGGTGTGGCCGTCGAGGTCGGTAATCTCAGCGCCGTGGGCTTCGGCGAAGCCCAGAGGGAAGCCGCCGGCCCACTTGTTCATCCAGGTCATGGGCACGCGGGCAAAGAGGTGGTCAGCGGCCTCGTGGAGGGCCTGGGAGCGGGGATTTGCTGCGATGTAGGCGGCGCGCTCACGGGCGAGCAGGGCGGTCAAGTGCTGGCGATCAAAGGAATTCATGCCTCCAATGTAGGCAGGAATGGGAGATTTTCGGTGGACACCACCCCCTTAACCGCTGTTTATCAGGGAAAATGCCGACATTTTGCAAAATCAGTCAAAAAACAGGCCCGAAATGCCAATAATTCAGCCACTTCTGGGCAAAGATGGGCACCGGTTATTGGGAAACCTCCCAGTCCGTTTCAATGAAGAGTAAGGAGTCGACCGGTGAACAAGGCCGAGTTGGTAGATGCAATTGCTTCCGAAAGTGAACTTTCGAAGTCAGTAGTAACGGACGTTCTGCGTGCGTTCGAGGACGTTGTTGTTTCGAACGTGGCGAAGGGTGAGAAGATCGTTCTTTCAGGCTTCCTCTCCTTCGAGCGTGTCGACCGCAAGGCTCGCACCGCCCGCAACCCACAGACCGGCGAGGCAATCCAGGTTGCCGCTTCGAAGGCTCCCAAGGTTTCGATCGGTACGACCTTCAAGAAGGCCGTCAAGGGCTAAGCAGTTTTCTGCAGCTGTTCCTACCCCCTCTCGGGTTTCCGAGAGGGGGTAGTGCTTTAACCCGTCTTCGTTGACACCTGCCCCTATCAGGAATAACACGACGCCAACGCTACGAAAACCTAGACTGAACTATCCGCGCCCGTGCGCACGACTCACCATGGAGCCCTTGTGAAACACCGCGACACCGCCTCGTTTGACGCCGAGGCCCTGCTCGGAGGCAGCACCGTTGACCGTGCCCTGTGGACCTTTGGTTGGTTCACCCTCCTGTTCGCCACCATCACCATTCAGTCCTATAGCGCCCAGCTCGGCTACCTCGATATCCAGACACCAGTGATTGTGCTGCTCTGCCTCGTGGCGATGCCGGCTGCGTGGATCTGCCAGGGCCGTGCGTATGAGTGGTTTACCCGTCTGACCATGGCGGCGGCCCTCGGCGCGGTGGCCCTCTTTGAGCAGGTCGTCTTGACCACCGGTAGCTACTACGCCAGCGACGAAGGCGCCTTCAACGACTACGCCACCAACCTGCTGCTCCACGGCCACAACCCGTACCTGGCCTCAATGAGCCCGTCGCTCAGCACCTTTCCGCTCGGTGGTGTCACCGACACCACCCACTTTGCCCAGATTTTCCGCTTTTCCTACCCCGCCGGCTCGCTCTGGCTCCAGTCCGTCGTGCAGGGACTGGGGGTGCACCACCTCCCCACCGCCGAACTCTGCATGGTTATGTGGGTCCTTACCGGCATCATGCTGATTCGCGTCCTGCCCCGCAGCGTGCGCCCGCTCGTGCCGCTGCTCCTCTTGGCGCCCGTCTTCTTCAACTACAACACCGAGGCCGTCACCGACGCACTGTTTATTCCGTTCCTCCTCGTCGCCATCGCCAAACTCCGCACCTTTCTCGACGACCGCGGCAGCACGTGGAGCCGCTGGGTTGGCCCCATGGCGCTCGGTGCCGCCTGCTCCATCAAGCAGGGTCCGTGGTTCTGTGCCCCCTTCCTCGCCCTCGCCATTGTCATGGAGGCCCAGTCCCGTGGCATCACCGCACCGTGGCGGGTCGGCCTTCGCTACGTCGGGATTGCGGCGGGCACCTTCGCAGCTATTAACGCGCCCTTCATCATTGACAGCCCCCGGCAGTGGTTGAGCGGCATTCTCCTGCCGCTGACGACCCCGCTGATCCCCAACGGCACCGGCTTTGTCTTCCTGGTCATTCGCCACGTCGTGTCGGGCGCGCACTACGGCCTCTGGGGTGCCGCCGGGGTGGTGTTCTTCGCCGGCGTGGTTCTGGCCTTCGCCGCCTACCCGCAGTATCTCAAGCGGGTGTGGGTCTTCGCTGTTCCGGTCTTGTTCTTCTTCTCTATCCGCTCATATGAGAACTACTACGCCGAATTTTTCGCTCCAGCACTGGTGCTGGCCACGAGCAACGTCCCGGCCTGGACCGAGACGCCCTTCGTACGCCTGCGCCGCCTGCGTCGGTACCTGCTGCCCGCCATTGGCGCCCTCTTCGTGTTGATCATGGCCCAGTCGTTCCAAAACCCCACGTTCAACGTGACGGTCGACAATGTCTTTGAAACCAGCGCCGCCATCACCGGCGTCAACGTGACGGTGCATAACAACACCAACCAGGAGCTCGAAACCTTCCCCACGATCAGTATTTATGGTGACGTGCAGAATCAGTTGGAGCTGGGCTCGGGCGCCACGCACTTCTGGCTCGCCCCGGGCGAAACCCGAACGTTGACGCTCTACACTCGCGGCCCCGTCTATATGCCGGTCTACTTCGCTCGCTGGTTCATCCAGATGGAAAGCCCCCAGACCGACTCGGTCGCCAATTCGCCGGTGCAGAGTTGGCTGTAGTCCAAAGGCATTAACGAAGAAACCCCCGGGAAATCCCGGGGGTTTCTTCGTTTTCTAGGAGTGTTTACTGCGAAATTAGTTGTCCTGGAGGACGTCGACCAAACGACGACCCGCACGGAAGCCGAACTTCACTTTACCCGGTGCCAAGGCGAACAACGTGTCATCGCGACCGATGCCCACGTTGCGGCCGGGGTGGAACTGGGTGCCACGCTGGCGCACGATGATGCTGCCAATCTGGACTGCGGTGCCGTCAAACGTCTTCACACCGAGGCGCTGGGCGTTTGAATCGCGACCGTTACGAGTAGAACCGCCACCTTTAGTCTTTGACATGAGGAATCCTTACTTTGAGATTGAGTTGATCTGGACAGTGGTGTAGTGCTGACGGTGACCCCAACGACGACGCTGGATAGCCTTCGCCTTGTAGGTCAAACCACGAATCTTTGGTCCGGTCTCGGCGCCAACAATGGTGCCGGTGACGGTGGCGCCGGCGAGGGCCGGGCCGGCGAGCACAGCGTCGCCGTCCACAACCAGCACGGGCTTGAACGAAATTACGGTTCCCTGCTCTTCAGCGCGCTTGTCAACGCGGACCAACTGGCCCTCAGTGACGCGCTCCTGAGAGGTACCTACACGAATAACGGCATACATAAGGTCTCTATCCTAGTAGATGGAACGGGTCGGGTGTCAATTAAGGCCGGTTTCGAGGACAAATCCTCGGCCGTCGCAGACGGCGCACACCTTCGAGACTGACTCGAGCAGGCCTTCATTGACGCGCTTTCTGGTCATTTCGACCAGTCCGAGCTCAGAAATGTCAAAGACCTGGGTGCGCGTCTTGTCACGGCTGAGGGCCTGACGCAGGGCCGAGGCCACCGCTTCACGGTGCGCCTTGGGCTCCATGTCGATGAAGTCGATCACGATGATGCCGCCAATGTCGCGCAAACGCAGCTGGCGAGCCACCTCTTCGGCCGCTTCCAGGTTGTTGCGGAAGACGGTCTCTTCCAGGTTGGTGGTACCAACGTTCTTTCCGGTGTTGACGTCAATCACCGTCAGGGCCTCGGTGCGTTCAATAATGAGCGAGCCACCTGAGGGTAGGAAGACCTTACGGTCGAGGGCCCGGTGCAGCTGTTCGTGCACGAAATAACGCTCGAACAGAGGCAGGTCTTCGGCCGAACGGTCGTAGAACTCAATGCGGTCAGCCAACTCGGGGTTGACGGCCATGACGTACTCGCGCACCTTGTCGAACAACTCGGCATCGTCAATGAGCACGCCGCGGAAGTCATCGTTCAGTTCTTCGCGCAGCACGCGCACCGCCAGGTCGAGGTCGCGGTAGATCAAGCGCGGGTGGCTAGCTTTGGCGACTTCGGCCTCAATGGCGTCCCACTTTGCGCTGAGCGAGGCCACGTCGCGGGCGAGATCGGCCTCGGACACGCCTTCGGCGGCGGTGCGAATGATGATGCCGTGACGCTCGGGCTTGACCTCGTCGATGATGCGGCGCAGACGACGGCGCTCGCCGTCGGGCAAACGCTTGGAAATACCAATGGTGGTCGAGTTCGGTACCAGCACGGCAAAGCGGCCGGGCAGCGAGACGTCCTGCGTCAGGCGGGCGCCCTTGGCACCAATGGCGTTCTTCGTCACCTGGCAAATCACCGTCTGGCCGGCGCGAATCATCTGCTCGATGCGCTTCTCGCCGCCGCTGGTTTCGAGGTCGTCACCGGTCGGGGTGATGTCAGCGCGGTAGAGCACGGCATTCTTCGGAATGCCGATGTCAACGAAGGCCAGCTCCATACCAGGCAGGACGTTCTGGATACGGCCCACGTAGATGTTGCCGTCAATCTGGTTGGTTTCGTCGGCCTTCTTCGCGACGGTGTACTCCACGAGCGTGCGCCCCTCGAGGGTGGCGATGTGCGTTGCGTCCTTGGTGGTGTGGACACACATGAGGTAGCGGCCCTGGGCACGAGCCCCGCGGTCACTCCCCCGGCGACGGCCACCACGCTTGGCGCGACCGTCGCTGTCACCAATCGGTGCGGAAGCCTCGACGGGCGTCGTTTCGGGACGGGGCGCGCGCGGCTGGCGCTGCTGGCCGCCCTGACTCCCCTGATTGCCCTGTCCTTGGCCGCCCTGGCCACGACCACGTCCGCCACGACGGCGGCGATTCCCGTTGCCGGTACCAGCGGGCTTCGGGCTGGCGTCGCTCGGGGCGGGTCGGGTGTCCCCTACCTGCGGAGCGGGACGAGTGTCACCGATCCGTGGTCCGGGGGTGGGTGCTGATGGCTGAGTGGTTTCGTCGCTCACGACTGCTCCTTGCGTTCTGGCAGGAAACATCACCCGTTGTGGTGACGTTCCCAAGACGACCTCGCGGCGTTGCGGCGGTGGTCTGAAAAGTGAAATGGGTCCGTTGGGCGGACGAGGTCGGGCACCGATGGCTGGTGACTCCTGGGGTCCTCTGTACCACGATGTGTCCTCTGTGCGACTGGGAGCGAGGGCAACCCCTGACTCCCACTGCGTTCTCGTTGCGCTCGCGAACTCCCGCGGTAGCGCCCAACAGACTTAAGGCTACAGCCTGCAGGGACTCAGCCCGCGTTCTTGGCCGTTTTGTGGGATTTGGCGTGGTGGGGGGCCGCCGGGTGAGCAATTTCGATACGGGGCGAGAGATTCAGGGCAGGAGCGGGGTGTTTGACCAAGAAGTTGTAGATTTCGGCCACCACGGGGGCGGCAGCGTCGGCGCCGTAGCCACCCTGGCCAATGACGCACATCACCATGTATTCGGGACTGTTGGCGGGCGCGAAGGAAACAAACCAGGAGTTCGGCTCCTCGCCGTAGGCGTTCGACGCCGTACCGGTCTTACCGGCCACCACGAAGCTGTTCATGTTGAAGGTCGCGTACTGGTGGAACGGGTAGTAGGCGGTCCCCTTGGGGTTGTTGACCACGCCAATGAGGCCCTGCAGGATCGGGTCGCGAACAGAGGCCGGCAGATTCACGTGACCCAGCACGTGTGGTCCGTACTGAACAATGACCTTGCCGTTCTGGCCCTCCACGGCGGCGGCAACTTCGGGCTGGTAGCGGGTGCCACCGTTGGCGAAGGTGGCGTAGGCGTCGGCCATCTCAATCGGCGTGACGGCCGTCGATCCCTGACCGAAGGCCATTTCGACGTTGTCTCCGGTGTACCACGAGGCGTTCGGGAATGCCTTGGGGGCGGCCGCGTGCAGCGCCTGGCGTACCGTCGGTGAGTCCACGCGCCCCTGACTCTCTTCGGGGAGGTCAATGTTGGTGTACTGGCCCAGGCCGTACTGGGCGGCGACGTTCTGAACTGGTGTCGTGCCGTACTGCGCCTGGTGCGACCAGAAGAGGTAGCCGAGGTTGTAGAAGTAGTAGTCCGAGGAGACCGTCAGCGCCATCGGCAAACTGATCAGGCCCGCGGCGATGCCTTCGTCGTCGTGGAAGATACAGCCGTGGGCGGCGGCGTTGCCCTGACAGCCTGGAACCACGAACTGACCCGAGTCGTTCACGAGCGTGTTCGCCCCCATGATGCCCGTTTGGAGCTGCGTCGTGGCCGTGATCATCTTGAAGGTGGAACCCGGCACGTAGAGACCCTGCAGAGGGTAGTTGGTGAAGGCCCCCTCGTTGAGGAGCTTCTGGAACTCGGTTTGGCTGAGACCGTTCACGAAGGAGCTCACGTTGTAGCTCGGGTACGACGACAGCGCCAGTACGGCCCCGGTGTGCACGTTCATCACTATGGCGGCGCCATTGAGAGCGGCCGGGAACTTTCCGGAGACCGGGTCTCGCGTCTTACGAACACGTTGGATGTCTTGCGCCAGTGCCGTGTCAACGGCCTGCTGCAACGGGGCGTCAATGTTCAAGATCAACGTATCGCCGGTCTTGGCCGGTACCGACTTGACCGTGCCGAGAATGTTGCCCGCGGCGTTTACTTCAAGGGTGCTCGCGCCGTCTCGGCCGCGCAGGAACTGCTCGTAGTAGGACTCGACCCCCGTCTTTCCAATGACCGAGTTGGTCTGGTAGCCCGCGCCCGGATTCGCCGCAATCTCGGCGCCGGTCACCGGCCCGACGTACCCAAGGACCTGGGAAGCGGTGAGACCGCCGTAGGGATAGGAACGTTGCGAGATGGGCTCGACCGTGACGCCGGGGAACTCCCCCGGGTGCTGGCTAATGAAGTCGACCATCGAGGCCGGCGCGCCGCTGAGAATTGGCGCCGGCTGGTACGGGTTGTATTGAGGATTCATCACCTCTTTTGTCACGGCCTTGCTGGTCTGGTGGGTCAGCAGGGCGAGGGCGCCGATGTCCTCGGGGTGCAGGTTGGCCTCAACCTGAGAGAGCTGGATTTGAATGGTGTCCATATTGGTCACCATGGGGTTGCCGCTTCGGTCAAAGATCACGCCGCGGTTCGCGGGAATCGTACTGACGCGCAAGGCATTGCCGTTCGCGTTGGCCACCGAACTGCCATGTTCGAGCACCTGCAGCATGAAGAGGCGACCGAGTAGCACGATCAGGAGCATCCCGAAGACGCCGCCAATTGCGCGCCACCGACGTTCTGGCTTGACCGCGACCTCTTCAGGCGAGGCGACGAGGTCTCGAATACCGACGGTCTTGGTTTGGTTGATGGTCTGACCAGGTCGGCGGAAGGGGTTGATCGAACTCCATGGTCGCCACAGACGCGAAAACCACGAACCCGTTGGGCGACTCCGCCAACTGCGACTCATGCTGCCCTACCCGTGTGACCGGTGAGCGCCGCCAGAGCACGCGTCAGCGGCCACAGCAACAGCGCGAAGACGACGCCGTTGACGAGCATCGACGCGAGCACCGATCCGGACCAGGGGCCGAGGTCAAACACGATGGTGGCCAGAAGAACAAAGACCAGTGGCGCACCGACGCCGACCGCGGCACCCACCGCCGGAAACACCCACGGCGCACCGCCCGACAACTCAATGACGTTGTGATGCATCAATCGATTCGCGAGGTAGGCAATGGCCACCCCGAGAAGGACGTCGAGGCCAAAGGGTGTCGTGACGTGCAAGTCGATGTAGAGACCAACGAGACCACCGGTCGTCATGGCAATGCTGGGTGGAGCGACCAGCCCAACACAGAAGGGCCAGAGCCACACCAGCATGACAACAACCCCCAGCAAGCGAAACGAGCTCAGGATATTGAGTTGAATGGCGACGAGAAGAAGGCTCGTTGCGCCCAGAACGACGAGCGCTCGACTCACGCCGACGGCTCCCACAGCAGGACATCAACGAAGGCGAGGTGGCCGAGGTCGGCCAACGGTGCAACCACTGCTTGGTAGGTCGACGAGCCCGGTGTCACCGAGAGCGAGGTGACCTTGGCGACGGGGATGCCACTGGGCACAATCCCACCAGACTGCGCACTCGTCACAAGCACCTGACCCACGCTCAGCGGGTCGGTCACTGGAATATTGCTCACGCTGAGGCCCTCGTTGACGCCGCGGCCGGCCAGCAGCGCGGTCACCTGCTGGCTTCCGAAGGTCACGGCCACCGAGGAGTTCGGGTCAGTCACCAGGCGCACGGTGGCGGCCGAGCTGGTCGTCGAAATCACGGTGCCGACCAGTCCCCCGTTCGCTACCACCGGCATGCCCACCAGGATGCCGTTCGCGGCACCCTTGGAGATGGTGATGGTGGCCGCAAAGTTGGTCGGCGAGACGCTGACCACTTGGGCGACCTGCGTTGGCGTGGTCCCGACGAACGGCAGGTGCAGGAGCGCTTCGAGCTGCGCGAGCGTCTGCGCGGCTGCCGCGTTCTGATCAGCCTGCATCGTGGCTTGCCCCAGCGCCGTGCGCAGCTGCTGGTTCTGGCTGACGACGTCGGAGTAGTTCACCACGCCGGCAAAGAGGTGGCCAATCGGCTGGGCGATTTCATTCACCGTCCAGCTAAAGGGCTTGAGAATACCGCCGGTGACACCCTTGATGCCGCTCACCACACCACCAGCTTGGTAGAGGGAGTAGGCCGCGAGGACGGCCAGTGCCGTGAGGGTTATCGACCGCCGGCGGGCGCGTGAGATCGCCACGGGTTAGCGCGACGGCGAAGTCTTGAGCATGCGAGCGAAGACTTCGATGTTCTCGAGGCACATGCCACTGCCGAGGGCCACGCAGTTGAGCGGGTCGTCGGCGATGAAAATCGGCATATTGGTTTCGATCTGGAGACGAGTGGCCAGTCCCTTCAAGAGTGCACCACCACCGGTGAGCACAATGCCCTGCTCCATCAGGTCCGATGAGAGTTCTGGCGGCGTCGCGTCCAGGGTCGACTTCACGGCGTCAATGATGGCGAGAACGGGCTCTTCAATGGCCTGACGAATCTCTTCGGTCGAGATGACGATCGTCTTGGGCAGACCCGTGACGAGGTCACGGCCGCGAATCTGGGCGCGCACTTCTTCCTGCAGCGGGTAGGCCGATCCCATGTGGATCTTGATCTCTTCCGCACTGCGCTCACCGAGCGCCAGCTGGAATTCCTTCTTAACGAAGGCGATGATGGCCTGGTCGATTTCGTCGCCACCGACGCGAATCGACTGACTGGTGACGATGCCACCCATCGAGATGACGGCGACTTCGGTGGTGCCACCACCGATGTCGACGACCATGTTGCCCGTGGGCTCCATGATGGGCAGACCAGCGCCAATGGCCGCGGCCATGGGCTCTTCAATGATGTGAGCCTTGCGGGCACCGGCGAACATCGCGGCCTCAACAACAGCGCGCTGCTCCACACCGGTGATGCCCGATGGTACGCAGATGATCATGCGGGGCTTGGCGAAGCGACGCTGGTGCACGCGGTGAATGAAGTAGCGCAACATCTTTTCGCAGATTTCGAAGTCGGCGATGACGCCGTCCTTGAGTGGTCGAATGGCCTGAATGTTGCTCGGGGTGCGACCAATCATCAACTTGGCAGCGGCACCAACCGCGAGGGGCTTGCCGTCCTTCATGTCGACGGCGACCACGGAGGGCTCGTTCAAAATGATGCCGCGGCCGCTGACATAAACAAGGGTGTTGGCGGTACCAAGGTCGACCGCCATGTCGCGACCGAGGAGTGAGAAACGATTTTTTTCAACCATGAAGAACCTTTAGCGAGGGGGCCGACAACCCACGGCCACCTTACAAGGGTAAACCAGAAGTGGCCCCACGGCCAAAGGGGCTAGGCCAGGGTGGGAAAGAAGAGGGCGATTTCGCGCGCCGCCGACTCGGCGGAGTCCGAACCGTGAATCAAGTTCCGGTTCATCAACGTCGCGAGGTCCCCGCGAATGGTGCCCGGGGCGGCAACGGCCGAGTTGGTCGGTCCCATCATGGCCCGGACGATTTCCCACGTATTTTCGGGGCCCTCAAGCACCATGGCCATCAGCGGGCCGCCGGTCATGAAGGCAATAGTCGGCTCGTAGAAGGGCTTGCCCACGTGCTCGCCGTAGTGAATTTCGGCCGTGGCGCGGTCTAGGAGGCGCAGTTCAGCGGCCACCAGCGAGAGCTGACGACGCTCGAAACGGGAGATGATTTCACCCACCAGTCCACGGGCAACGGCGTCAGGCTTCAGGAGGACCAGTGTTCTGTTCATGGTCATCAGTCTAGTTAAGGGTGTGGGGTGTGGCGGGAGTCAATGGACAACACCTCGCCGCGAACTTCCGCCACCAGGTACAAACTGCCACAGGCCATGATGAGATCGTCGTCACCCGAGCGTTCACGCGCGTAGGCCAACGCCGCCTTCACCGACGGGTGCTCCAGCGCTTCCCCACCGGCGTCGCGCACTGCCGCTGCGACTTCGGTCACGGACATGGCCCGTGGTGAATCAGGTGCGCAGCAGTGGAATTCGCGAAAGCCGAGGGCCACGAGTGGCTCGACCATGTCGCGAACCTCGCGGCCCTTGAGCATGCCCAGCACACATCGACGGTCGCCGGTGACGTGGAAGGCACCATCGAGCGTCGCGCAGAGAGCCTGGACCCCGGCGGGGTTATGGGCACCGTCAACGACAATCATCGGACGTCGCGAAATCAGCTCCAGTCGCCCCGGCATGCGCGCCGCGCCGAAGGTCGAGCGCACAATCTCGTCACCGAGCTCGCGGCCGAGGAATGCCTCTGCCGCGACCAGTGCGGTGGCGGCGTTGACGCCTTGGTGGATGCCGTGCAGCGAGAGCAGCACGTCCTCGTAGGTTGCGTACGGCGTCCGGATCGACACCATGCGCCCACCGACGGCGAGTTCGTTTTCCAGCAGTTCGAAATGGTCGCTGGCGCACCACAGTGCTGAACCAATGTCGCTGGCGCGAGTGCGGGCGATGTCGACAACCACGGCATTCGTGGTGCCCACAATGGCAATGGCGTCAGTGCGGAAAATGCCCACCTTGTCACGAGCAATATCGCTCACCGTTGGACCGAGGACGGCGGTGTGATCGAGGTCGACATTGGTCAACACCGTGACGTCGCCGTCAATGACGTTGGTGGAGTCCCAAGTGCCGCCGAGCCCCACTTCGATTACCGCAACGTCGACGCCCTCGTCGGAGAAGTGCAAGAAAGCCGCCACCGTCAGAAGTTCGAATCGGGTGAGGGCAATCCCCGTCACCTGCTCGACGTCGTAGAGGCGCGCCAGGAGCTCGATGAAGTCGTCATCGGCAATGGGCTCACCGTTGATGGCGATGCGTTCGTTGATGGCGTGGAGGTCGGGGCTGGTGAAGGTCCCCACCCGCAGACCCGTACTGGCCAGCAGCGCACTCACCAGCGTGGTGGTCGTCCCCTTGCCGTTGGTGCCCGTGAGGTGCACGCAGGGATAGTCACGGTGCGGGTCAGCAATAGCCGCGAGGGTCGCGTGCACCTGGTCGAGACTCGGCAGCGCCGCTCGATTTGGGGCGACCCGTTCGAAGTCAACGTGCGACTCGAGCCACGCCAGGGCCGATTCGTAGTTGCGCGGGCGCGTCACTACGAAGCGCGGCGTGCGCGGGTGGCCTTACGCACTTCGTACACCGGCGCAGCAGTACCACGCACCGCGTCAGCGGTGATGATGACGCGCGCGACGTCGCTGCGGCCAGGCACGTCAAACATGGGTTCCAACAGCACGTTTTCGAGAATCGAACGCAAGCCGCGCGCACCGGTCTGGCGCTCCACGGCCAGGTCGGCAATGGCTTCGAGGGCCTCGCGTTCAATGACCAGTTCGACGCCATCGAGGGCCAGAACCTGTGTGAACTGCTTGACCAGCGAGTTCTTGGGCTCGGTCAGCACGTTGATCAACATGTCACGGTCAAGCTGCTGGACCGCGCCCACAATGGGCAGGCGTCCGATGAACTCAGGGATAAGACCGAACTTCACCAGGTCCTCGGGCAGCACGTGGCGGAAGAGTTCGGCGTCACCCTGTCGCTTCGTCGCGACGGGCTGGTTGAAGCCCATCGAGCTCTTACCAAGTCGACGTTCGATAATGCCTTCGAGACCAGCAAACGCACCGCCACAAATGAACAGGATGTTGGCGGTGTCAATCGTGATGAATTCTTGGTGAGGATGCTTGCGGCCACCCTGTGGGGGCACCGAGGCCACGGTCCCCTCGAGAATTTTGAGCAGCGCCTGCTGCACACCTTCACCCGACACGTCACGGGTAATCGAAGGGTTCTCGGCCTTGCGAGCAATCTTGTCGATCTCGTCGATGTAGATGATGCCGCGCTCGGCGCGCTTCACGTCGTAATCAGCGGCCGACAGCAACTTGAGAAGAATGTTCTCAACGTCCTCGCCGACGTACCCGGCTTCGGTCAGGGCCGTAGCGTCGGCAATGGCGAAGGGCACGTTGAGCATGCGCGCCAGCGTCTGGGCGAGGAAGGTCTTGCCACAGCCGGTCGGCCCGAGCATCAAGACGTTGGACTTACCCACCTCGACGTCGTTCTCGTGGAGCGGCGAAGCCTGGATTCGCTTGTAGTGGTTGTACACCGCGACCGCGAGGATTTTTTTGGCGTCTTCTTGACCAATGACGAAGTCATCCAGGAACGACGAAATGTCGCGAGGCGTGGGAAGGTCGTCGAGGACAAACTCGGGGCGGTCCCCGAACTCGTCGGCAATGATGTCATTGCACAGGTCAATGCACTCGTCGCAGATATAGACGTTGGGTCCCGCGATCAGTTTCTTGACCTGCTTTTGACCCTTTGCGCAGAAACTGCACTTAATAAGGTCGTTACCCTCACCAAATTTTGCCATGGCGTACCTCCGACCCCTGCCTCCATCCTAGGAGTTCAGCGGTCAAAAAAAGGGCACCTACGGGCGTGCGGTGATGACTTCGTCAATCAGGCCGTAGGCCACAGCTTCTTCGGCGCTAATGATGTAGTCGCGGTCCGTGTCCTTGGTGATCTTCTCCACCGACTGACCGGTGTCCGCCGCGAGGAGCGCGTTGAGCATGTCCTTGGTGCGCATCATCTCGCGTGCCTGAATTTCGATGTCGGAGGCCTGACCGCCGACGCCACCCCACGGCTGGTGCAGCAGCACGCGAGCGTGCGGCAGCGCGAAGCGCTTGCCGGGCGTACCGGCGCCGAGCAGCACGGCCGCGGCCGAGGCCGCCTGACCGAAGCAGAACGTCGAGACGTCGGGCTTGATGTACTTCATCGTGTCGTAGATCGCCAGCAGGCCGGTGATGTCACCACCGGGTGAGTTGATGTAGAGGTTGATGTCCTTGTCGGGGTCTTCCGACTCGAGGAACAACATCTGCGCACAAATCAGGTTGGCGATGGTGTCGTCAATGGGCGTGCCGAGGAAGATGATGCGCTCGCGCAGCAGGCGGCTGTAGAGGTCGTAGGCCCGCTCGCCACGTGAGGAGTTCTCAACAACGGTGGGGACCAAGTAGTTCTGAGCGCGGTAAAAATCGTTCATGTCTGTACCTTACGCGTCGAGGTCAGCCGACAGGTCAACGCTGAGCAGCTCGCGGTCAATCACGTTGCCCAGTGGGTCAACGTAGACAACGTTTTCGGTGAGCCACTTGTTGGCCTTCATCTTGGCCACTTCGCCAATGAACGAAACGATACGGCCGTTCTTGATGAGGTTCTCCTTCAAGACGGTGGCCTTGGCGCCCATTTCAACGGCGGTGGTTTCGAGCTCTTCGTCAACCTCGGCGTCGCTGGGCTCGAGGCCTTCAGCCTTCGCGAGGGCGCGCAGCGCCAAGTCAACGCGGACGGCCATGGCCGACTCGTTCTTGAGCGAGGCCAGCAGGTCCTCGGGACCCTGCTGGGTTGCCTGCAGGAAAGCTTCGAGCGTCATGTTCTGCTGGGACAGGCGGTGGCCCAGGTTGTGCAGGCGCTCGTTCGCCTCGGCGTCAATCAAGATCTCGGGGATGTCGGTCTCGGCAATCAGGTTGGCGAGGGCGGTCAGGGCAGCGTCGCGCTGGCTCATCTGGGCCTGGGCGACCTTCATCTTGCCCATCTGCTCCATGACCTGGTCGCGCATTTCCTGGACGGTGGTCCACTCGGTGTTTTCCTCAACCCACTCGTCGGTGAGCTCGGGCAACACGCGCTCCTTCACCTGCTTGAGGGTCATCGTGTAGACGGCCTTCATGCCCACGGTGGGGTTCGAGTCAACGGTCAGCACCTCGCCGGCACGAAGGCCCACGATCAGACCGTCGACTTCGGGAGCGATGGCGTTGGAACCAACGGTGTACATGAAGTCACTGGTCTCGAAGGGCTCCGCCTCAGAGTCGGGCTGCTCAACCTTGATGTCCATCACGACGAGGTCGCCGGTCACGATGGGGCGGTCAACGTCGTTCAGCATGGCATCAGTGTCGCGGAAACGGTCAATCTGCGCCTCGAGTTCGTCGTCAGTGACGAACGGCGACGGCACCGTGACCTGCAAGCCATGGTGGCCGGTCAAGGCAACGGTGGGGCGAACTTCAACGTCGGCCTCGAACACCAGGGTGCCTTCTTCCTCACCCGACACGATGTTGATCTCGGGCTGGTTGATGGGGTCGATCAGCGTCTCGGAGACGGCCAGGGCGTAGAAGTTCGGAATCGACTCGCGCAGCGCTTCGGCGCGCAGGACAGCGGGGCCACCAATGTTGGCCAACAGGACCTGCTTTGGCACCTTGCCCTTGCGGAAGCCCTTAATTGAGACTTGCTGGGCCAGCGACTTGGCTGCCTCGTCCATGGCCTTGGCCATGTCGTTGTCGTCAATCTCCACGACGAGCTTGATTCGGTTGTTTTCGAGAGCAGTTGATGTAGCGCGCATAAGGGTTCCAGCCTATAGGGCGCCAGACCACCCTCTCCGCGACCGGCCCGCTCTAGGGCAAAACAACCATGGTGTCGGCAAGGCGCTGAGCCAGACGCACCTCACCACGAACATCGGTGGCGGAGGCCCGAACAAAGGCCTCCGCGCTAATGCGACCGGCACACCGCCGCCAGTAGAGCGCGACGTCGGTTGAGAGCTCTACCAGCGGTCGATCGCCGCTGGCCTGCAAGCCCACTCCCCGACCGCCCATCACTTGCACGAGAATGGTTCGGCCCAACCGACCAGTCAGATTGACCTGGAGGAGTGCGCCTTCGGGTGCCTGAGCTCGCTTGGCCCACAGATACGGCAGGACGGCTTCGAATCGATTGAGGACCACGTCCTCGCCGGCGCCGTGATCATCGGCCGGTTCGAGGAGCGCGTCCCGGATGTCTTGCAGATGAATCCACGAGTCCACAATGCGGGACTCCTGGGCGTAGGCGACTGATCGCTCCCCTTCCGGACTCCAGCCACGCTCTTCCCAGTCAGCGTCACTTAGGGTGCGCAACGAGGCCAGTGAGGCCGACGTGGCTTCAATGAAGTCGTCGAGGACCTCGGACCCACTGCAGTGGCTGCGGCTGGCCACAAACGCTTCATTCAACTCTCCGAGGGGGTTCTTGACGTACGACGGCATGGGGCCGGTGAGTTCCGGCGCCGCTTCACCGGCCATAAGGAGTGAGACACCGGTCAAGTGATTGACAACATCGCGAACATTCCACCCCGGACAAGGGGTGAGTGCATCAAAGGCGCGTTCGTCGCGACCTCGCAACGTCGCCTCAATGGCCGACCAGGTGTCGTCAAGGGCGGAAATAATCCAGTCGTAGGCCACGGGAATGAGCCTAGGAGTTGCACCCCGCGCAAATGTGCGAGACTAGGAAAACGGGAAGTGGCGCAGCTTGGTAGCGCACCTGGTTTGGGACCAGGGGGCCGCGGGTTCGAATCCCGCCTTCCCGACCATTGTGGTCTTAGGCCAGCAGCTCACGCACGCGAGGGATGACTTCCGAGCCGTAGAGCGTGATGCAGCGCACCAACTTCTCGTGGGGCAGCGTGCCGGCGGAATACTTGAGATCAAAGCGGTCGAGCCGCAACGCCCGCGCGGTCTTGGCGATCTTTTGCGCCACTGTCTCGGGTGACCCGGCGTAGAGCGACCCCTGAGGCCCGACGCTCATCTCGAACTGTTCGATAGTCATGGGGGCCCAGCCACGTTCGGCCCCAATGCGCGCGTGCATGTCGCGGTAGTGGGGCCACAGTGTTTCCATGGCTTCCTCGTCCGTGTCAGCGATGTAGCCAGGCGAATGGACGCCGACGGGAAGGCCACTCGCACCGAAGTGCGCTTGGGCCTGCTCGAAGAGATCGACGTACTGGGCGAATCGCTCGGGGCGGCCACCAATAATTGCCAGCATCAGTCCGAATCCGTAGCGCGCCGCCCGCACCACCGACTCGGGACTACCGCCAACGCCCAGCCACGTGGGCAGGCCGTTACCTTCGGTGTGAGGAAAGACCAGCTGGTCACGCAGTGGCGCACGCACCGTGCCCGACCAGGTGGTGGCATCCTCGGCCCGGAGCAATGAGAAGAGGTTGACCTTTTCTTCGAACAGGACTTCGTAGTCGTCGAGCTCGTACCCGAAGAGCGGAAAGGACTCGGTAAAAGATCCGCGACCGAGAATGACTTCAGCCCGTCCGTCCGAGATGCCGTCAAGGGTGGCAAACCTTTGGAAGACTCGTACGGGGTCGTCACTGCTCATCACGGTGACCGCCGAACCCAGGCGGATCCGGCTTGTTCGTCCGGCGATGGCGGCTAGAACGACCTCGGGTGCGGAGACGGCAAAGTCGGCGCGGTGGTGTTCACCAATGCCAATGAAGTCGACACCAACCTGGTCAGCCACCACTGCTTGCTCGACCACATCGCGAAGCGTCTGGCCGAACGACAGCAACTGACCGTTTTCGTCAACGGTGACGTCACCGAAGGTGTCGAGCCCCATCTGCAGTGGCGTGGTCATGCGCTTTCTCCTTGCATCTTCGCGAGCAGGCCGTCACGAACGGCCGGCCACTGCGAGTCAATAATTGCGTACATCGCGGTATTACGAAGCTTGGTCTCTTCGCCGGCAACGTAGGAGGGCTGCCAGTGGCGTAGAACGCCTTCGAACGTGGCCCCAATGCGTTCAATTGCGGTCCGCGAACGAATATTGCGTTCGTCGCTCTTGATGTCGACGCGACCAACGCCGAGCTCCTCAAAGGCGTAGCGAAGGAGCAGGTACTTGGCTTCGGTGTTGAATCCCGTTCGCTGCACAGCGGGGCTAATCCACGTGCCGCCAATTTCCACGGCGTAGGGCGTGTCCCCCTCATGGCGGCGACGCAGGTTGAGGTAACAGGTCACCCCCATCACACGGTCGTCGGCCTGGCGGATCTGGGCAAACGGCACCCACTCCCCCCGCTCGAAAAGCGCCAGCAGGTGCTCGACTGCGCCTCGAGCCTCTGATTCATTATGCGGCGCTGGGTAGTAAGTAAAGGTGTCGTGGTTGTCACCCACCGCTCGCCCCAGATCCGCAATGTGCTGCTCACCCAGTGGCTCGAGGCGCACAATACGCCCGACGAGTGGCGGGACGGACAGGGGCGTGGGCATTGTCAACTCCTTCGCGACCGAAGTCGCGGACCGTGCCCCAGGCAAGACTCGAACTTGCAACCTGCGGGTTAGAACTCCGTTGCTCTATCCATTGAGCTACTAGGGCGTCCCCTCATCGTACTCGCCGACTTTGGCGAACCAGTGCCTGCCGTGTAGGATGGAAAGCCTTGGTGGGTGTAGCTCAGCTGGTTAGAGCGCCAGGTTGTGGTCCTGGAGGTCGCGGGTTCGAAACCCGTCACTCACCCCAAGAAAACACCGGACTGCTGTCCGGTGTTTTTTCTTTCTGCAGCCCTACGGTAAATCCGTGGCCGTCGTGACACGACATCAGTAGAGATTGTTCGAAAGGTCGCCATGAAGTTCACCCGTTTTCTCGCCCTCGTTGTTGCCGCCGCCGGCATCACCATTCCAACGGAATCGGTGGTTGCGTCGGCCGACACCGCCCAGAACCTTTGCACCGCCGGACAAATCCATGTGAGCCTCGGCCGCTTCCAGGGAACGGCTGGGGCCACCGTGGTGCCACTGATTTTCACCAACACGGGGAGTACGTGCACCATCTACGGCGTTCCCGCCGTGCAGCCCGTGGCCGACGCGGTCACGCTTCGCCCGGTGGGCCCGCCCGCTCACAACGACTCGATGGCCATGTATCCAGCCCTGCACCAACTCCGTAAGGGCCAGTCAGTGAGCGCCCTCTTGCGATTCACCGAAACGGGAAACTACTCAGTGGGCACGTGCAAGCCCGCCGCCATCGGTGGACTTGTGGTCTCGCTCCTCAATGTCTCCCACCACTACGTTCGATTCCCGCAAACTGTCTGCACGGCCCTGCCATCGGTAGCCACTCGCCTCATCGGGAGCGGAACCCAGGGTTAAGAGCCTCACCGACGCTTTTGGGCAGTCGCGGTGGTGCCGTACCCCCGCTGGCGTGTAGACTTGTTCTGCGCCGATAGCTCAATTGGCAGAGCATTTGACTCTTAATCAACAGGTTCCGGGTTCAAGTCCCGGTCGGCGCACCAAACGAATGGCCACTGATCTCTCCGGAGACCGGTGGCCATTTTGTTTTTCTAGATGACCTCGGCCAGGTGAAACAAAAAGGTCTGCAGGGTCTCGATGTACTCGCGAAGCTCGGGATCGGCCGTCTGAAGTCGGTCCTGGTCAAAGAGTCCGTTCGCGGCGGCCGTCGCTCGCAGTGACACCTGCAGGGTGGTCAGCCAGGCCCAGGCTTCGGCGTCGTTGAGGAACTCCTCGTGCAACGTCGCAATGGCCAGTTCCGCATTCGAGCCCGTTTCGGTCTGACGAGCGAGCACCGCCATCGGGTCGTCGACATCCTTACTGGGGTCGATAGGGCTGTTCAGTGTGAGGTGCCACTCGTGGTTCGGATCGTGTTCGGCCGCGTAGACGTGGCCGAAGGCTTCACGGGCAATCGCTCGTCCGGCGTCATTGAGGCGAACTTCAATGCGACCATCACGTCGACGAACAAAGATCTTGGCCATTAGGCCGGCGCCTGTTCAATCGTGGCCTGCAGGCCAGCGACCTGCAGCTTGACGCAGTAGGTCTGTGCCCGCTCGGCACTCCCCGACCAGACAATGGCCTTGCCCTCGTTGTGAACGGTGAGCATGAGCTGGGTGGCCTTGTTGTTCTCGTAGCCGAAGACCTTTTTGAAAATGACCACCACGACTTTCATCGGGGTCACGGGGTCGTCCCAGACAATGACGTTCCACGGCCGTTCGGTGATGGTGGCCGAGGTCGTCTGCAGAACGGTGGAGGTGTCCGTTTCTCGCAAGCGCTTGACCGAGGGCATCGTTACACCAACGGTTCGACACGCCGCAGGCGCCACGAACCCGCCCAGTGCTGACCAGGCTCCAGGACCAATAGGTCCTTGCCGGAGCGCAGCGCTTCGGGCGGACAGGTCATGGGCTCAATCGCCACGCCCGTGCGCTGGCGGCCCTTTTCCAAGGTGTCGCCAGTGAAGATCTGCAAGTACGGGAAGTTGCGGTCCATCTGCATTTCGACGCGCCCGCCCTCGCGGTCGGTCAGGGAGGTGGTGAACAGACCCGAGTCGTCGCGAATCAGGTCGGCGTAGGTGACGTCGAGGACGTGACCGTTGACCGACTTTGGCGTGGAGAAGTCCAGTGGACTTCCCGCCACACTGCGAATCAGGCCGGTCGGCAACAAACGGGCGTCGGTTTCAATGTAGGAACGGGCCGGCACGCTGAGCACGGCTCCTTCGATCGTGGGTGTCGTGACCGCCACGTAGGGGTGGTAGCCAACGCCGAAGGGAATCGGCACCGAATCACGATTGACCACCGTCGTAGTGACGGTCAGCCCCATCGGGCCCAAGTGATAGGCCAAGGACACTTCGGTGACGAAGGGGTATTCCGGCGTGGCGTGCAGCAAGAGGGTCAGCAGACACCGATTTTGATTGACTGCTTCGATCCGGAACGGGCGCCACTTCGCGATGCCGTGATTCTGGGTCTGCGTTGGCAGATCATCGATGACGGGGTGTGCCACGCGGTCCGAAAAAGTCCACGGCGTGGGCGCCGTTCGGTTGGGCCATGGGTAGCAGACCTGGCCGCGAGCCCCGGTGGGCAGTTCGTCGGCGGCAAAGCCCTCCACGACGGGCACTCCCCCGGTGACGTAGGTGCGCAACGTGGCGCCGACTTCGGTGATAACGGCGCGCTGGTCCCCGTGGGCAATGGCAATCTGTTCACCTGTGGGCAGCACGGAGTTCTTTCCTTTGTTTCACCTACGTATAACTTAGGACAATTACTGTCGAAGGTATGCGAATCCTCCTGACCAACGACGACGGCATCGACGCCGAGGGCCTCTGGGTCATGGCCCGGGCGGTCGCCCGATGGATCGAAGCAGCCCCCGCGGGAGCCGATCGCTCCGCCGTCGTGGTGGCGCCCCACCGTAATTACTCGGGCATGTCGGCCGCCGTCGGCGACGTCTTCGAATACCCCGACATTGCCTTCCGTGAGCGCTCCATCACTGGCGCCGAGATCATTCCGGCCTTTGAGCTCGAAGCAGCGCCCGCACTTTGCGCGATCATTGGCGGCCTGGGCACGTTTGGCCCACGCCCCGACCTCGTTCTCTCCGGAATCAACCCCGGCGCCAACGTCGGACTCTCCGTACTGCATTCGGGCACAGTGGGCGCCGTTTTGACCGCGGCCCAACTCGGCATTTCCGGTCTCGCGGTGTCGGTCCAATGGGGTCCCTCGGTGCACTTCGACACGGCAGCGGCCCTCGCTGTCGAAGTCATGGAAGAGATGCTCGCGCTCGGGTCACTCACCACACTCAGCTTGAACGTACCCAACATTCCCGCCTCCAGCGTTCGCGGCATTCGCCGCGCCCACGTGTCTCGTGCGGAAGTGGTGTCGGGCACTGCCGTCGAACTCGACGCCGCTGGTGGATCGGGAACGGTGCGCCTCGTCATGGGTGCGGCGTCGCCCACCATTGGCGACGTCTCGACCGAGGAAGCCAATGATGATGGTGCCCTCGTCGAGTCGGGCTACGGTGCCCTCACGGCCCTGCAGGGTCCGCGCGACAATGCCGACATCGGTCTTGACGGACTGCTGCGTGCGGCGGTGGCGCGCATGAACAGCCACCTCGACACGCTGCGCTAGTCCTCGGTGCCTCGCCGCAGCGCTTTGGTGCGGCCCCGCGCCTTCTTGCTATCCACTCGTCGGGTCTGTGATGCCCGTGACGGTTTCGTCGCGCGTCGTGGTGGATCACGGTGCAGACCACCAGCGAGCTTCGCGCAGAGTTGCTCCAGCGCCGCCTGCCGGTTTTGCCCCTGTGAGCGGAACCTCGTCGCGGTCGAGCGAACGACGGGCCCCAGCTTCTCGATCAGTAAGTCACGGTCGCGATCGCGCAGCGACACAGCGACACGAAGGTCGATGGTGGCCACCACCGCCGTCAGTGAGCGGTTCGCGTGCTGGCCACCAGGGCCACCCGACGTGGTGACCTGCAGGGCTATGTCGGTCGCGGCGATGCGGCACCGCGAAGTGAGAACCAGCCCACCATCGTCATCGACGTAGGGCGCGGTGGGCACTTAGCTGCCTTGCTGAAACCGGACGAGCGCGATCTGGGTCGCGCTGGCCACCAGCTCCCCGCTCTCGTCAAAGAGTTCGCACTGCTCATGGGTGATGCCGTCGGCGACGACGGTGACCCACTGTCGGATGCGGAGCCAGGTACCACTGGGGATGCGGTGTACCGTCGACGTCAATTGCAGGGTCGGGACCCAGCCAGTCGAGCCAAGCGGCACGGTGGCGGGCAACATCGCGTCAGAAGCGAACAGCACATTCCACGCATCCCAGACCGACACGCCGTCATTGAGGCGAGCCCAAGCCTTCAGTTCGCCCACGTCGCCGAACTCGCCCTCCCACCACTTCGGACCCCGCGGATCCCAGCGGAGGTCGATGGCGTGATGCATGGTCATGCCCTCGTGCGGTGGCAGTGAGACGCACTCTTCCAGCGGGGCGATGTCGATTGACGAGGATTGGTATTTCACCTGGGACGTCTCCGAAAGAGATCCCACCGTCACGACGGATTCGGTAAAGACGTCGTCACCCTGGGTCAGGGCGACGGCCACGAAGGAGGCGTTGCGACCAATGCGGCGCACCCGCGTCGACAGCATCGCGGGCCCCACCGACGGGGCCTTGATGAAGTTGGTTGACACCGCCAACGCGTGCAGGTGTGGCGCGCCTTCGTCACTGGCTGCAGCGATGGCGGCATTGGCCATCACGCACTGCATGTACCCACCATTGGGATTACCAAAGACGGTGTAGTCATCGGCGATATCCACGCGGTAACGATGTTCATCCATTGGCTCGACGGCGGCGGCTTCGAAGAGTGGCAGGGGCAAGCTCATGAACTCCACCCTAACGGCGAGGTGACCAAAGAGGCGGAAGGCCGCCCACTAGATTCAGAATCGACAAAGCGAGTGCTCATGCGAACAATTCCCCACTTCATTAACGGCCACCGAGTCGAAGCGCCGAGCGAACTGCCGGTCTTCAACCCCGCGACCGGCGAGACCATTGCCCTGGTCCCCGTACCGTCACCCAGTGACGTGGATGCGGTCGTGGCCACAGCCCGGAGTGCGTGGGACTCCTGGCGAACGTCGTCGCTCAGCCAGCGCACCAACATCCTGTTTTCGTTGCGTCACCTCATCGTCACCCACACTGACGAATTGGCGGCGATGATCACACTCGAACACGGCAAGACTTTGGCTGACGCCAAGGGCGAAATCGCCCGCGGTCTCGAAAACGTCGAATACGCCTGCGGTCTTATCGAGCACCTCAAGGGTGGATTCTCCAGTCAGGTGGCCGATGGCGTGGACGTGCACTCGTTCCGTGAGTCCCTCGGCGTCGTCGCCGAAATCACCCCGTTCAACTTCCCCATCATGGTGCCACTGTGGATGACGGCCAACGCCCTCGCCACCGGCAACGTCGTCGTGCTGAAGCCGTCCGAACGCGACCCCTCGGTGGCCGTTCGTCTGGGCGAACTCCTCACCCAGGCCGGTCTCCCCGATGGCGTCTTCAACGTGCTGCACGGCAACGCTGACACCGTGAACCAACTTCTGACACACGATGGCGTCGACGCGGTGAGCTTCGTCGGGTCCACCCCCGTCGCTCGCCACGTGTACGAAACCGCCACCCGGGCGGGTAAGCGAGCCCAGGCGTTGGGTGGCGCAAAGAACCACATGGTGGTCCTCCCTGACGCGGACCTGGACATTGCTGCCGATGCCGCAATCAACGCCGGCTACGGCGCGGCCGGTGAGCGCTGCATGGCCATTTCGGTCGTGGTGGCCGTCGGTGGCATCGGCGACGCCCTCGTCGCCAAGATCACCGAGCGCCTCGACCGCCTCACCGTCGGCCCTGGTGATCAGGCGGGCTCCGACTTCGGGCCCGTCATCACCCAGGCCCATCGTGACCGCATTCTCTCGTACGTGCACGGCGCCAGCGCCGAAGGGGCCACGGTCGTCCGTGACGGTTCCGCCCTCGCCGAACGTGACGGCTTCTTTGTCGGACCGTGCCTCGTGGACAACGTGGCACCCGGCATGAAGGTCTACGACGACGAAATCTTTGGACCGGTCCTCGGCGTCAGTCGCGTCGAGACCTTTGCCGATGCCGTGGCCCTCATCAACGCCAATCCCTACGGCAACGGCACGGCGATCTTCACCCGTGACGGAAACGCCGCACGTCTCTTTTCACGTCAAGTCACTGTTGGCATGATCGGCATCAACGTGCCGATCCCGGTTCCGGTGTCGGCCTACTCCTTCGGTGGCTGGAAGAACTCACTCTTCGGTCACGCCCACATGTATGGGCCCGAAGGACTGACCTTCTTCTCGCGTGCCAAGGTCGTGACGAGCCGTTGGCCGCAGGCGTCGGACTCGCAGATCGACCTCGGATTCCCCCGCACGCGCTGAGACCGACCTAGCATTGGTCCACAATCAGATGAGGTCTCATGAGTAAACAACACAGCAGCGTCCGCGCCTACGGCATTCTCTTCCACCAAGGCGAGGTGGCGCTGGTGCGTTCCTCGAACCCCAACCACCAGCCACCCCTGTGGTGGCTCCCCGGTGGCGGCATCGACTTCGGTGAGACACCGGAGCAGACGCTGGTGCGCGAGTTCATGGAAGAAACGGGCCTCACGGTGGCCAACCCCCAGTTGCTGTCGGTCAGCGCCGACTTGCGCAAGCGCGACAACGGAGACCGCATCCACACCGTGCGCATCATTTACCGCGTCGACAAGGTCGAGGGTGAACTCCAGCCCGAAGTGCACGGCACCACCGACCACGCTGCCTGGTTCTCACTCGAGGAAGCGGCGCAGCTCAACCTCGCCGACTACGCCCGCGCCGCGCTCGAGGCCTTCGTTCCCTAACTCGTGGGGTTCACACTCGAGGTCTACGTCCAACCCGGCGGATCGCTCACGGCCGTTGGTGGCACCTTTGACGGCCTGTTGGTCGTAAAAGTATCGTCTCGTCCCGTCGAAGGGGCCGCTACCGAACACGTGCGTCAGGCACTGGCCGACGCCTTCGACCTGCGCCCGCGACAGGTTGTCCTGGTGCGTGGCGCGACGAGTCGCCGAAAAGTCTTTGCCCTCGAAGGCGACGACGCGATGCTCGAAGCTCGCGCCGAAGCGTTGCGAAACGCTTAGGCCGGCGTGGCCGCGGCGGCGGCCTTCTGGGACATCCGCTCAACCGTCTCGGCGATCTTGGTCACCAGCGTGTCGATTTCGAGGCGGGCCTTTTCGCCGGCTTCGGTCAAGTTCCCCATGTGCGACACGTCCCAGAGGTCAAGAACGGGCGTCAACACGTCCTTCAGGAACTGGTTGAGGCCGTAGATGCCCTCACGCGCAATACGAACGGCGTGGCGAGTAAATGACGGAATACCGGTACCCGGCATGGCGAAGTTGGTGATCTGCTTGGCCGCTGCGACCATCATGGTCGAGGGGTCAATGGCGAAGGCCGCCAGGGCGAGGTCGCGGTAGAAGAGGTAGTGCTTGGTTTCGTCACCCGCGACGAGCGCCAGCACGTTGCGACCCATCTTGTCGTCCTTGGGCAACTTGGCGCCGGTGTTGCGGTGCGCGATCTGCGTGGCGCGCTCCTGGAAGGCGACGTAACTAATCAGGTCGGCAAACGAGTCGGGCTGTGGCACTTCGGCCGTCGTCATCTGCACGCGACGACCGTCCTCGAGCAAGGTGGGGTCGATGCAACGGGTCACGTGCACCCAGTCGCGCATCACCATCGAGTGGCGGTTCTCCTCCATCGTCCACTGGTGGTTCCAGTCACGAATGGGGTGATTCTTCGGCGCGTGCGCCAGCAACGTGGAGGTGTAGTACGGCAGGTTGTCTTCGGTCAACAAGTTGACGTAGATCGACGAGCGCACGCCGTCGGAGATGGCGTAGTCACTCTCACTCCAAGGGTGCTCGCCAAAGTTCTGTCCCTGACCCCAGTCAATCTGTTCGTGCGGGTACCAGAGGCGCGGTGCTTCGAGGTGGCGGTTGTAGAGGCGCTCAACGTCGGGAGCAATCTCGGTCAGCAAGTCAATGCGGCTCTTCGGCAGACGCGGAATAGGCAAGTGAGTACTTTCGTCGTGGCTGGCTTCCAGCACTCCCTATCGTACTCGCGGCGAACGAAATGTTCGTGTCGGCCTTGTGCGAAATGCACAAGGCACGAGTAGCCTTGGCAATCGTGTCTACTCTCAATTCGATCCTGCCCCCCGAGTTTCGGCAGGCAATCAACCGACCGATTCGCTTCTTCTTCTCGTCGGTGCTCATGGGCTGCTTCGCGATGGGGCTCACCCTCTCGCTCTACGTCGTCTATCTCCACAACGTGCACCACTTCTCAATCTCCTTCGCCACACTCCTGTTGTCGCTCGGCGCCATCATCGGACTGGCCACGTCACCGCTGTGGGGCACGTTGACTGACCGCATCGGTCCGGTTCCCACATTGCTCCTGGCCGGCGCGGGTCAGGCGGGCGCCTTGCTCTACTGGGCCTTCATTGAAACCAGTCGCCAGGCGATCATCGGCGGCCTCCTCCTCTCCTTCTTTGGCGGCAGCGGCTGGGGCCCGGGGTCAACCTTGTTGACTCGACTGTGTCCGCCAGAGCAACGTCAGCGGGCCTACGGTTTCAACTTTCTCTTGGTCAACCTCGGCATCGGCGCCGGTGGCCTTGTCTCGGCCTCGATCGTGAACCTGCGCGTGCCCGAGTCCTTCCGTCACCTCTACCTGCTGAACGTCGTCGTCTCGACAGCGTCTGCATTGTTCTTCGTGCCGCTCTGGCGCTACGGACAGCCCCAGCCAACGGAGCACCTCAACGAGCAGCAAGCGAGCGAAGGATGGGGTGTCGTTCTGCGGGACAAGCGTCTGCGACGGTTCGTCATCGCCTCACTCTTCATGATGATCGGCGGCTACGGCTCTCAGGAAGCGGGCTTCAGTCTCTTCGTGGTTAACAACGTGCACCTGTCGGTGCACGCTATCGGCGTCATCTTCTTCTTCAACACGTCCACGATCGTCTTGGCCCAGCTCTTCATCATCAATCGCGTTCAGGGCCGCAGTCGCATGCGAGTCCTCGCGGTGACCTCGGTCGCCTGGGCGACTTTCTGGTTCATTCTCGCTGCGGCACTGGCCTTGCCGAAGTCACTCGCCTTCGTGGCCCTGTGCTGCGCCTCGGTCATCTTCGCGCTCGGTGAAACCCTCATGTCACCAATCGGCTCAGCGTTTGTTAACGAAATCGCACCCGAGCACCTCCGCGGTCGTTACAACGCCGCCAACGGTCTCACCTGGGGTGTGTCGTCAACGTTGGCGCCCGCCATCGCCGGCTTCTACTTCGATCACGGCCTGAGCAATTGGTGGCCGATGGCCACGGGGCTCACCGCGCTGTTGGGCGGATCGGCCTATCTGTATTTGCGCCGGAGCCTCACGCCCGAGCAGGACGGACGAACCCCCGTCGCCACTGGCGCCTAGGGCAGATCGGCGGCCAGCGGCCGCGAGCACCGGTCTGGCAACTCACGCAGTAAGTCGGTGAGTCGCGCCGACCAGTCTCGTTCGGCAGACTCCCCCGCCGCGTGCAAGGCCGCTCGTTCGGCGCGAAGCTGTCGCGCCACTTCGCCCAGACCTCGGGGCAGCGTTGCCGCAATGTGATTTCTCGTCCACTGCGCGAGCGAAGGCGAGGCTCCGCTCGACGACACGGCCACCACGACTTCCCCGTCACGGTGGAGCGCGGCGAAGTAGAAGGCGCAGCGTTCGAGGTCGTCAACCACGTTGTAGAAGACGCGACGCTCCGTCGCCTCCGCCACGACCAAGTCGTTGACGTCCGGATTCGCGGTGGCGGACACCACGAACCACATCCCCTCGAGATCGCCGGGTTGATAGCCACGAAGTTGAAGCGATGCCAGACCCTCCGGCGGTTCGACCAACGCCTCGGTCGTTATGACGTGCACCCGGGCGCCGGCCTCCAGGAGCTGCCGGGCTTTGTGTGCACCAATGCGCCCCAGACCCAGCACCAGCACGTCACGGCCGGTGAGGTCAAAGACGAGGGGCAGCATCATGCGTAGGCCAGCGCCAGTTCGGTCGCCCCGCGCAGGTCGAGGGCCGCCACCGCACCGACCACCAGCACCGCCGGATTCTCGATGTCGAGCTCGCCGAGCTCGCCCAACGTGGCACGAAGCACTCGCTGGTCGGACTGGGTCGCACGCTCGACCACCGCGAGGGGTGTGCGAGGCGAGAGTCCTCCGGCGATAAGTTGCTCGGCGATCGTGGCGCGGCGGCGTACCCCCATCAAGATGACGAGGGTGATGTCGTCGTTGGCGAGCGAGCGAAAGTCGACCTCACGCCCCTCTTCGGCGTGGCCCGTCACCACCGTGACGCCGTGTGAGAGCCCGCGGTGCGTCACCGGAATACCGGCGGCCGCCGGACCGGCGACGCTCGAGCTAATGCCCGGAACCACCTCGACTGCGATGCCGGCCTCGGCCAGCGCCAGCGCTTCCTCACCACCCCGACCGAAGACAAAGGGGTCGCCACCCTTCAGTCGGACGACACAGCGGTAGTGGGTGGCGAGTCCAATCAACGTTTCGTTGATATCGGTTTGCGAGTGACTGGTGCCAGGAATCTTGCCCACATCAATCCGCGGCGTCGATTCGGGAATCAAGGACAGGACGTCATCACCAATCAAGCGATCGTGCACCACGACGTCGGCCGCCGCGAGCAGCTGCGCCGCGCGGAGCGTCAGCAAATCGGCGGCGCCAGGTCCCGCGCCAACGAGATAGACGGTCACGAGATGCCCACACGGGTGACGAAGTCACCGAAGGCCTCGTCTTCGAGACCTTCGTCACGCCAGCGCGCCAGCAGCGGTTCGAGCAAGGCCGGCAGTTCGTCCAGCTTCACCTTCTCCTGGTACAAGCCGGCCAAGCGGTCACCCCGCAGTCCGCCGCCGAGGTAGACGTCGTAGGAGTTCTTGGTGCGACACACCACACCGACTTCCGCTACCGCCGGGCGGGCGCAGCCGTTGGGGCAGCCGGTCATGCGTAACTGAAGACGGCGGCCGGTGAGCCCCTGACCGTTGAGGGTCGCTTCGAGAGCGTCCACTACCGATGGCAGGACGCGCTCTGATTCGGCCAGCGCCTGACCACACGTCGGCAAGGCCGGACAGGCGAGCGCCGAACGCTCGACCGCCCCGAGGGCATCTTCGAAGCGCACGCCGTGAGCCAGCAGCGTCTCGGTCACGAGTGGCCGTTGTGACACGGGGATGCCCGAGAGCACGAGGTCTTGCTGGGCGGTCACAATGAAGGTGATCGCCGTCTGCTGCGCCAGGGTACGCAAGGCGGTTCGAAGACCGCTTCCCTCTTGCCCGTCACGAATACGACCGGCGCCCACGCGAATACCGAGCTCCCAGGTGCCGTCGGTACTCTCGCGCCACCCGAGGTGGTCGTCGGCGGCACCCAGAACCAGTGGGAGCGGTGCGCGCAGTTCGTGGCCCAGTCGCTGTTCAATCTCGGCCTTGAAGGCCGCAAAGCCGATGTCAGCGGCCACGTACTTCATACGGGCGCGACGACGATTGGTGCGGTCACCGAGGTCGCGATACGTCGTCAGAATGGCCCGAATCAACGGGTCGAGTTCCTCGCGCGTCACGAAGGTCAGTGAGTCCGCCAAGCGCGCGAACGTTTCGGGCTGGGCGTAGGAACGGCCAAGGCCACCGGCAATGACCACCGAGAACCCCTCACCCAACTCGGGGTGCACCGCCGGAATCAACCCGAGGTCTTGGGCCAGCACGTCGACGCAGTTTTCGTTGGGGTGCGCAATGGCGATCTTGAACTTACGCGGCAGGTAGGTGTCGCCGTAGAACTCGTGCTCCTGCTCGCCCTCAATGGGGGCGAAGGACACCGCCTTCTCGCCGTTGACGAAGATCTCCCAGTGCGCCTGGGTCTTGGGCTTGTAGGTGTCGGCGATGTGCTGCGCCAGAGATACGACGTCGGCGTACCGGGGGTCGGTCTCGAGACCTGGGCACATCACGGTGTTACGGACCACGTCACCGCAAGCCGCGAAGCTCGTCATCGTGTGCGCGTGGAGTCGTGCGCTCAACTGCTGCAGGTCATGCTTGACCACGCCGTGAAACTGGACCGCCTGGCGCGTGGTGAGGCGGATCGAACCGTCCGCGAGCTCAGTGGCTATGTCGTCAATGCTCAGCCACTGGGCCGGCGTCAATCGTCCCCCGGGAATAGCGACGCGAATCATGAAGATGTACTCGAGTGTCTCGCCCGCCTGGGTCCGCTCGCGACGTACGTCACGGTTGTCCTGGGCGTAGATACCGTGGAACTTGAGCAAGTGCTCGGAGCGGCCTTCGAGGTTCGGCGTTGGTGCCGCGAGATCCTCGAGCAGCGGGCCGCGCAGCAGTCGACTTTCGGCCTTGATGGTTTCTTCGGCGGTCAGCTGGCGCGGTTCAGACATTCGGCTCCTCGGTGCTCAATTCATCTAATTATGAGTGGATTAGTCACATATTAGAAACACCCAGCAATTCCTTGTTAGGACGGATTTGCAGAAGTCTTTAGGCGGTGACGGGGCGTCGTCGCGCACTGGACAGGGCCAGCACCGCAAAGAGAACGACGAAGAAGACCGTGGCGAGGAAGAACGCACTTCCCGCAATCAGCTCCCAGCCGTGTTCGTGGAAGCCAACCGGCCCATCGTTGGGGATTCGCCACATCGGCGCCCATAGGAACAAGGCAGTCACGACCGCCGCCCACACGCGCCGGTGGCGGAGCGGTTCAGTCCCCCACCACAGCCACGCCAGGAGCGGGACGATGTAGATCATGTGGTGACACCACGTAATAGGCGAGGCAATCATGCCGGCGGCAGCCATGAGCAGCATCGCCAGGAACGAGGCGCCGCGCTGCCACCACCGCCACGCCGCCCACAGGCCCAGCGCGACGAACACGCCCGAAGCAAGAGTTAGCCCCGCACCGTTCATGAGGTGGTGCTGAAAGCGATCGAGGGCGCCGCGGAGGCTCTGGTTCGACACGTACGCGGCGGCGCCGATTCGCTTTACATCGGAGATATAGAAGGTCCAGTAGCGCCAGCTGGTCTGGTGGTTATAGAGAAACGGCACGAGTGAGCAGACGACAAAGGTCAGTGACGCCACCAGGGCTTTGCGCCACTGGCGTGTTACCACCAAGAACGGCAGAAAGACCAGCGGGATGAGCTTGATGCCCGCGGCAATGCCCAAGAGCAGGCCGCGCGGCAGCGCTCGCCCGCCGATGCGCACCGCACCCGTCATATCGGCAACCACCATCAGAACGATCAGAGCGTTGATCTGGCCAAAGCTCAAGTCCAGCATCACCGGCTCAAGCAACACGACGGGCCCAAGCAACAGTGCCACCAGTCGCCAGTGCTCACGATCGGAAGAAACCGCACTGGGGCGCAGCGTCACCAGCGTGACCGACAGCAGCCCCACCAGCAACGCCAGGTTCACGCTCGCCCAGACCACTTGGGCCACGTGATAGGGCAACTGCGCCAGTGGCGCGAACAACAGCGCCGAGAACGGTGGGTAGGTAAAGGGCAAGTGCGGCCATGGCACCTGCACCGCGGTGTAGAGCGCGTTCGACGCGAAGTGGTGGCCACCCATGATGTAGACCTCGAAGTCCACTTGGCGGCGATGAATCAAGAAGCCGTACGCCCACCCCAGCGCATTGAGGACCGACAGCACGATGGCCGCTGACGCCCACTTCGTCTCGAGCCAGGCCCAAGGTCGGGCCGGCCCTGCGTGGTCCGCTTCGAATCGCAGCACCGTTCGCATTACGGCGTCCACGTCAATCCGGTCGAGGCAATGCTGAGTCCAATCAGACCCACGATCGAGAGCGACAGCATCGTCACGAACCATCGCCGCGTCACCGTGGCACCGACGGCCACGAGGAGCGGGAATCCACGCAACAACAGACGAGGAGTAATGCCAATAATTGGTGAGATGACACCCATGAGCATCACGCCGAGGACGTAGCTCATCCACGTCATCGTGATGCGACGGCGCCACGCCCACCACAACATCGCCACGCCCGCCGCGAAGGACAGCGTCTTGACGATGGAGTTGAAGGCACTCGTGAAGTGCAGGACGACTTGGCCCATGGCGTAGAAGACACCGGTGCCGAAGATGCCCTGCTGCCAGCCAGCGCGCTGGGCGTGGGCGTAGGCAAAGAACGATCCGGTGTGAAACGCCAGGTACGTAAAGAACAGGGTCACGCCCAGTGGCGCCAACACGGGGGCCGCCAGTGCGCGCCAGTGGCGGTTGTGGCGAATCTCGTGCCACGCAACGTAAGCGCACGGAAGGAAGGCGACGACCCCTACGGGATCGAGGGCCGATGCCGCCGCGGCGGCGAGACCGGCGACGACCCAGCGGTGCTCCTGGAGTGCCCACAGCGTCAAAGCCACGAACAAGACGATGTAGGTCTCGGCATAGATCATGGACAACACCACGCTGCCCGGTGACAACACCATGAGTGCCACCCCGCGCCGGGCACCGAGGTGTCCGAAGTGCTTGACGGCCATCACGTACACCACGACAGCCGCCAGAGAGCCGGCCAGCGTGTTGAGCACGAGTCCATCAACGGTCCAATTGCCGCCAGCGAGCCAGTGCGCACCACGAAGCAGTAGCGGCAGGAGCGGAAAAAATCCTAGGTTGCACTGGGCGATATTCCCGTGTCCCGGAGGGATGGAGGTGACGTACCCCGAGCGGGCCACCGAGAGGTACCAGTAACCATCCCAGCCGTGCAGAAAGTTCACGAGGGGCTGGTGCTTGACGCGTGCGGTAAGCCACAGTGTGCTCATCACCAGGAGACGCGAGAGTAGAAACAACAGGACCACATCGCCACTGCGTCGCAGCGCACTGTCACCATTGCGAGCGGGCTGTTCGACGCTTGATAGTGGTGTCGTCATCGAGCTCGCGATCCCGTTGGTAGGTCCTGGTGAGCGAACATTCGCTACGCCGGTGAGCCATTCTACCGAGCGACCCCGCCCGAATTTGAGCCACGCCGAGAGCCTCGCGGCACCCTTCGGGTGAGCACAAGATAGCGAATCGACCGAAAAAAGTTATCCACAGGCAAAAGTGACGAAAAAATCATTTTGCCAGTAATTTCTTGGTGTTTCGAGGCCAAAATCGGCCCAATTCTGCCCTTCCTATACCTATCATCACATAAATGATTGAGCCTCTATAACTCCTGATAGACGTAGGTATTTTACGGAAACGTGCGAAGAAAATGCCGCATAAATACCGTCGCGGGCGTAGAATGCATAAAGCAGAAATTGCTGACTTGCACGTTGCCCCGCAAAGTAGCGGATCAAGGCAACCGGACCAGTGTGCCGCCAACGTGGGCGTAACAAGAAACCACGGTTCCATCGCTCGTGCGTCGCTCATCCAGCGTCGACGGGGTTGGCTCTGGGGCACACCACAAGGAGATTAGGTATGCGACGTATGTTGCTTGCTTTGCTGTTGCCGCTCGGCACGGTGGTCGCCCCCGGGGCGATTCCGGCCGACGCGACAATTCGCCCCCAGAACGTGGGGCACGGCCTTCTCAACGGCGCCCATTGGCGCGCCCACGAGCTGGCCGTTCAGGCCCAAACGGCACTCGCGGCAATCGCCGCCAGCCACCACGAAACGGTGGCCGCGCTTCGCTCACAGTGGTCCCGCGTGGCCTGGTGTGAGGTTCACGGCGACTGGGACATGGTCGGCCCCATCTACAGCGGTATTGGCTTCGCGAATACGACCTGGAACGGCGAGGGCGGTCAACGCTTTGCTCCCCGTGCCGGTGAGGCGACCATGGACGAACAGATCCTGATCGGCGAACGTGTCACGGGCGGCGGGGTACCCGACCAGTACGGCTGCGACCCCGGCGGTTGGTGAGCCTTACTAGAGAGTTATCTCGCCAGGGCGTCGGCCGGTCTTCTCGCTGACGAGAGGTGAAAAACCGATTATCTCAAGGCATCACGATTGAGTGATTACGGGTATCACTTCACAAGGGTCGAAATGGCCCCGCAGCCCTTTCTCTCTGGCCGAAGGCTGACCTAGCATCACTTTGCTACACCTGGGCACAGCCACCGTTGTGCCCCTCTCCACGAGAGGATTGTTGATGACGACCAAGAAGACGACGACCGCCACACGCTCGTCGACCACGAAGGCGGCGAAGCCCGCAGCCGTGGCCAAGGCGACCAAGGCGCCGGCGAAGACTGTCGCCAAGGCTCCCGCCAAGGCCGTAGCGAAGGCCCCCGCGAAAAAGGTAGCCAAGGCTCCTGCGAAGAAGGCCACGCCCTCGATCGCCGCTACGAACGAGCAGTTGCTGGACTTCTACCGCGAAATGCTCTTCATCCGCCGGTTCGAGGAGCGCGCCGCCCGCGCCTACACCCAGGCCTTCATTGGTGGCTACTGCCACTTGAACCTCGGTGAAGAAGCGGCCGTGGTCGGCCTGATGTCGGCCCTGCGCCCCACCGACTACCTGTTCACGAACTACCGCGAGCACGGCTACGCCATCGCCCGCAACATCGACCCCAACGCCATCATGGCCGAGCTCTACGGACGCGCCGACGGCGTGTCAAAGGGCTGGGGTGGTTCGATGCACATGTTCGACATGGACCACCGCCTCCTCGGTGGCTACGGCATCGTGGGTGGCCAGCTCCCCCTCGCCACCGGCGCCGCCCTGGCCATCGACTACCGCAACGGTGACGACGTCGTGATGTGCACCATGGGCGAAGGCACCACCAACATTGGTGCGTTCCACGAATCGCTCAACATTGCCGAACTCTGGAAGTTGCCGGTGGTCTTCGTGGTCATCAACAACTTCCTCGGCATGGGCACCAAGGTCGAGAAGTCCTCGGCCGAACCCGAGATCTACCGCCGCGGCTCGGCCTACCGCATGCCGGCCGCCCGCGTGGACGGTGCTGACCCCATCGCCGTCGCTGAGGCCGCCCGCATCGCCGTCGAGTCGGCTCGCTCGGGCAAGCCCTACCTCCTCGAGGTCACCTGCCACCGTCTGCGCGGCCACTCGGTCGTCGACCCGGCCAAGTACCGCACCCCCGAAGAGGTCGAAGAGCTCAAGTTGCACGACCCCGTGCACAACCTGGCCGCTCGCCTCATCAAGGAACGCGTCGCCGACCAGGCCACCCTGGACGCCCTCGACGAGTCGATTCTGGCGCGCATCGAGGAGATTGCCGCCTTCGCTGAGGCCAGCCCTCACCCCGACGTGGCCACCCTGTTTGACTACACCTACGCCACCCCGGTGCCGAACGACTCACGTCGTCTGCCCGGCCAGCCCCTCTTCGACGAGAACGGAAGTGCCCAATGACTTTGATGTCCTACCGCCAGGCCCTGCACGACACCCTGCGCTCCGAAATGCTGCGTGACGAAAACGTCATGCTCATGGGTGAAGAGATTGGTGTCTTCGAAGGCTCCTACAAGATCACCGCCGGCCTGCTGGCCGAGTTCGGCGAAAAGCGCGTTCGTGACACGCCTATCGCCGAAGAAGGCTTCACTGGCGCCGCCATCGGTGCGGCCATGCTGGGCCTGCGCCCCGTGGTTGAACTCATGACCATCAACTTCTCGTTGATCGCCATTGACCAGATCGTCAACCACGCCG
>DAIQPT010000011.1:0-31950 GCA_036787185.1 Acidimicrobiales bacterium | reverse complement strand
ATTCAAGACGATCACGACGCGGCTCTTCGCGACACCGAGATTATTGAGGGCTTCGTAGGCCATGCCGCCGGTCAGCGAGCCGTCACCCACGACGGCGACGACGTGACGGTTGCCACCGTGCCCCACGAGTTCGTGCCGCTGTTCAAGCGCCACGGCGAGGCCGTGGGCGTAAGAGAGCGCCGTCGAGGCGTGAGACGACTCAATCCAGTCGTGTTCGCTCTCGGTGCGGTTGGGGTATCCCGAAAGGCCGCCACGCTTGCGCAGCGACCGGAAGGATTCCTGGCGACCCGTAAGGAGTTTGTGGACATAGGACTGGTGGCCGGTGTCGAAGAGGATGATGTCCTCGGGGGAATGGAACACGCGGTGCAGCGCGACGGTGAGTTCGACCACCCCGAGATTCGAGCCCATGTGGCCACCAGTTGTCGTCACCGTGTCGATGATGGTGGTGCGAATCTCCTCGCTCAACACCGCGAGGTCGTCGTAACTCAGCCCGTCAAGGTCGCGGGGTGAAGAAATAGACGGCAACAGCACTTGTTCAGCCTAGTTCTGCTGGTTCCCGCCGCCAACGGTGTGGGGCGTGACGGGGCTAGTCGGCCGACCCGCCGCCGCGGCTGTCGGTCTTGTAAAAGCCTGACCCCTTGAAGACAATGCCTACACCGGAAAAGACCTTCTTCAACGAACCGCCACAGGTTTCACAAGTGGTCAATGGGGCGTCGGAAAAGGACTGCACGGCTTCGGTGCGGGCGTGGCAGCTCTGGCATTCGTATTCGTACGTGGGCATCGGTACTACTCATTTCACTAGTGCCTGACGGAGTATCAGTTTACCGGCGAACCAATTCGATCATTTCGGCTGGTCACCGCCGGCGCTGATGCCTGTCGCCAAAGGCAGCAACTACCCTAAGAACGGCGGAATGTCCCGCCAAGACGGGTGATGGCGCCGGGCGGCGCTGTGGTGGAGGAGTGCGATGAGTAGTTACCGTGGTGGACAAGAGCAGGCGCGCGAGCGCCTCGTCGCGTTGTGCTTGTTGTTGCAGCGCGCCTTCATTGAGAAGAAGCCGCTCACTCAGGACGAGATCATCCGCGAGCTCACCATCGACGAGTACCCGGTGACGAGCAAGAACCCGAAGAAGGTCAAGGCCTACGACGGTTCGGATGTCGCGGTGCGCGGCAAGTTCGAGCGCGACAAGAAGGCCATTCGCGAACACGGCTTCGATGTCGACACCGTCGTGTTGCCTGACGGTACCCCTGGGTACCAAATCGATCCGTCAAGCGTCTACGCGCCACCAATGCATTTCACCGAAGACGAACAGCGCGTCGTGCGCATGGCCCTTCGATTCTGCGGCTTCGGTCGTAACGGTGCCTTCAGCGTGTTCTCCGACGTGCCCGCCACCGATGGCGGTCTCGAGTACTCGGTGAACCACGGCCCGATCTTGCGAGCGATTCATCTTCGCCGACGGGTGTCCTTTGAGTACCAGTCGACGGCCAAGCGCGAGCGCACGGTCGAGCCACTGACCAACGTTCAGGTTGACGGTGTGTCGTACCTGATTGCTCGCGTAGCCGGCACCGACGAAGTCAAGGGCTACCGCTACTCGCGTATGACCTCGATTCCCGTGGTGCTCCCCGAGACGTTCGAGGTCACGCCCGAACTCCTCCAGGTGGCCGCGGACTGGCGTCCGCAGTACCAGAAGACCCCGACGCCCATTGACGTGACCGTCCTGACCAACGAGAACTACGCCCAGTTGCTGACGGGTCAGTACCCCAACGCGTTGACCGCGACAAAGGGCAAGGGCAAGGTGGAAGTCGGTATCACCTTCGACAACCCCCACGCCGCCCTGCGCTTCGCCCTCGAGGGAGCTGACCGCATTCGCGTCGAGAGCCCGAAGTCGCTCATCAAGGAGTTGAGCGCTTGGCTCAAGACCGTCAATAAGGGTAAGACCCCGCCGCTGGACAGCATCACGTTCTCGACCACCAAGAGCAGCGACATTCTCGGTCAGACCCTCCAGTTGCTCCACGCCGTGTACGGTTCGAGCAACGGACTCCGGGTCTCGGAACTGGCCAAGCGCTTCGACATGGCCCCCGACGACGTGCGACTGATCATGGGTCGTCTGGTGACGATGGAGCCGATGCCCGGTGACTACGACGGCATCATGCAGTTCCCCGCCCGCGTCATGAAGGAATGCGACGACTGGGAAAACGAGGACACTGACGACTCGACCTACTTCGCGACCTTCGACGACATCTCGGACGAGCCGCCGGCCATCATGTGGCGCGACCTGTTCGAGCTCAACGTCGCGCTTCGCGAAGCCCAGCGCCTCTACGACGATCCGGCCGTAGGGTCGGCAATCGACAAGATTGAAGCAGTCGTCAAGGGGTTCGTGCACATTGAGCACACGGTCGACGAGCGCCTGCTGGCGCAAATCAACGCCGCCACCCAGGCGGGGGAGCAGATCAAGATTCTCTACACCCCGGGGTACAGCGACGAGGCGCGCGAGCGCACCATCGTGCCACGTGACGTGCGCGAACTCAACGGCCACAGCTACGTTCGCGCCTTCTGCACCACTCGTAACGAGTGGCGGACCTTCCGCGTTGACCGCATCACGGACATCATGGCGCAGGGGCCGGTAACGGCCGACGTGCCCGCCGACTCCGTCACGAACTGGCTGACCCACATTGCCGACACCGGTGAAGAAGTGGTCTGTCTCGTGGATGCCAATACGCGCTACCTGTTCGAACCGTTGCCTGGAGCGCAGTGGACAACGGTGAAGGATGGCACCCACGCTGTGAAGTTCCGCGTCTCGACGCCGGCGTTCCTCGACCACTTGATGCTGCGCGCTGGGGCCGGCGCCGTTGTGGTCACTCCGGCCTACAAGGACGCGGGGCACGAACTGGCCGCACGAATCGCGGAGGCGCTCTAAGCAACCGTTGAGGTTCATCGAAGGGATGAACCATGGTGCGTCTATTGCCCCGCACGGGGACTGATGTCTCGTATTACCTGAACGACCCCGCCGCGGAGCTCGATGGTGTTCGCTCGGGTCCCGCGGGGCGTTGGCTCCGCGGCGATGGCCCCCTTGACCCCGACCGCGTTGAGGCGGTGCTCTGCACGACGCCACGAGCGCGCGTCACGGGATACGACATCGTGGTGGCCGCACCACGGCCTCTCTCGATGCTGCTCGCCATCGACCCCGACGCGGCGCCGGTGGTTGTCGCCAGTCACCAGCGGGCCGTTCAAATGGCTGTGGGCTACCTCGAGGAGAGGGCCGTGGTGGTCCGACAGCGCTTCCTCGGCGACGACGTGGAAGACCCCGCGCAATGGGGTGCGATTGCGTCATTTACGCATGGGGTGAATCGACAGGGCGAGCCTCACTTGCACGACCACGTCATCGTCGGCGCCTTACCCAAGGGCGAGCGCACGGTACTAGACCGACGGTCGCTGCAGCACCACCTCGCGACAGCCGACGCGCTGTATCGAGCCGTACTGCGCGACGACGTTGGTCGTCAGACGTCGTGGACACCGTGGCAATCCGCCAGGGGGATTGATCACGTTGGCGGTCTTGACGAAGGGTATCGGGCGCTGTGGGGCGGCCACTTCGCTGAGCGCGGTACGAAGCGCCGCTGGACGAGAGAAGAAATTGTGAGGAAGTGGGAGAGCGATCTGCGTTCGTTCACGCCGCTTGCAACCGTGCCCGTGCCGCCGCGCCCGCGCGGGCAGATTAATGAATACGCCTTTGGGCGTGCGCTTCGAGGCGAATCCCGTTTGGACCGGCCAAGACTCTTGGCCGCGTGGTGCAACGCCGCGACGTATGGTGCCCCCGCCGATGAGCTGCAGGGGAGCTTTGATCGCTATTACCCCCAGCTTGTCCAGTGCAGGGGATTCCGAAGCCGCCTTCTCTCACCTCGTGAGGCCCTGATGGTGGCGCACGTCAATGAGTACGGTAACCGCACGCTCACCACGCTCGGCCTCAACCAAGAAGCAGCGCCGGAGCGCGTTCCTCAGCGGCATGTTCAAGAAGTCGCGAGGTAGGGCGCAAAGCGGGGGTCACGGAAGTAGGGCGTCAAAGTGATCCACCCCAATTGCTTTTGACTGTCGAGGGTCAACGCCATTCCTGGACGACCCTGCGCGAGTTGCGCAATCGTCACATTGTCGCGCTCCTGCCACGACACGGAATGGCTCACTGGTTTGCCACGACGCGATCGCGCAATCGAAGGAGAGGGCTGGAGTGAACGGCCACCGAGCTGGCGCAGAAGTTCAAGAGTCGCGCGGTCGGCGATACCGGGCAACACCACAGTGGAGGGGAACAAGGAAAGAAATCCCTCGGCACTGGTACCCCATCGCGCTCGAGCTTGCGAAAGGTCCTGTAAGCACGCCAGCGTCACGACACCTTGACCGCCACCTTCACTCACGACACTTGCGAGTCGGGGAAGCGGCGCAACATTAGCTAACTCGTCGAGGGCCAACAGCAGGCGTGCGCCGTCGCGGTGTCGGTCATAGGTGGCGTGGAGGAGCTCATCAATCAGCCCAACAACCAGCGGCGTCGTCACCGCTTGGTGTCGGCTGGGTGAGACGACGTGCAAGTGGTGATGATCCGTGAGGAAGGCATCAATTGACAACGGGGCCTCGCGGGCCGCATGGCGAGCGGCGTCGGTGCGCATGCCGGCAAAGAGTCCCGAGGCACTCGACCAGATGCCAGAACGTTCACGCTCCTCGCTGGCCATGAGGCCCGAAAGGAGGCTGACGGCGGCGTGGTGCGGACCGTAGCGCTCACGAAGGAACGTCAATGAATCATTGGCTTCGCGGGCGTCAATCCGGGTGAGAAATTGGGCCAAGACTTCGTGACGCAGGGCACTCGCGTGCAACAACGTCGACACCAGGGCCCCTGCTCGTTCACTCCAGTGATCCTCACCGCGATGACGTCGCGCCAGGTCCTGGACGTCGAGCAAACTTCGCGTTGCCAACACGGCTCCATCCCACGTCTGTGCCTGTCGAAGTGGTGACCAGCCAATGCGATGCACCCCCGGAGGTGTCGGCACCGTACCCGACGGATCGAAGAGCAAGGTGGTTTGTCGATGCGCAGTCGCCGCCATCAAAGCAACAACGTCATCCTTCGTTGAGGTGATGATGCATGACCGAGTAGTGAACAACAAGTTCGGGACCAAGAGTGATGATGTTTTTCCACTGCGACTCGGACCGAGGACCAGTACCGATCGTTGATCGCCACCGGTGACGTCACCTGATGGTGATCGACCGAGATAAATGCCCATGTCATTCACGACGACCCAACGGTGTGCGATGAGGTGGATGCTTGACTTTTTCTTAAATAGCGAGTGGAATTGGCTTGTCCTTTGCGGAGGGGATGTTTTGATAAGTCGTCGCATGCGACGAGTGATCATCCCTCCACTTAGGAACGTGTACTGCGTGCAGTCACGTGACGACAGGAATGTCGTTGCGTACATGTTCGAGTGCACGAGCTGTACGGCGGTACCGAGAGCAAGACACCAAGGTGGTGTGGCGCTGGTATCACCGAGAAATGTCAAACCCAAGGAGGGTAACGTGGCAACTGCTGCAAAGAAGGCTCCGGCCAAGAAGGCTCCCGCCAAGAAGGCTCCAGCGAAGAAGGCTGTAGCAAAGAAGGCTCCCGCCAAGAAGGCCGTAGCGAAGAAGGCCCCAGCGAAGAAGGCTGTGGCGAAGAAGGCTCCTGCGAAGGCTGTCGCCAAGAAGGCTCCTGCCAAGAAGGCCGTAGCCAAGAAGGTTGTTGCCAAGAAGGCTCCCGCCAAGAAGGCCGTAGCCAAGAAGGCTCCTGCCAAGAAGGTTGTAGCCAAGAAGGCTCCCGCCAAGAAGGTTGTAGCCAAGAAGGCTCCTGCCAAGAAGGCTCCTGCCAAGAAGTAACTCACCCAGTTCGCTTTGCGAATTGGAGCAACGAGGGGGTCTTCGGACCCCCTCGTTTTGCGTTAATCCTGCTGAGGCAGATCGGTCACTTCATCGACGTCACGCGTGAGCGGACCCTCGGAAACTTCAGTGAAGGGAATTCCTCGCCGCTCAAATTCGGCCTGGTGGCGTTGGCGTGAGTCGGGGCCGAAGGCAAAGGTGTACGGCGAGTGCGTCGGAACGACGAGAACATTGGTGCCAGTCCCGTGGTGATCGGTCACTAAGAAACCCTGCCCAACCGTGGCGAGCGTGTCGAGCTGTTCGGGCCAGAGGAGATCGCCGTGAACGACGGCGAGCCAGTCGTAGTCGGCACGAAGGAATTCCGCGGCGAACTGAACGGCTTCGTTGAGTCCCGACCTCGGTGACCGAAGTGGCGAGGCGCCGTGCGTCGTGGCGAACGCCAGCACGTCGTCACTTTCGCCGACCACGAAGCGGTCGAAAGCGGCCGTTGCTGCGAGCACCCCTTCGGCGAGCGACGCAGCAACAGCCGAGGCGTCGATACCTGACTCGCGCAATCGACTCTTGGCCGTCGCGAATGACTTGAGGGGCACGATGATGGCGATGCCGGGCATGACGCCAAAGCCTAGGGCGCGGGTAACTACGATGGCGCCTATGGCGAAGTCCGCAGTCACCCTTGAAGCAGAGACACGGTACTTCGCCGAAGGCATCGCGACGGTCGCCGGACTTGACGAGGTCGGCACGGGGAGCGGGGCCGGTCCCTGCTACGTGGCCTTTGTCGTGGTTGACGCCACGAGCCCCGTCGGACCCGACGGGCTCAATGACTCAAAGCTGCTGACCCCCGCCCAACGCGAAGCCCTGGTGCCGCAGATTGAGTCCTGGGCAATTGACTGGGCAATCGGGGCGGCGTCAGCCCAAGAGATTGATCAGCACGGGCTCACCATTGCCCAACGACTCGCGGCGCATCGAGCCCTCGCGGCTCTTCGTCGGTCGCCCGAACTCGTCCTGCTGGACGGGAAGCGGGACTGGTTGACGATCCCCGACCGCGGCGACCTCCTCGCCCCCGACTACGGTCTCGCCGAGGCCCCGCCTGTGGTGACAATGGTAAAAGCGGACCGATCCTGCGCCTCCGTCGCCGCCGCCAGCGTGCTGGCGAAGGTCGCGAGGGACGCAAAGATGAATGAGTTGGCCCTTCAGTATCCCCAATACGAATGGGAGACGAATAAGGGGTACCTTTCGGCGCGACACCTGGCCGCCATCGCGGAGTTCGGGCGGTCGCCCGAGCACCGATTGTCGTGGAATTTGTCAGCCTGAACAGGGGTTCATGCCTACTCATTTCGTCACCAACTAGTAATGTTGGAACTTATGACATCACTGCTTTCGGTCAACAATCTTTCCGTTCGATTCAGCACGCAGAAATCGTTCGCCACTGCAGTTGACGACTTCTCGTTGACGATCAACCCTGGTGAGTGTGTCGGGTTGGTCGGAGAGTCCGGCTGTGGCAAAACCACCACGGGACTTGCCATCATGCGCTTGCTGCCGAACAACGGCAAGATCGCGAGCGGTTCCATCGTTCTTGATGGTGTGGACTTGGCGACGTTGAGCGAAAAGGAAATGCAGAGCCAGCGTGGCCGCAGCGTGGCGCTGATTCCGCAGGACCCCATGAGCTCGCTCAACCCCACCATGAAGATTGGTCGTCAGATTGGTGAAGGCCTCCGCATTCACGAGGGCGCGAGTGACGAAGAAATCGAGCGTCGCGCGCTCGAGGTGCTCGAAATGGTCGAGATGCCCAACCCCAAGGAGCGCCTGAACCAGTACCCGTTCGAGCTCTCCGGTGGTCTGCGCCAGCGCGTCATTATCGCCATGGGTCTGGTCTGCCGCCCCAAGCTGCTCATCGCCGACGAGCCCACTACCGCCTTGGACGTCACGATTCAGGCCCAGATCCTGAACATCATTGACTCGCTGCGCAAGGAACTCAACATGGGCGTGCTGCTCATCACCCACGACATGGGTGTTATTGCGGGACGTAGTGACCGTGTGGTGGTGATGTACGGCGGTAAGAAGGCCGAAGAGGCACCCACGAAGGAACTCTTCTCGTCGATGCACCACCCCTACACCCAGGCGCTGCTCGCCTCGGTGCCGAGCATCGAAACTGCCTCGAAGACGGAACTGGCCTCCATTGCCGGTATGCCGCCAGACCTGACCAAGAAGATTGTGGGCTGCCGCTTCGCCCCGCGCTGCTCGTTTGCCACCGACACCTGCCGCACGCAGGAGCCGGACCTCACGGTGAGCGGTGAGCAGTCCTACGCCTGCTTCCACCCCGTGGACGGTCCTCGCGTCGTGACGGCCGGTCCCGACACGCGCCACAACGACGAGGCCGCCGCCAATGGCGCCGTGTTGGTGGACGTCCAGAACCTGACCAAGGAATTCCCTATCAAGAAGGGCCTCCTGCGCCGCACCGTCGGCAAGGTGCACGCCGTGTCCGACGTGAGCTTCACCGTGAAGGAGGGCACGACCCTCGGCCTCGTCGGTGAATCCGGCTGTGGCAAGACCACCATGGGCCGCATGATCGTTGGTCTAGAGACCGTCACCGATGGCGTCATCTCCTTCGACGGCAAGACGACGTCGGCCAAGGGCTACAAGCCCACCCGTGACGACCTCCGCCAGCGCCAGATGATGTTCCAGGACCCCTACTCGTCGCTGAACCCTCGCATGAAGGTCTCCGAGATCCTCGCCGAGCCGCTCCTGGTGCAAAAGGAAGGCACCGCCGCCTCTCGTCGCGTGCGCGTGCAGGAACTGCTCGCCACGGTGGGCCTCGACCCCCGCTCCGGTGATCGCTACCCCCATGAATTCTCGGGTGGTCAGCGTCAGCGCATCGGCCTGGCTCGCGCCCTGGCGTTGAACCCACGACTCATCGTGGCCGACGAACCCGTTTCAGCGCTTGACGTATCAATTCAGGCCCAGATCCTCAACCTGATGAAGCAGTTGCAGGCCGACCACGGTCTCACCTACATCATGATCAGCCACGACCTTGCTGTTGTGTACTACATGGCCGACACCATCGCCGTTATGTACTTGGGCAAGATCGTTGAGATCGGTGACGCCGAGTCAGTCTTCCGGACCCCCGCGCACCCCTACACCCAGGGACTGCTGAACGCGGTGCCGGTGCCGGACCCGACCTTGGCTCGCGCGCAGACCGCTCAAGTCGTCGGTGGCGAACTGCCCTCGGTGGTCAACCCGCCGTCGGGCTGCCGCTTCCGCACTCGTTGCAGCTTCGTCCAGGACATCTGCGCCAGCGAAGCGCCCGCAATGCGTGACTTCGGACCCAGCCAGCAGGCCGCCTGCCACTTCCCACTGCGTACGCCGGTTAGCCTCAGCGCCCGCGCCTAGGGCCGCACACGGGGCCCCTGAGGGCCTCTAGCGGGCCGAGGAGAGCAGCAACAGGACCGCCAGCAGGGCGATGCCCACCGCCGAACCAGCGGTGAGCCATCGCCTGACCGCGGGGCGGGAAAAGAGCCGCTCCGCGCGGCTCACGAAAAGGACGAGCGACACGTACCACGTCGTTGAGACCGTGACCTGCACCAGCGCCAGCACCACAATGCCCAAGGGCAGCGAGACGTGCCGTGGCACGAACTGGGGGAGTACCGCGACGGCGAACACCGCGGCTTTGGCGTTGGTCAGATTCGTCGTGAGGCCCAGTCGAAATGCGGGCCCGAAGCGCACCTGCGCCTTGCCGTTTAGGTCAAAAGCCCCAGACGCGTGGCGGAGAGCGAGCAAGGTCCGAGAGGACAAGGTCAGCAGGTAGAGAACGCCGGCATACTTGAGCACGTCGTAGGCGAAAGTTGATCGGGCGAAGACAGCACTCAAGCCAACCGCCGAGGAAATGCCCCACACGAGGAGCCCCGTCGCGTTCCCGCACACGGAATACAAGGCGCACTGACGCCCTCCCACCAGTGACTGGCGAAGCACCATGGCCATCCCTTGGCCCGGTACCATCGCGAGGATCAGTGCGGTAAGGGCGAAGGCGGGGAGCGCAACCAGAAACGACATCAGGGCAATGCTAGTGAGTGACTTGTGATGCGGCTTAAAGACAATGACCGCAGCTCGAGGCTGCGGTCATTGTCGAGTGAGGGGGCGAGCCCTCGCGATTTACCGCTCAACCAAGCGAACTTCGAAGGCGTCGCGCAGGGCGTCACCGATGTAGTTGATAGCCACCACGACGAGGATGAACACAATGGCGAGGGGGTAGACCTCCCACCAGTAGTTGGCGCTCTGCAAGGCGGTGGTACCGGACTGCAGCATGGTGCCCCAGTCGGTCTCGGGCAACTTGATTCCGAGGCCCAGGAAGCCCAGCGCCGAAAGGAACAAGATGGCGTCGGCCACGGAGAACGTTGCCACCGTCACGATGTTCGAAATCGAGTTCGGGAACACGTGGCGACGGATGATGTGCCACTTCGAGCCACCCATGGCCTTGGAGGCCTGGGAGTACTCGAGGCCGCGGATCAGCATCGCGTCACCGCGGATGATGCGGGCATTTCCCCACCAGCCGGTGAGGCCGATGACCACGATCAGGAACGTAGTGGAGCGTCCGAAGATCGACACCAGGGTGATGAGAAAGAACAGGTAGGGAATCGACAAGAAGGCGTCAAGTACACGCATCATGACGGTGTCGGTAAATCCACCGAAGAAGCCCGAGATCATGCCGTAGAGGGTGCCCACCACGATGGTGATGAAGCCCGCCAGGATGCCCAGAGTGAGCGAGTAGCCGCCACCGTAGAAGATGCGCCCGAGTTCGTCGTAGCCCGAGGAGTCGGTGCCGAGCCAGTGGGCGGATGACGGTGCCTGATTGAACGGCGTCATCAGGGCCAAGGCCGCGTTGGACTGGTTGGTGCTGTAGAACAACGGCACGACGTAGCAGCCGAAAATAATGACCAACAAGAAAATCACCGAGACGGTGGCCAGCTTGTTGGAGAAGAAGATGCGCGCGCGCTGACGCCACATGGGCGTGGGTTCAGCCACCGCAACGGCTGGGGTGGCGAGGTCGGTTACGACGGTCATCGGGTGACTCCTTCAATGCGAATGCGTGGGTTGACAATGCCGAGGGCAACGTCGGCCAGGAGGTTGCCCAAGAGGGTCAAGATGGAAACCAACAGGGTGATACCCAAGACAACGTAGACGTCTGAGGACAACGCCGCATTCACGGTCTCTACACCCAGACCGCCGTAGTTGAAGACGTCTTCGATAATCAGGGCACCGCCGAGGAGGCCGGGGATCGACAGGCCCAGGATGGTCACGATGGGGCCCATCGCGTTACGGAAGGCGTGCTTGAAAAGGACGCGGCGGCTCGAGCAGCCCTTGGCCTTGGCGGTACGAACGTAGTCCTGCACCAACACTTCGAGCACGGTACCGCGCATGAATCGGCTCAGTCCGGCCACCGAGAGCAGCACCAGACAGCCAACGGGCATGATGAAGGCCTTGGGGTCTTGGAAAATCAGCCACGGTGCCACGCCTGATGGTGGCGAAATGGGCAAGTGGGGGGCGCGGAAGCCGAAGGCGTCAAGGACCAAGGAGCAGAGCAGGAACGATGGCATGGCGTAGAGCACGAAGGCCACACCGGTGGCGGAGTAGTCAAAGGCAGTGTTGCGACGCTGCGCCTGGAAGATGCCGAGGGGAACGGCGATCAAGCAGGTGAGAATCAGCGACACCAGGGCCAGCCAAATGGTGCGAGGCACGTAGAGGCGCAAGATGCCCATCACGGGGCGACCCGCTTGGAACGAGTAACCGAGGTTGAAGTGTGCGAAGAGGCCCCACATGTACGAACCCAGTCGCCACAGGTACGGGTGGTCCATCCCGTGGGCCACGCCCCACGCCTGCACCATCATTGGCGTGGCTCGAGTGCCCAGCGCTAAGTAGGCCGGAGCGTAGATCCCCTTCGGCTCCAAATAGGGCAGCGAGAAGGTGATCACAATGATGATGAGAAGCACCACAAACGACTGAATTAGTCGACGGACAATGAAACTGAGCATGAGGGAAACATTAGCACCGGAAGCAGATTTTGCCTATCTCCAAGAGGGGTTTAAAAGCACAATGGCCCCTCCTTTCGGAGGGGCCATTGTGCGTGGGGAAACCTAGAAGTACAGGTACTCCGGCTCGAGCATTGAGAGCGGGTTCGACTTGAAACCGTTCTTGCTCTTGAGGGTCTTGATGACTTCGCCAGCGCCAGTGCCTTCAGGCTTGAAGAAGACCGGCAGCTGGGCAGCTGCGTAGGCCTCGTATGCCGTCAGGGTGTCGTTACCGCTGGTCGATGCGTTGATCAAGTTGTCCATGGTGGGGTCAGAGTAGCTACCGGTGTTGGAACCAGCACCCGTCGCGAACAGCTCTTCACCTGATGGGTAGTAGTCGGGTGCGTACAGCCAGCCACCGCCCCAGTCGCACATGTCGTAGCCAGTGCCGGAGCCCTGGCAGAGGCTCAGCACGTTGCTGAAGGTGTCGGTGTTGACCGAGACCTTGACGCCAATGGCGGCCCACTCGGCAACTTCCGTTGCGGTCAGCTGGTTGTCGGTCTCAGAACCAGCAGCCTGGTCCATCGACAGGCGGAGCTGGTCACCGGCGGCGATGCCGGCGCCACACTGGTTGGCAGCGGTGCCAGGGTGCGCGCAGGTCTGCGTGCCGCTGGCGTCTGACCAACCGTGAGCGGCGAACAGGGCCAGAGCCTTGCTAACGCTGAACGGGTAGGGGTTCTTGGGCGCCTTGGCGATAGCCGAGGAGGCACCGTAAGGCAGCGGACTGTAGGTGGGGATACCGTAGCCCTTCATGATCGTCGAGATCTGAAGGATCTGGTCGGTGGCCTCCTGCATGGCCTGACGGACGTACAGCTGGTCGAGGAACTTCGAGCCAGGGTCACCCTGCAGGTTGTAGAGGTCGTAGTTGAATGCCCACGACGTACCACTCAGCAGGTTGTAGTTCGAGGACAGGCTGCTCAAGTTGGCACCAGGGGTACCGGGCTTGGGCGATGGCGAGGTCAGCTGCGTCGGGTCGACGTAACCAAGGTCAATCGAACCACCCTTAAGGGCGTTGAGTTCGTCTGACGAGGTCTCGAAGGGAACGAGCTTGACCTGTGACACCTGGGCCTTCTGCGGGCCACCGTAGGCGGGGTTCGGGACGAAGGACACGTTACCCAGCGCGTCGGCGCTCTGCAGCTTCCAAGGACCGTCGGTACCGCTCTCCCACAGGCTGTTGGTCCAGTCCGAAGGAGTGGCCGCAGTCTGACGGAGGTACAGCAAGACGTGCATGCAGTCCGTGATTGAAGCGCTGCTGTTGAACGCGTCAGTCTCACAGTGACCACTACCGGCAGCAGCGCTGTCGGAGGTCTTGTCCCACGACGAGGGGAAAGGAGTGATTTCCGACAGGTAGTTGTAGAGCAACCAGTTGGCGTTCACCGTCGAGGACATGTGAATGACAATTTCGCTACCCGAAGCACCTTGAGGCATGCTGATCGACGAGATGCCGTCAGGGATACCGACGAATGGCACGTAACCGGCGTAGAACAGACCCTGCTCATTGGCGGGAAGCTTGGCGCCACCCGTCAGACCAGTGACCGACGCGTTGTAGAGGTTCAAGAAGAACGCAACGGAACCGGCGTTGATGGTCTGACCGTTCGCGAAGTTCCAGCCCTTGAGGTCAATGGTGAACGTGTTGCTCGAGCCGGTGGTCGGGGTTACCGAACCAAGCGACAGTGCGGGCACGTACGCAGCCGAGCCAGGAGCACCGAACCAGAAGAGCGGACGATACATCACCATCTGGAACTGGTTCATGTTGGTGACAGAGAAACCGTCACTCGGGCTTACGAAAGGAAGGATAAAGGTGGGGGGTGCCTGTGGACCTTCAGCAATGGTGATCGTTGCGTTTTCGACGGTCGGCTTGGCCGCCGCGTTCGCAGCGCTTGGGGCGATGAGACCTAAGGTCAACGCACTGGCCGCAATGGCCAACGTTGCCGAAAGTCGCACCTTGTGGGTGTTCCTCATGTTGTGATTCCTTTCATTGGCTCGCGCCGTTTCTAGGTGTCACCAATGTGACAAATATGAGACTATTACGCGCTTCTTATCTATGCAAACCAATGATGCCCCTTATCTCTCGCATTTAAAACGGCTGAAATATTGGGAAATTTTGAGATACGCCGATGTGGGGAATTACGCCATATGGCAATAAAAAAGGGCCCCTCCGAAGAGGGGCCCTTTTTTGAAGTGCGTTCGTACTAGAAGTACAGGTACTCCGGCATGAGGTTCTCAAGCGGGTTCGCCTTGAAGCCGTTGAGGCTCTTCAGCGTCTTGAGAACTTCGCCAGCACCAGTGCCCTGGGGCTTGAAGAACACGGGGAGCTGCTGCGCGGCGTACTGCTCGAAAGCGGTCAGCGTGGCGTTGCCCTCGGTCGAAGCCGTGATCAACTCGTCCATGGTGGGGTCAGAGTAGCCACCGGTGTTGGAACCAGCACCGGTAGCGAACAGCTCCTCACCTGACGGGTAGTAGTCAGGTGCGTACAGCCAGCCGCCGCCCCAGTCACAGAGGTCGAAGCCCTGGTTGGCGCCCTGGCAGAGGCTCAGCACGTGACCGAAGGTGTCAACGTTGACGGTGACCTTCACGCCGATAGCGGCCCACTCGGAGACTTCAACAGCGTTGAGCTCGTCGTCAGCAGCCGAACCACCGGCCTGGTCTTCCTTCAGCGACATCGTGAAGCCCTGGGCAATGCCCGCGCCACACTCGTCCGCAGCGGTACCGGGCGTGGTGCAGGTCTGGACGCCGTTTTCGAGGGTCCAGCCGTGTGCCTTGAAGGCAGCCAGTGCCTTGCTGACGCTGAAGGGGTACGGGTTGCCAACAGGGGCGCTAATTGCCGACGAGGCACCGTAAGGCAGCGGGCTGTACGTAGGTACGCCGTAGCCCTTCAGGGCGGTCTTGATCGTCAAAAGCTGGTTGGTGGCTTCCTGCATGGCCTGACGGACGTACAACTGTGAGAGTGCAGACGAGGCTGGGTCACCCTTCAAGTTGTAGAGGTCGTAGTTGAAGGCCCAAGTGGTGCCCGAGATCAGGTTGTACTTCGAGTTCAACATTGCGAGGTTTGGTCCAGCAACGCCAGGGGCGGGGGCTGGAGCAGTCAGCTGCGTGGGGTCGATGTAACCCGAGTCGATGGTGCCAGCCTTGAGCTGCCGGAGCTCGGCGGATGACGAAGTGAACGCAACCAGCTTGACCTTGGCGACGTGAGCCTTGACCGGTCCACCGTAGGTGGTGTTCGGAACGAAGGTGACGTTGCCCAGCTGGTCGATGGCCTGAAGCTTCCAAGGACCGTCGGTGCCGCTCTCCCAGAGGTTGTTGGTGAAGTCGGCGGTGACGTTCGCAGTGGAACGCAGGAAGGTCAAGACAGCGCTGCAGTCAGTCTCAGCGGCCTGCGAAGCGAAGGCGTCAGTCTCACAGTGGCCACTGCCCGGGGCAGCGTTGGCCGAGGTGACGTCCCAGGTCTGCGCGAACGGCGTGATTTCTGAGAGGTAGTTGTAGAGCAACCAGTTGGCGTTCACCGACGACTTCATCGTGATGACGACCTTGGAGCCCGAAGGGGCACCAACAACTGACTTGATCTCGTCTGGAATACCAGCGTTCGGCACGTAACCTGCGTACACGTCGCCGCCCATGGTGTGGGAGTGCGCGATTGCGTAATACAGGTTCAAGAAGAACTCGATAGAACCAGCGTTGACGGTCTGGCCGTCAGCGAACTTCCAGCCCTTGAGGTTGATCGTGTAGACCGCGCTCGCGCCAGTGGAAGGCGTCAGCGATGCCAGTGAAAGGCTCGGAACCCACGCGGCGGAACCCGGGGCACCAAACCAGAACAGTGGGCGGTACATGAGCATCTGGAACTGGTTCATGTTGGTCACCGAGAAACCGTCACCTGGGCCCACGAAGGGCAAGATGAAGTTCGGGGCAGCCTGTGCGCCCTCGGCGATGGTGATTGTGCCGGTGAGTGCCTTAGGCGTCGAAGCCGCGCCACTCACGGCAGGAGCAACGAGTCCAATCGACAACGCGCTGGCTGCGACAGCCATCGTGATCGAGAGTCTCGCCTTATTGGGGAACTTCATAGGTTGCATTCCTTTCAGCAACGTCATACGTCGGCCACAATGTTTGTGACAAGCCCAAGAATAGCCTTTAAGCAGAACTTACGTTCTCGTGATACGGGCCATCTCTCGAAAGCATGATGGAAATCCCTGTTTCCATAGGGCTTTCATCGGTTCTGATTGGTGCTAGGAGTTCGCACAATCACTGCCTCGAGCCCTAGGCTAGAAACGATGCCAAACTCCGACTCCTCCCCCGTCCGTCCCTCTCGCGGCTCCTTTGGCCCCAACGCCTGGCTGGTCGACGACATGTACGACCGTTTTCTGGCCGATCCCAGCTCGGTTTCGGCCAGTTGGCGCGAGTTTTTCGCTGATTACCAGCGTTCGACGCTCCCCACGGTGCCCACGACGCACCTGAGCGCTCCGGCGCCCCAGGCCGCCGCGCTCGCGCCCGTTGTTGACGCCGATGCCACGCCGCTTCGCGGTGCCGCAGCGCGCATTGTGAGCAATATGAATGCTTCGTTGAGCGTTCCGACCGCAACGTCTGTTCGCACCGTGCCGGCGCGACTCCTCGAAATCAACCGCGCGGCTCTAAACGAAGCTCTGTCACGCACGACGGGTGCCAAGGTGTCCTTCACGCACCTAATCGCCTTTGCGGTGGTCAAGGGGCTCATGAAGATCCCCGCCATGAACGCCGCATTTGTGGAGGCCGTCGACGAGAAGGGCACCCCCGGTGTTCGCCGCAACGAGCGCGTGGGCCTCGGCCTCGCCGTGGACGTCGAGCGTCCCGACGGCACCCGCAATCTCGTCGTGCCCGTGATTCGCGATGCTGACACCATGAACTTCCGTGAGTTCTTGTTGGCCTACGAGACGCTCGTGCGCAAGGTGCACAGTGGCACCATGGGCGCTGACGACTTCGTTGGCGCCACCGTGAGCTTGACGAACCCGGGTACCCTTGGTACTGTTCAGTCGGTTCCTCGCCTTATGCCTGGTCAGGGTGCAATTATTGGCGTTGGTGCACTGGCCTGGCCGGCCGGCTTCGACGCCGCTGACCCTCGAGCACTCGCCGACATCGGCGTGGGCAAGGTGATGAACATCACCTCGACCTACGACCACCGCATTATTCAAGGAGCTGAGTCGGGCCTCTTCTTGAAGTACGTCGCCGAGTGCTTGAGCGGCGGTCACGGTTTCTACGACGACGTCTTCGCCGCGGTCGGCGCTCCCTACGAGCCCGCCCAGTGGTCTCGCGACAAGAACGTGCTCGCCACTGACGGTGACACCGAGCACATCTTGAAGCAGATCCGCGTCCAGGAGCTCATCAACATGTACCGCGTGCGCGGTCACCTCAACGCCAACCTCGACCCGCTCCGCGCCGAGGCACCGGCCCTGCACCCCGAGTTGGACCTCCAGACCTACGGCCTGTCGATCTGGGACCTGCAGCGCACCTTCGTGGTCGACGGCCTCGCCGGCAAGCGCGAAGCGACACTGGAAGAAATCCTCAGCATCCTGCGTGACGCCTACTGCCGCACTATGGGTATTGAGTACGGCCACATCATGGACCCCGCCCAGAAGCGCTGGATCATGGACCGTGTCGAAGGCGTGAAGTGGCAGTGCACGACGGACGAGCAGCTCCGCATCCTGCACGCCCTCAACGAAGCCGAAGTCTTTGAGCGTTTCCTGCACTCGCGCTACGTGGGCCAGAAGCGGTTTGGTCTGGAGGGTGGTGAGTCGACCATTGTCGCGCTGCAGGCCATTCTCGATGCCGCCGCCCGCGACGGCCTCCACGAGGCCGTGATTGGTATGGCCCACCGTGGTCGCCTTAACGTGCTGGCCAACGTTGTGGGCAAGTCCTACAGCGACATCTTCTCTGAGTTCGAGGGCAACCTCGATCCCGAAAGTGTGCAGGGCAGTGGTGACGTCAAGTACCACAAGGGCGCCCACGGTTCCCACACGAACTTGGCCGGTGACGTCATTGCGGTGTCGATGGCCTCAAACCCTTCGCACCTCGAAGCAGTGAGTCCGGTAGTCGAGGGCATCGTTCGCGCCAAGCAGGACGCTGCCCGTCGGCCCGGCGACGGCACCCCGTCAGCCGAAAAGCCAACGAGCTTCCCGTACCTGCCGATTCTGATCCACGGTGACGCCGCGTTCGCTGGTCAGGGCGTAGTCGCCGAGACCCTAAACCTCTCGCAGCTCTCCGGCTACCGCGTTGGTGGTGCGATTCACATCGTGATCAACAACCAGGTCGGTTTCACGACCTCGCCGGTGTCGGCGCGCTCGAGTTTCTACCCAACCGACGTTGCCAAGATGATTCAGGCACCAATTCTTCACGTGAACGGTGACGACCCCGAGGCGTGTGCTCGTGCCGCGCTGCTGGCCTACGACTACCGCGAGGCCTTTCACCGCGACGTGGTCATCGACATCGTCTGCTACCGCCGTCATGGTCACAACGAAGGTGACGACCCCAGTTACACCCAACCGCAGATGTACGCGATCATCGAGCAGATGCGATCAGTACGCAAGGCCTACACCGAGACGCTCGTGCGTCGCGGTGACCTGACCATGGACGACGCGGAAGCCGCGCTCGACCAGTTCAACAACCGCCTCCAGTCGGTGCTCGACGAGGTCCGCACCGTGCCGGTGCCGGAGCTCTCGGGCGTGCCGGTCGCCGAGATTCCCGCCGACGAAGCAGCCGTCAACACTGGCGTCGCCAAGGACGTGCTGCTGCGGGTGACGGACGCGACTGTGTCGGCACCCGAAGGCTTCACCATCCACCCCAAGCTCGAGCGCCAGTTTGCCCAGCGCAAGCAGTTGGTCGAGGCCGGGGAAGTGGACTGGGCACTCGGTGAGGCCCTGGCCTTTGGCTCACTGGTGCTTGAGGGCACCAACGTGCGCCTCATGGGCCAGGACTCGCGACGCGGTACCTTCTCGCACCGTCACGCCGCGCTGATCGACTACGCCAACGGTGACCAGTTCGTCCCGTTGTCGCACCTCGACTCGCCGGGCTTCTTCACGGTTCGTGACTCGTTCCTGAGTGAGTACGCGGCCCTCGGGTTCGAGTACGGCTACTCGGTCGAGTCGAAGCGCTCGCTCGTCGCCTGGGAAGCGCAGTTCGGTGACTTCGTCAACGGCGCTGAGATCATCATCGACAACTTCCTCGTCGCCGCCGAAGACAAGTGGGGCCAGAACGCCTCGCTGGTCATGTTGCTGCCCCACGGGTACGAAGGACAGGGTCCCGAACACTCCAGTGGTCGCATCGAGCGCTTCTTGTCGCTCAGTGCCCGTAACAACATCCGCGTGGCGCAGCCCACTACGGCCGCGCAGTACTTCCACCTGCTGCGTAGCCAGGTGCGTCGCGAGCACGTCACGCCCTTGGTGGTCTTCACGCCCAAGTCAATGCTTCGCGCCGTGCAGACCCGTTCACCCCTCGCCGAGTTTGTCGATGGTGCCTTCCACCGCGTGTTGGGCGACACCACGGTGGACAAGAGCAAGGTGACGCGCGTCGTACTGGCCTCGGGCAAGGTGGCGCACGAGGCCATCGCTCGTCGAGCGGAGCTTGGCGTCGAGAACGTCGCGATTGTTCGCGTGGAGCAGCTCTACCCGTGGCCGCAGGAGAATATCGAAGCGGAATTGGCGAGCTACCCCAACGCCACCGACGTTGTCTGGCTGCAGGAAGAGCCCGAGAACATGGGCGCCTGGCCGTTCGTGCACCTTCGCACCCTCGACTGGACCTCGTGGAAGGTTCGCCACGTGGCTCGCGCCGAGTCGGCCAGCCCCGCCACTGGTTCGCACCTGGTGCACTCCGCCGAGCAGGCTGACCTGCTCACGCGAGCACTGCAGTGAAAAAGGGCACTGTTCGCGTTGTCGTAGACGGATCAAATCTGGCCACCGAAGGACGGACCATTCCCAGTCTCGTCCAGCTTGACGATGCCGTCCGCGCCTTCATCGATGAGCACCCCGGGGCCGACGTCATCGTGGTGGTGGACGCGAGCTTCGAGCACCGTGTTGCCCCCGGCGAGCGGTCACGATTCAAGGAAGCCGAACTGGCCGGAGAGATTGTGACGCCCCCCGCGGGGGCACTCGGCCGCGGTGACGCCTTCATTCTGAAAATCGCCCAGCGAATTGACGCGGTCGTGTTGAGCAACGACTCCTTCCAAGAGTTCCACGACGAGTACCCGTGGCTCTTCGAGGTAGGTCGTCTCATTGGGGGCAAGCCGGTGAAGGGCGTCGGCTGGATTTTTACCGATCGCCTGCCCGTGCGTGGACCCAAGACCACGCGTAGCGCCAAGCCGGCCACTAAGACAGTCAAGAAGTTGGCCGTGACGTTGCCCGATGGCGCCACGCCCTCCATTGGTGACACGTTGACACCGGTCAAGGCCACCAAGACGACGAAGGCCACGACCAAGACGACGAAGACGGTGGCGAAGAAGGTTACCAAAGAAGCGACCGACAAGGTCGCTCCCAAGGTCGAAAAGAAGCCCGCCAAGAAGGCCGTCGCCAAGAAGGCCGTCGCCGAAACCCCCGTGGTGGCGGTGCGCCGCAGTCGGCAGCCGGTGAACCCGGAAGAGACCTTCGCGGCCTTCGTCAAGGCCACCAAGATCGGTGCCAAGGTGGAGGGCGAAGTCATGGCCTTCACCTCACACGGTGCCGTGATCAAGGTCGCCCTCAAAAACGGCAGCACTGTCGAGTGCTACGCGCCCACGACGAATCTCGGCACACCGGCGCCCGCACGGGCCCGTGATGTCTTGAAGCGTGGCGACGTGCGCACGTTCGTGTTGAGTACCGTAGATAGCGATCGCCGAATTGCGGAGCTGGGACTATGACCGACCTTTCACTGAACCCCGAAGACTGGATTCCTCACCGTCCACCCTTCCTCCTGGTTGACCGACTGCTCACCATTGAGCCGGGCCTCAAGGCCGTGGGTGAGTGGACACTGACGGGAGAGGAGTGGTTCTTTCCGGGTCACTTCCCGGGCCGCCCCACGACGCCTGGCGTCTTGATGCTCGAATCGCTGGCCCAGGTTGGCGCTGTGGCGGTCCTCGCCGACGAGAAGTACGCCGGTCGACTGCCCCTCTTTGGTGGCGTCGAAAACGCTCGCTTTCGTCGCCAGGTGCTGCCCGGCGACACTTTGACCCTGACGACGGAGATGACGCGTCTGTCGGCTCGTGGCGGTAAGGGCCACGGGGTGGCCACCGTCGACGGCCAGGTGGCCGTTGAGGCCGACATCTTCTTTGTGCTGGCCGACGCCTCGTGAAGATCGCTACCTGGAACGTCAACTCGTTGACGGCCCGGTGGCCTCGGGTGTCGCAGTGGCTGGAGGAAACGGCCACCGACATCGTGCTGGTGCAAGAGACCAAGCAAACGGACGCCAAGTTCCCCTTTGCCGCGTTAGAAGAACTCGGCTACGAGTCCGCCCACTACGGCCAAGGTCAGTGGAATGGCGTCGCCATTTTTTCGCGAGTGGGGCTCACCGACGTCGAAACGGGATTGGCGGCTGACGAAGAGGCCCGATGCATTCGCGCGACATGTGGCGGAGTGAGGGTCTACTCCTGTTACGTTCCCAACGGACGCGCCCTCGACAACCCCCACTACACCTACAAACTCGGCTGGCTAGGCGACCTTCGTGAGGAGTTGACCCAGCGTGACGCGGCACAGTCACTGGTGATCGGTGGGGACTTCAATGTTGCCCTCGCGGACGAAGACGTCTACGACATGACGGCGTTCGAGGGGGCCACGCACGTGTCGGCGCCCGAACGATCGGCGATGCATGCTCTGCTTGATACCGGCCTCGTCGATCTGGCTCGTCAGCAGCACCCCGAAGGCCAGCAGTTCACGTGGTGGGACTACCGTAACGGCGCCTTCCGCCGCGGCTGGGGCTTGCGCATTGACTACCTCTTCGCGGACCCCGCGACAGCGGCTCGAGTGAGTGACGTGCAGGTCGACCGCGAGGCTCGCAAGGGCGAAAAGCCGTCGGACCACGCGCCTCTGGTGGCAACGATTCTCTAGCGGTTGGTTTGCGCTTCGATGGCCGCGGCCGCCGCGGCCATCTGCTCGCGAATTTGATCAAGGCGTGACTTGGCGACGGCCACTGGCGCGGGCGCGCGCTCGGCCTCCAACGCCGCGATGGCCTCTTCAATCGGGGCCAGGAACCGCGACGGCTTGCGCCCACTAAAGCGCGGGTCGTTCTTGGCGCGACTCCACGTCAGGAGCAACGTCTGCTCGGCACGGCTGAGGGCGACGTAGGCCAAGCGAGTCTCTTCCGCGAGCTCCGCCGGCGTGGTGGCTTGGTAGTTCGGTAACTGACCCTCGGCACATCCGATCACGACGACGTGCTGGAACTCCAGACCCTTCGAGCGGTGAATGGTGCTGAGCGCCACCGCGTCGACCGGCGGCGCGGGAAGCTCGCGCTGTTTGGCGTCGTCGGGGGAGAGATCTGACGAGGGGCCGTGCTCAGATCCGCGAGGCTCAAAAGGAATGCCGTGATTTTCGAGGGTGGCGGCAATGAGTTCGAGCTGACTGTTGGTGCGGGCCAGTACGCCCATGGACTTCCACGGTGAGCGAGGTTGGTGGTGAATAGAGAGCCATCGGGCCACGGCCTCGGCCTCGTCCTCGTCGGTGTCGTAGGCGCGCACCAAAGGAATTTCGCCGTCATCCTTCGCGGGCGTGATGCCGCGGGCACCCGGCTCGAGCAACGTGTTCGCCACGGCCACGATGGCGGCGGTGGAACGGTGGTTGCGCGTGAGGTCGAGTACCACCGTGTCGGGCCACGTGCGGAGAATGTCGGTAAGGAGCTGCGGGCTCGCGCCGTTGAAGCCGTAGATGGACTGGTTGGGGTCGCCGACGCAGAACAGCTGCGGGTCGTCGCCGGCCATCTGGGCCAGGAGCTGAAACTGCAGTGGGTTCATGTCCTGGGTTTCGTCCACGAAGAGCGCCCGCGTGCGGTGCCGGAAGGCCGCCTTGACGGCGGGTTCGGTCTTGAGGAGGGTGATCGCTTCTTGGAGCAGCAGGTCGAAGTCAAGGACGCCGCGCATGCGGCAGAACCCGATGTAGCGGTCGATGACCTCAGCGAAGGCGGCGGGGGGCAGTGGTGAATCGCGGCGCATCTTGCGCGCGTTGGCCGAGTAAGCGGCGCCATCAAAGCCTTGTCCTAGGGCCCAGCCAATCTCCTGCTCGATTCGCGGCGCCAGGTGGTCGTCGATGGCGAACCCGTCCTCGCGCAGTTGCACGATGAGCGGCGCGACCATGCGACGACGACTGGCCTCGACGGTGAGGGCTTTGAGGTGGTGGTCATTGCGGTACTCGTTGACGATGGTCATTGCCGCACGGTGGAAGGTGCCGGCACGAACATCTCGAATGCCGGCCCGCCAGAGTCGGGTGCGCAGCTCGTCACCGGCCTTGCGGGTGAACGTCATGGCTAACACCTGGTCAGCGTCGACGAGACCGAGCGCGATCATCCGTTGAATGCGCAAGGTGAGGACGTGGGTCTTTCCCGAACCGGCGGTGGCGCGAACGAGCAGTCGTCGGGCGTTCGAGGTCACGGCCTCACGCTGTTCGGGCGTGAGGCCCACCAGGAGATCGTCGGAGAAAGCGGCGGTGTCACTCATTACCCCATTGACGCTACCGGCAGGCAGTGACGTGGTTCTCCGGCGGCGGGCGTGGTCACTAACCTTGAGGGTGTGCTGCAGGCCTTTGGAAACGGAACGCTTTTTGGCGAGTCCTACGGCGATGGTCCTGTTCAGGTCGTATTTCTCCACGGCTGGGGGCGCTCGTCGGCCGACTTTCGCGCCATTGCGACCGAGCTCGCCGAGCACGGGATTTCGAGCGTGGCGGTTGATTTGCCGGGGTTTGGTGCCTCGCCCCTTCCCGAGACCGCTGGCGGCGCCCGCCTCTACGCCGACATCGTGATCAGCGTTCTGCCCACGATTGCCGACGGTCCCGTCCTGCTCGTCGGACATTCGCTCGGCGGTCGCGTGGCCGCGGTGGTGGCGGCGACTGCCCCCGAGCGCCTCTCGGGCGTGCTGTTCATCGGCGCACCACTCTTGCGGCGAGGTGGTGGCACCGCCGCGCCGTGGCGCTATCGAGTGATCCGATTCCTCGCGAAGCGACACCTGGTGTCGGCGACCTCAATGGAGCGCGCGCGTCAGCGCTACGGCTCAGCCGACTACCGAGCGGCCTCGGGTCTGCTGCGGGACATACTGGTCACCATGGTCAACGAGAGCTACGACGACGAACTGGGCCGGATCACCACGCCCGCTGCTTTTCTGTGGGGTGCCAATGACACCGCGGCCTCGGTGGCGATGGCCCGAGAGGCTGCCGCACTGGTGCCGGGACCAACCACCGTGACGGTGCTCGACGATTGTGGGCACCTCGTGCCGACGCTGCGACCTGACGCCGTGGTGGCGGCGGTACGGGAGGCCCTATGAATCCGATCGTGACCCTGGTGCTCTCGTTCGTGCTGGTGGGGGCGTGGGCCGCCCAAGGGGTGCGCTGGCTGCGTGTCTTGCAGCGCGAGCACTACGACCCGTCGTCGATGAACCGTTTCCTCGCTCGTTGGTCGAGCCCCCAGGTGGGGCCAGCGCGGCCGGTGGACCGCAAAGAACCTCGTCCCATCACACTCTCGCACCTCACGATGGGTGCGTTGGTTGTCGCCATTCTGATTCACAATGTTGGAGTGGCGGTTGCCGCCACGATTATCTATGGCGCATTCTGCCCCCAAGGACTCGGGCTCAAAGGCCGCACGTCACGCTTGCAGTGGACACGACGACTGCGCACGGTGGCCGTCGCGTCCGGACTGGTCGCAGCCCTGGTCGTTGTGGTGGCCGCCGTCGGTGGTCGCGTGCTCTGGGGGCTGGTCGTGGTCGTCTGGGGCGTGCCCCTCACACTCGATCTGACCACCCGTCTGCTGCGTCCGTGGGAGAAGCGTCAGTCGCAGGTCTTCGTCGAAAAGGCGCAGCGTCGACTGCAGCAGGTGGACCCGACGGTGGTCGCCATCACCGGGTCGTACGGCAAGACCTCCACCAAGAATCACCTGGCTGATTTGCTGCAACGAGACGGAGGCGTCGTGGCCACGCCGAAGAGTTTCAACAACCGCGCCGGCCTCTCCCGTGCCATCAACGAGGGCCTCGTCGACGGCGCCCGCGTCTTCATCGCCGAGATGGGCACCTACGGACCGGGCGAAATTGCCGACCTCTGCTCGTGGTGCCCACCCGAACTCTCCGTGATCACCGCCATTGGACCGGTGCACTTGGAGCGCATGGGCTCACTCGAGACGATCGAGCAGGCCAAGTTCGAAATCACGCAGCGGGCCGCCACGGTGGTGGTGAACGTTGATGACCTCCTGCTTCGTGCCTGGCCCGCGCGCCTCACGGGCAAGACCGTTCGCACCGCGGGTTCGAAGGTCGACGCCGACGTGCAGGTACGTGTGGTGGGTGACGAGTGGGTCGTCGTTGTCGATGGGGCAACTGTGGCGACCACGGCACCGCTGGCGAGCGTGCAGCCGACCAACTTGGCCTGCGCCATCGCCGCCGCTCTGTTGCTGGGCCTCTCGATCGACGACCTCGGGTCGCGACTGGCGGCCGTTTCGCCCGTGGCTAATCGGGCCAACGTGATCACCGCCCCCTCGGGTGTCGTGATCATTGACGACACCTTCAACGCCAACCCCGCCAGCGCCGACGCCTCGGTCCGCTTGCTGGCCAGTCAACCGGTGTCGGGGCGCCGCGTGGTCATCACGCCTGGTCTTATTGAACTGGGGCGTGAGCAGTACCGCGAGAACGCCATTCTGGCGACGACGGTCCGTGATATCGGCGCCGAGCTGGTCGTGGTTAATCGGACCAACGTCCGAGCGCTGCGTGACGGGTACGCCGGTGAGATTCGTCGCTTCAACCACCGCGACGACGCCGTGGCGTGGGTGCGGTCCTCCTTGGGACCTGGCGACGCCGTGTTGTACCTCAACGACTTGCCCGACCACTACATTTAGAGGGTCGCATTCCGCAAAAAGGGGTTCAGGTGTCCGTAGCCGTACTGTTTGGTGGTCCAACACCTGAGCACGATATTTCGATTTTGACGGGGCTCCTCGCCCTGCGTGAGCACCACCAACGCCACGGTGACACCGTTGGCCTCTACTGGTCTAAGACTGGTGACTTTTTCGCCGTACCCGCGACGGTTGAGGCCGCTGACTTCCTTGACGGCCTGCCCAAGGGCGCCAATGAGGTCAGTCTGCGCCTCGGCGCTGAAGGCGGCTTCTACGCCGCCGGTGGCCGTTTGGGCCGTGACCGCCGCCTCGACGTTGACGCGGTGATCCTGGCCACTCACGGTGGACCGGGGGAGGACGGTTCACTCCAGTCGGCACTCGACCTCGCCGGCGTCGCCTACACCGGCCCGTCGCTGGCCGGCGCGGCCCTGGGCATGGATAAGTGGGCCTTCGGTGCCGTTGTCGCCCAGGCCGGTCTGCCGACGTTGCCGCGCGTGTTGTTGACCGCGGACACCACCAGCTTGCCGTTTGATGGCCCCTACATCCTCAAGCCCCGCTTTGGTGGTTCGTCAATTGGCATCGACGTCGTCGCCGACCTCGCGACCGCGAAGGCCCGCCTCACCGCCAACACCCACCTGGCCTTGGGCTGCGTCGTCGAGCCCTACCGCAGCGACCTCACCGACGTGCAGATTGCCCTGCGGAGTTTCCCTGCCCTCGAACTGTCGGCCATCGAAAAGCCAATCCGCCGCACCGCACAGGCCGAAATCCTTGACTACCGCGACAAGTACGTCGGTGGCGAAGGCATGGTCTCAGCGCCCCGCGAACTGCCCGCAATCCTGCCGGGCGACCAGGCCGAGCAGATCCGCCACGCCGCCCGCACCATCGCCTCGCTGGCCAACGTGCGTGGTGTCGCCCGCATTGACTTCCTGGCCAACGACACCGAGCTCTACGTCAACGAGATCAACACCATTCCGGGCTCGCTGTCGAAGTACCTCTTCATTGAGCCGATGGTTCCCTTTGGTCAGCTGCTCGACGACCTAGTGGCCGAAGCGCGCCAGCGCCCAGCTCATCGATACAGCGCCGCGGGCGCTGATGGGCTCGTGCTGCGCTCGGCTGGCGCCATCGCGTCCAAACTCGCGTAGCCGCGGGGTGGCGTAAAGGGCGTCGCGCAAGACGTCGTTGCCGGGATCAAGGGTGATGCCCTGCCGCAGCGCCCAAAAGGCCGTGTCGAAGTCGCCGTAGTCGGTGGCGGCTTGGGCCAACGCCAGCGCGGCCCATTCGCCGTCTCGCTGCAACGCGGCCAAGTGGCCTTCGAGGAAGAACCACTCGTACCCCTTGGTGACCCCCGCGAGCGGTTCGCTCTGAATGAGTTGCAGGGCGGCGGCTATCGCGTCGAGGGCGGCGTCACCTTGACTACGTCGGGCGCGAGCAATGAGGGTGTGGAAGCGCCGGATGTCGCAGTCGACGCCGTGCATCTCGTAGAGGCCGGCACCAGAGACCGGGTGGAGGCGGGTGCCCTCGTCATCGCTGCCCAAACTGCGTCGGACGGCGGTCGCGGTGTTTGCCAGTGTCGCCTTGGAGGCATCGACGTCGGCGTTAACTAAGACCCTCGTTCGCAACCGTTCACCGCTCACCGGTTCGTGGTGAACGCTGAGGTAGGCAATCATCTCGACACAGCGCCGGCGCAGACTCGGCACGAAGGGCTGGGCAATGCCCAGGACTTGCGGGACCGAGCGCAGCATGGAGAGCGCCACCACGGGTGGGGGCGTGACGGCGTCAGCGCTCACGCAGACACAGAGTGCGCGCAGTTCGTCATCAATGGATTGCGGGTCGCCGGTGAAGACCACCGTGGTTCGTCGTCCCCGCGTGGCAAGGGCCCGGAGCAGGCCGTGCTCATCATCCGCGAAGACAATGCGCACGTCGGGCAGGCCGACGAGCTGCTGGCGGAGTTGGTTCGCTGACAGTGGCGAAGGCAGGGGGAGTGTGGCGCCGGGGCGGGCGAAGGCCACCGTGGTGCTGCCCGGCTGCTCACTCATGGACAAAACGACGACGGGGTCGTCTTCGTCGAGCGTCGGAAGGGCGAAAACGTCATCGGGAACAATCGCCACCCCCGCCGTTGCCCCATTGAGGAAGTGGTGCACCGCGTGCAACGGGGAGAGGTCGACGTCAGCCAACGCCAGGTCATCACTGCCGTCGGTCCGAAGGGTGTCGCGACGGCGCTTCGTCATGAGCAGCACACCCAGTCCTGGCGTCGTTGACTGGAGCGTCGCCGTCGATGAGGCGTGGGGCGCCGTCGTCGTTACCGCCGGGGCGTGGTGTGACCCGAGGAAGGGCAACACACTCATGAGGGCACCAGCCAACCAGGCCACACCGGAGTCGGTGCGTCCATCGCGATGGCGGATCGCCCGCACGACGTTGATGAGGAAAGCCACCCAAAACAGGGCGAGCACGACAAGGAGCGTCCGCAATACCAGCGGGTGACCGTTGCCCGTGGCCGAGCGCCACCGGGTCACGATCAAGATGGGCAGCGCGACGAAGTACGCCACGAGGCCGACACCCTGGAGCGGGCCGGCAGCGAATCGCTTTAGGGCGCGAGTGCGAGCGTCCATGATTGACCGGTCGGGGCCGCACTCGACAGAACGAGTTGGCACGACGGACGTGGGGCGAGGACCACGAGGGAAGAGACGACGTGTCGCTGACGGGCGCAGAGCAGTGTGGCGGTCACGGCGCGCGGACGAGTGAGAATCCACGGGCGTGTGGTGCCGAGGGGGACGACGACGCTGGGTGAGGCGCCACCCACCTCGCCGCGAATGGTCGAGGCCAGGGGACCGCTGAGCGCGATCGCGCTGAAGTCGTTCTTCGATGAGCTGTCGTTGACCGCGACGATCGTGGTCGAGGGTGGGCGGGTCTGGCTGGAGTTGACGCCGACGAGTAAGACGAGCACGAGGACGGGGCTGGACCACGTGAGGAGTGTCCGGAGACGAGGCGGCGTCGTTGTGCGATGCATCTAGTTCGAACTCTAGAGCGACGTCGTTTGGCTTGTAAAGGGTATTGCGCCGCATTAGAGCAACTCCTGCAGGGCGAAGACCTGAAGTTCACGGTGGAGTGAGCGCACCGAGCTGTGATCGGCACTGGCCAGGTCGCGCAAGGGGATGCCCTCGAAGACACGGGCGTAGGTGAGCCGGACGAGTCGATCGTGGGGCCCGCCACGGAGCTGCTCGAGTCGCGTCAGTAACTCGCTGCCCGCGGGGCTCGCGACGTCGAGGGTCTCGCTACTGACCTGATATCGGGCGGCCTTTTCTTTGAGGAGCCAACGCCGCAGCCGGCCACGAAGCCCCGAGAGGATGTCCGGTCCGGCGTAGGGGCGGCGCTGGCCGGCCCAGTCGACGAGGAGCTCGGCACACAACGCGATGGCCACCCCGAGCGTCTCGCTGGGGTCGTCAATGATGCCGTCGCCAAAGCGCAGTTGGCGACACGTGCTCACGATGCCGGGGAGGAGAGTTTGCAACAACGCGCGGCGAAGCATCTCGTCGTTGGCTTCGATGAGGAGTGCCTCGAGGATGCGGGCCTTCTCGATCGCGCTGCGTCCGCTGCGCGATTCGAGCTGTCCCACGACGTCGCCCAGGTGCTCAAGGGTGCTGAGGCCCAGATCGGGGTGTCGCTCGTGGAGTCGCCGGTAGGCGTCGCGCGAGGCCGGGCTGCTCGCCCGGTAGTCCCAGTCTCGACGGAGTTGCTGCAGGATGTCGGTGTGTGTGGTCATGGACCGAGTTCAGGGTTACCCCCTCGTCGGTTTGTGCAGTGCGCCACACCACTTTTCACACATATATTTCGGCTCCATCAGCCGTCAACTGCGACGTAGGCTGAAAGGCATGGACATCGAAACCTTTTACGAAGAAAACGAAGCGCGCCGCGAGTCTGCCGAATTTGAAATTGGCGACGAGTGGACCGACGCCCAGGGTGTCCGTTACGAACTGTCGTGGGTCGAAGCCACCGGCGAGCTCTACCTGATGGCTGAGCCCGACGCCGAGATGTACGAAGACCCCTTCGGCGGATTTTGGGCGTTGCCGGAGACCATCGACGACTTGACCATCGTCGTCATTGGTCAGGTCGGCAGCCACGAGCACTTGCAGGGACTGCTGGCCGGTTGGGAAGACGCGATGCTGGCGCCCAACTCACTGCAGTGGCTCTACGACCGATTCCCCGGCGTCAAGTAATTACGCGCCGACGTACGGCGTGGATGAATTGGCGACCTGACAGAGTCGCGTGAGCGCCGGTGCTTCAAACTGCAGCGGCACGCGATTGGCTTCTTCAATGGTCGTCTGCAACGGGTTCCAGCTGCCATCCGCCGAGGTGGCCTGCGCCGCTGACGGCTGCGCCAACAAAATCTCGGTGAGCGCCTGCTTCTGAAGTGCCGAACGTCGAGCGGGTGACACGCCGGGCTGCGTGCTCTCGTGCTGCAGGGTGAGGGCCTTGGCGACGTAACGACAGGCGACTCGTGCGTCACTGACGCCGGCACCGGTGCCACACGAGCTCAAGGTGATTCCCGCGGTGAGGAGCGCGCCGACGAGGGCGACGCGCCTTAGGCCAGCCATGCGTCAGCGGCCTGGAGCAGGAAGTCACTGACGCCACGGCCGCGCTCGAAGATCTCGCACAACGGGTCCTCGCCGCGAGCCACCTGACTGAGCGAAATGGCCCGTCGGGCCACGATCGAAATGCGGCGTTCGCTGGGCTCGGTCGGTGAGGCGAAGGAGTCGGTCGCGGTCAGTTCAAGCGGCATTTCCATGCCGCCCACGGGGGCGAGGTCGATGGCCAGACGGAGTAGGTCGGGGCCGTTGGCCATGGGTGGCAGTGACCACGTCAGTACGAGAGGGAAGTGGAACTCGTCCGGCGGTTCGACATCGTCGGGCAGCGTCAAGACGGCGTCTTCAAAGGCCAGGAGCGTGCGCGGGTCGACATCGAGCTCGATGTGGAGATCAATCGGTCCGCCGCAGCCGTCTTCGGGGTGGAGGTCTACCTCCCACGCCTGGCGGAGGGAGTAGGTCTCGACAAAGTGTCGTTCGTCGTGTACGTGGAATCCGTGGGTGACGGCGTGATCTTTGAGATCGGCGACGAAACCGGGAACATCAATGGCGGCCATTGCCACTTAGATTAGTGCCTTGCCACTACGGTGGCTGTGTGCCCTCTACCTTTTCCCCCGTCCTGCGGCAATGCGCCGAGGAAATCGCCCTCGCCGTCGCTGACCAGCGCCACCGCGGCTACTCCGGTCAGCGTGAAACCCAGTACCACCTTGACCTAGCGGCCGACGAGGTGGCCTTGCGCGTTCTGGGCGGCGCTGGTTTCCGTGTGGTCTCGGAGGAGTCGGGGGTCACGGGCGAGGGGGAGTACACCGTCGTGGTTGACCCCATCGACGGCTCGACGAACTGCGACCACGGCATTCCCTTTTACGCCACGTCGCTGGCGGTCCTGCGCGGCGAGGAACTGGTGGCTGGTCTAGTGGTGAACCAGGCAACCCACACCTACTTTGAAGCCGAACGTGGTGCCGGTGCAACTCGCGATGGCGTTCTCATCACGACGAGCCAGCAGACCGACTTCGCCAAGTCCATCGTTGCTTTTTCGGGTCTGCCACCACGCCACATGGGCTGGGCGCAATACCGCGCCCTGGGAGCTGCCAGTCTCGAAATCTGTCTCGTGGCCGATGGCTCGCTCGACGTTTACGGCGTCGCCGCGAAGTCAACGCTCAACCCGTGGGACTACCTCGGCGGACTCTTGATTCTGAAAGAAGCGGGCGGTGTCGCGACTGACTACCTCGGCGAAGAACTTATTACTGACGCCATGGTGAAGCGACACCCCGTCTTCGCCGCGTCACCGGAATTACTCGGCGTCATGGTTGCTCACGGTCAGATCTAGAAATTCGCCTAGACTGAACTTTCTTGCGGGCGCTTAGCTCAGTTGGTTAGAGCAGCTGATTTACACTCAGCAGGTCGGGGGTTCGAGTCCCTCAGCGCCCAC
>DAIQPT010000053.1:0-6880 GCA_036787185.1 Acidimicrobiales bacterium | reverse complement strand
CACTGGCACCGCAGATGCCCCAACCGGCAGAAGTGGCATGACTGCCCCAAGCAGAAATGCGAATACGGCTCGCTTCACAGCCCCTCCCATTGCTCACTACTTTTGCAGCCAGTTTGATTCACTGACCTTTCGTGATGCTACCCACAACGGTCGTGAACTACAAGGAGTTCTACCGGTTGTGCAGTGCGCGCTGGCGTGCCACCTCAAACGCCGCAATGGAGACAGCGACACCGGCGTTCAGCGAGACAATCTTGCCGATCTGCGGAATCGACACCACCGCGGCACAACGCTTGCGCGTGAGTGCGGCCATGCCGTTTTCTTCGCCGCCCACAATGAGTGCCACGGGAGTTGAGCCGAGGTCGAGGTCGTAGAGGGAGTCCTTCGATTCCCCAGCCAGACCCACCGTCAAGATGCCGGCCTTGTTCATCTGGTCGATCGCCGTTGGGATGCCACCCACGTCGCTAAACGTGAGGTACTCAATTGCGCCGACCGCGGTCTTGGTGACCGTGGGCGAAATACGCGCGGAGCGGTGACGGGGCACGACAACACCGGTGACACCAGCGCCATCGGCACTTCGCAACATCGCGCCCAGGTTGCGGGGGTCAGTGACGCCATCGCAGACCAGCAAGAAGGGGTTGGGCTGCTGCAACATCTCGTCAAGCGGCACCGTGTCGAGACGTCCGGCAATCGCCATGACGCCCTGGTGACCTTCGGTGCGGGCTTCGCGGTCCAGGCGGGCCATTGAGACGAGCTGGGTGGGCACGCGCTGGCGCTGGGCCTCGCGCTCGATGGCGTCGAGAATTTCCGAAGGGTCCTGGGCGTCGGCGATGTAGATGCGTTCGATGCGACGACGGCGCGCCTTCAGCAGCTCGAGGACGGCGTGGCGGCCTTCGACCTGCTCACCGCCGAGTCCTTCCTTGTCGCGCGACACGGGACGCTGGCCCACTTGGCGGCCCTGCATAACACGGCCTCCCTGCTTTGCGGGGCGGCCACCAGTGTTTCGTCGGGGTGCGGGACGCGGGCTCATTGAATCTCCTCTAGCAATACCACGGCGCTTGCCGCAAGACCTTCGCCTCGACCTATGGCGTCGAGGCCTTCTGTGGTGGTGGCTTTTACCGACACCGGCACGCCCACCACGGCGCTCAATTCGTCGCTCATCGCGGGCATAAACGGGGCGAGCTTCGGGCGCTCGGCCACGATCGTGATGTCCGCCGACATGACGCGGTAGTGGGCATCGCGCAGACGGGCGAGAACGCCCTCGAGCAGCACGCGAGACGACACCCCAGCGAGCGACGCATCGGTGTCGGGAAAGTGCCGACCCAGATCGCCCAGTCCGGCCGCGCCCAGTAAGGCGTCGCACAGGGCGTGGGTGGCCACGTCGGCGTCGGAGTGTCCGACGAGTCCTGGTCCCTGTGGGAGGTGCACCAGGCCGAGCCACAGTTCGCGAGCGGGGTCGTCGCTGACACGGTGCACGTCGTAGCCGTGGCCAATACGCATCGCGCTCCTCCCCTGTCCGAGACGACGTTCGTCACCGGGCTCCGTGATCTTTATGTTCCCATACTCACCCGCCACCGTGAGCACGCGCCCACCGGTCGCTTCCACCAGGGCGGCGTCGTCGGTGGCGTCGTCGCCCCGCGCGTGGGCGGCGCGCAGTGACGCCAGGTTGAACGCTTGAGGCGTCTGCACCGTCACGAGCCCCTCACGGGGTACCGTCTCGACCACGACGTCACCGGCCACGCGCTTGATGGTGTCAGAGATCGCGAGGGCTGGAATCACGGCGTCGGCGCCATCGCGGACGCCGGCCACGACGCGTTCGAAGAGAGCAGCGGACGCCAGCGGACGAGCGGCGTCGTGAATGACAACGATGGTCGCGTCGCCGACTTCGGCCAGACCGGCGCGGACGGAGGCGGAGCGGGTGTCGCCACCCGTCACCACGATGTCGGCGCCCTCGCCGTCACCGTCGTAGGAGGCGGGGGTCACCAAAATGACAGTCTCGGCGACACTGCGAGCGGTGGCGACGGCGTGAGCCGCTACGGTCGAACCCCCAAAGGGCAAGAACTGCTTCGGTCCGCCAAATCGGACACCGCGTCCGCCGGCCACGACGACCGCCGCGACGCGCACGACTACGGCAGCACCGAAGCGAGCTTGGCTTCTGCGGCCTCGGTGTCCACGTTCAGCGCGAAGGTCAGTTCCGAGACGAGGATCTGACGCGCACGGTTCAACATGCGCTTCTCACCCGCCGACAGGCCCTTGTCCTTGTCACGGATCGAGAGGTTTCGCACGACTTCGGCGACCTGGTAGATGTCACCGGAACGCAGCTTTTCGGAGTGGTTCTTGAAGCGACGCGACCAGTTCGTCGGCATGCGGGCTTCCTTCTTGCGCAGCACCGCGAAGACTTCTTCGACTTCCTCGTCGTTGATTACTTCGCGCAGACCCACGGCTTCGGCGTTGGCCACGGGGACCATCAGGGTCAAGTCGGTGTAGGCGACCTGCAGCTTGAGGTAGTCCTGCTTGACGTCAAACGCAGTAATTTTCTCAACCTTGAGCACCGTGCAGGCACCGTGGTGAGGGTAGACGAGACGATCGCCCTTCTTGTACTTGTGCGTGGCCATAGACCGAAGTTCTCCTCAATGAGCAGTCGCCAGAAGGCGAAAGGGGATTACCTATTCTACCGCACTTTTCCCACAGGCGTGTCAGTGGGCCCCGTAGGGCCCACTGATCGCTTAGGCCGTGGGTGCAGCGTCGTGGAAGTCCACCGATGGGGGCAGGCCTTCCACGCCTTCGAAGCTCAGTTCGGGGCCGTTTTCGCCCTCGACCACGTCAACGACGATGGTCTGGGGAGCGTGGAACTCCTTGAACAGAATCTTCTCGCTGAGGACGTCTTCGACGTACTGCTGGATGGCGCGACGCAGTGGTCGAGCACCCAGTTCGCGGTCGTAGCCCTTGTCCGCCAGGAACGACTGGGCGGCGGCCGACAGCTCGAGGCCGAGTCCCTGCTGACCGAGCTGCTCGCGCAGACGGTTGATGAACAGGTCGGCGATCTCGATGACTTCTTCCTTGGTCAACTCGTGGAAGACGATCGTGTCGTCGATACGGTTGAGGAACTCCGGACGGAAGTGACCCTTGAGCGCGGCGTGGACCTTCTCCTTCATGCGCTCGTAGCTCGCCACGTCGTCGCCCTTGCCAAAACCCATGGTCTTGCGCAGGTCGGCGGTGCCGAGGTTCGAGGTCATGATCAAGATGGTGTTCTTGAAGTCGATCTGACGACCCTGGGAGTCGGTCAGGCGGCCATCTTCGAGAATCTGCAACAGGGCGTTGAAGACGTCGGGGTGGGCCTTTTCGACTTCGTCGAAGAGCACCACCGAGAAGGGCTTGCGACGAACGGCTTCGGTCAACTGACCACCCTCGTCGTAGCCCACGTAGCCGGGGGGCGAACCGACGAGACGGCTCACCGAGTGCTTCTCCATGTATTCCGACATGTCGAGCTGGATGAGAGCGTCCTGGTCGTCGAAGAGGAACTCGGCCAACGTCTTGGCCAGCTCCGTCTTGCCCACACCGGTTGGTCCCAGGAAGATGAAGGAGCCACCGGGACGCTTCGGGTCCTTGAGGCCGGCGCGGGTACGGCGAATCGCGCGGCTCAGCGCAATGATGGCTTCGTTCTGACCGATGATGCGCTTGTGGAGTTCGTCCTCCATGCGCAGCAACTTCGAGGTCTCTTCCTCGGTGAGGCGGTAGACCGGAATGCCGGTCCAGTTGGCCAACACTTCGGCGATGGTCTCTTCGTCGACGAGGTCGAAGGAGTCGCCACCACTGGCCTTGACCGTGGCGTCGAGTTCGTCCTTCTTCGAGAGGAGCTCGCGCTCCTGCTCCTCGAGGGCCTTGGCCTGTTCGAGGGCGCCCTTCTCCATGGCCGTTTCCTTGTCGGCACGAAGGCGAGCGATGTCCTCGTCGATCTTCTTCGCGGCCGGTGGCGCGTCCATGCGACGAATGCGCAGGCGACTACCGGCTTCGTCGATCAGGTCGATGGCCTTGTCTGGCAGGAAGCGGTCAGCGATGTAGCGGTCGGCCAGGTTTGCGGCAGCAATGAGGGCCTGGTCGGTGATCTTGACGGCGTGGAACTCCTCGTAGACCTCACGGAGGCCCTTGAGGATTTCAATCGTCATTGCGACCGACGGCTGGTCCACCTTGACCGGCTGGAAACGACGCTCGAGTGCGGCGTCCTTCTCGATGTACTTGCGGTACTCGTCGATGGTGGTGGCACCAACGGTCTGGAGTTCACCGCGCGCCAGCATGGGCTTCAGGATTGACGCGGCGTCAATGGCACCTTCAGCGGCACCGGCGCCGACCAGCGTGTGGATCTCGTCAATGAACAAGATGATGTCGCCACGAGTGCGAATCTCCTTGAGCACCTTCTTGAGACGCTCTTCGAAGTCGCCGCGGTAGCGCGACCCGGCCACCAAGGCGCCGAGGTCGAGGGTGTAGAGCTGCTTGTCGGCGAGGGTGACGGGCACCTGACCGGCGACAATCTTCTGTGCGAGGCCTTCGACGATCGCCGTCTTACCCACACCGGGTTCACCGATGAGAACGGGGTTGTTCTTGGTACGACGGCTGAGCACCTGCATGACGCGCTCAACTTCCTTGTCGCGACCAACCAGTGGGTCAAGCTTGCCGTCACGGGCCAGCTGCGTCAGGTTGCGACCAAACTGGTCAAGCACGGCCGAGCCGCCTGAGGACTCACTGTCGCCACCCTTCGATGAAGGAGCGCTCGTGGCGCCTTCCTTGCCGGGCTGACCGGTCATCATTTGGATGACCTGCGTGCGAACACGGTTCATGTCGGCGCCGAGGTCGTTCAAGACCTGGGCGGCAACGCCGTCGCCCTCACGCACCAGGCCGAGCAGCATGTGCTCCGTGCCGATGTAGGAGTGACCCAACTGCAGCGCTTCACGCAGCGACAGTTCGAGCACCTTCTTGGCGCGGGGGGTGAAGGGAGGTGAGCCGGGGCTCGGGGTGGAGTTCGGGCCAATGGCCTCTTCGACCTTCTCACGCACGACGTCAAAGGTCACGCCAAGGGCGTCGAGCGCCTTGGCGGCCACGCCTTCGCCTTCGCGGATGAGACCGAGCAGGATGTGCTCGGTACCAATGAACGCGTGATTCAGATCGCGCGCTTCTTCTTGCGCGAGTACGAGCACGCGGCGGGCTCGGTCAGTAAATCGTTCGAACAATTGAAGTCCTTTAGTCGTTCCTGTTTTTAGTGTAATTGGTACCCGTCACATCAAATCCTGAGCGACAACGGGCCTCGAGAACCCTCCCGTTGTGGTGGAAACACCGGTGAGAGATGCCGACTATCGCCACCAACTCGCCCCCAAAGCGCGGGGGCCCGACGGAGTGGGTGAGAGGGCTGTCTAGGCTAGACGCCGTGAACCCCTACGAACACCTGCGGCTCCCCGCCGTGGAATCGGACGTCAAGAAACTCGAAGAACTCCTCGCGGCGTCCGTAGTGTTCGGCGACGAGTACCTTGACGCCGTCACCACGCACCTGATCTACGCCGGTGGCAAGCGCCTGCGCCCCCTGTTGGCCGTGGCCAGTGCCACCTTTGGTGCTCGCGAAGCCAGCCACGACGACCTCATGGGCGGCGTCGCCGTTGAATTGATGCACCTCGCCTCGCTGTACCACGACGACGTCATGGACGAAGCCGACATCCGTCGCAACGTCGCCAGCGTGAACGCTCGCTACGGCAACCTGATCGCCATCGTTGGTGGCGACTACCTGATGGCCCGCTCGGCCGGCATCGCCGCCGACCACGGTGTCGACATGGCCCGCCTCATGGCCACGACCCTGGCCTGGCTCACCCGCGGCCAGGCCTCGGAAGTCAAGACCATCTACAACACCGAGCGAACCCACGAGCAGTACTACGAAGCCATCGAGGGCAAGACCGCGGCGCTCATGGCGGCCTCCTGCCGCGCCGGGGCCATCACGGCCGGCCACAGCGACGAGGTCAAGGACGCGCTCACCGAGTTCGGTCGCTGCTTCGGCATGGTCTACCAACTGCGCGACGACATTCTCGACGTCATTGACGTCAACAACAAGCTGGGCAAGCCGGCGGGGCAGGACCTCGCCGAAGGCGTCTACAACTTGCCCACGCTGATTTCGCTGGCCTCGCCGACGCACGGCGCCGCCCTGCGCGACTTGCTGGGTGCACCACTCGATGACGAGCAGCGTGAAGTCGCTCGGGCGCTGGTGATTGCCGGTGGCGGCATCGAAGCCTCCATTGCCGCAGCCGAGGGCTTCGTTGCTCAGGCCGAAGCCGCCCTGGCGTTTGTGCCCGACGAAGCAGCACGGGCGGGCCTGTTGGCCTTCACCGAATCGCTGATTCGCGAATTCCCCGCGTACTAGTCGCGCAGCGGCTTCAGCGTCGGGAAGGCGATGACCTCGCGGATGTTTGACACGTCGGCGATCAACATCACCAGTCGGTCAATGCCAATACCGAGACCGGCCGTTGGCGGCAGACCCCACTCGAGAGACTTCACGAAGTCCTCGTCAATCTGCATCGCCTCGTCGTCACCGGCGGCCGCCAGGCGGGCCTGGTCCTCGAAGCGCGCGCGCTGGTCAACGGGATCGTTGAGCTCGGTGAAACCGTTCGACAGTTCGCGACCGGCGGCGTAGGACTCGAAGCGCTCGGTGAGCTCGGGGTCACCCTGGTGGCGACGGGCCAACGGCGAAATCTCCACGGGAAAGTCCGTGACGAAGATCGGGTTCCAGAGCTGCTCGCCGCAGGAAGCGGCCATGAGCTCTTCGAGGCAGCGGCCGGGCCCCCACGACGGGTGCGCCGTTTCGCCGTGCTCAGCCAGCAAGGCCACTAGGCGCTCGCGAGGCGTGTGC
>DAIQPT010000052.1:0-6893 GCA_036787185.1 Acidimicrobiales bacterium | reverse complement strand
TGCCCCGGCATCATCAGCCCCGGTAAGTGCAACATCGGCATTACCTCGGGCGACATCGCCCTGCCCGGTGGCCCCGTCGGCATCGTCTCGCGCTCGGGAACCCTTACCTACCAGGCGCTGCACGAATTGAGCCAGCAGGGCATCGGCCAGACCACCTGCGTGGGCATCGGTGGCGACCCCGTTCCCGGCACCAACTTCATCGACTGCCTCGCGGCCTTCGAAGCCGACCCCGAGACCAAGGCTGTCATGATGATCGGTGAAATTGGTGGCTCGGAAGAAGAGCGTGCCGCCGAGTGGATCAAGGCCAACATGACCAAGCCGGTCGTCTCTTACATCGCCGGCGTCACCGCGCCCCCCGGCCGCAAGATGGGCCACGCCGGCGCCATCATTTCGGGCTCGAAGGGCACGGCGCAGGCCAAGATGGAAGCACTGGCCGAGGCCGGTGTGCACGTCTGCCTGAACCCCACCGAAGCGGGTCAGAAGATGGTCGAAATCGTTCGATCGCTGGGGCTCTAACTGTTGGCACGATGCGCTGTCTTGGTATCGGGCTCGGGAACAATTCTCGAAGCGTTACTTGAGGCGGGCATCGACGTGGCCCTGGTGGTGTCCGACCGTCCGTGTCGGGGACTCGACGTGGCCGCCCAGGCCGGTGTGCCCAGTCATCTGCGGGACCGCAAGGAGTTCGGTGGCTTCACGCCATCCTTCGATCGAGCGGCCTACAGCGCGGCCCTGGCCGCTGACCTACAGGCTCACGACATCGACCTGATTGCGATGGCCGGATTCGGCACCGTGCTTACCAGCGACCTGCACGACGCGTTTCCTGGTCGCGTGCTCAATACCCACCCCAGCTTGCTGCCCGACTTCAAGGGCTGGCACGCCGTGGCCCAGGCCCTCGAGAGTGGTGTTGCCGAGACCGGGTGCACGGTGCACGTTGCGACCGAAGCACTCGACGACGGACCGATCCTGGCACAGCGCCGGGTGGCTATTACCCCCGACGATGACGAGTCCTCGCTTCACGAGCGCATCAAAATCGTGGAGCGTGCGCTCTACCCCGAGGTCCTTACTAAGGTTTTACAAGCCCTCGACCGCGGTGACGAACCCGCCACCGTTCGTCTCAACCCCTAAGGAGAACTGATGCGAGCACTCGTCAGCGTGTACGACAAGACCGGCGTCGAGGAGTTGGCCCGAGGCCTGCGCGCACTCAACGTGGAGCTCATCGCCTCCGGCGGCACCGCGAAGGCGCTGACCGACGCGGGTATCGAGCACCTGGATGTCTCCGATGTGACCGGCTTTCCCGAGATGCTCGACGGACGCGTGAAGACGCTCCACCCCAAGATCCACGGCGGCATTCTGGCGGATCGCTCGAAGGAGGCCCACCTGGCCGCCCTCGCCGAACACGGCATCGGCGCCATTGACCTGGTGGTGTGCAACCTGTATCCCTTCCGTTCAAACCCCTCGATTGAATTGATTGATGTCGGCGGACCGACCATGGTGCGCGCCGCCGCGAAGAATCACCACAGCGTCGGTGTGTTGACCAACCCCTCGCAATACGACGGGGTGCTCGCCGAGTTGCGTGAGAACGGGTCGCTCAGTGACCAAACTCGTCACGAGCTTGCTCGCGCCGCCTTCGCGCACACCGCGGCCTACGACGCTGAGATTGTTGCCTGGCTCGACCGTGGTGGCGCACTGGGTCAGACACCATCGGCGCTCGACGAGGTCTTGCCCGAGACGCTGCACCTCACGCTCGAGCGCGCCGACGTCGTGCGCTACGGCGAGAACCCCCACCAGGTGGGCGCCCGTTACCGCGTCGCGGGAACGAGCCCGTGGTGGGACCACGTCGAAAAGCACGCCGGCACCGCGCTGTCGTATCTCAACCTGTTCGACGCGGACGCCGCGTGGCGTCTCGTGCACGAACTGGCCGCTGACGTTCCGAACCGCCACGCCGTGGCCATCATCAAGCACGCCAACGCTTCCGGCGCCGCACTGGGCACTTCGCTCATCGACGCCTTCGCCAAGGCGCTCGACGCCGACCCCCAGAGCGCCTTCGGTGGCATTGTTGCCATCGGTGGTGTCCTTGACGCCCCCTTGGCCGAAGCGATTGCCGCCGGTCCGCAGGCTGACGTCATCATCGCGGCCTCGCTGACGCCTGACGCCATCGAAATCTTGAAGGCTCGTCGCAAGGCGACCCGTTTGCTCTCGGCGCCTGCTCCCGAATCGTTGGGACGCTCGGTGCGCACTTTCGGCGACACCGCACTCGTCCAGAACGCCGACGAACTCCTGGTACCCGTCTCCGAGTGGCGCTGCGTCACGAAGGCCCAGCCCACCGCTCAGCAGCTCGAAGACTTGCAGGTCGCGTGGCGGGTCTGTGCCCGCACCACCTCGAACGCCATCGTCCTCGCTCGTGACGGCGTCGCGGTGGGTATCGGCGCGGGCCAGCAGTCGCGCGTCGTCGCCGCCGGCATTGCCGCCACGAAGGCGGGGGACAAGGCCGTGGGATCAGCAGCCGCGTCGGACGCATTCTTCCCGTTCGCCGATGGACTCGAGTCACTCACGTCGGTGGGTGTCACCGCAGTGGTGCAGCCCGGCGGTTCGGTACGAGATGAAGAAGTCATTGCCGCAGCAGACGCTGCCGGCATCGTCATGATGCTCACTGGTGAGCGTCACTTTAGGCACTAGGAGCAACTATGGCGGTACTACTGGACGGCAACGCAGTCGCGGGTCGCATCAAGATGGAGCTGGCCGATCGCGCCATGCGCCTGGCCGCTGAAGGTCGCCCCGTCGGACTCGGCACGGTGCTCGTCGGTGACGACGGCCCGAGCGCGAAGTACGTCGCGATGAAGCACGCCGACTGTGATGAAGTCGGCATTCGCTCCTTCCACTACTCGCTGCCCGCCACGGCCACGCAGGCCGAAGTTGAAGCGGTCGTTGACGAACTCAACGCCAACCCCGATGTCCACTCAATCCTCGTGCAGCTGCCGCTGCCGAAGGGACTGAACGAAGAGGCCGTGCTGCTGCGCATTGACCCCGCGAAGGACGTTGACGGCCTGCACCCGACCAACCTTGGTCGCTTGGTGATGAGCGCCCCGGGTCCGTTGCCCTGTACCCCCGCGGGCATCGTTGAACTGCTGGCCGCCTACCAAGTCCCGGTCGAGGGTAAGCACGTCGTGGTCATCGGCCGCGGCCTCACCATCGGGCGCCCGCTCGCGTTGTTGATGGCCATGAAGCGACCTGGCTGCAACGCCGCCGTCACGGTAGTCCACACGGGTGTCGACGACCTCGCCGCCCTGGTGCGCGAAGCCGACGTCATCGTGGCCGCCGCTGGCGTGGCCGGTCTCGTGACCAAGGACATGGTTAAGCCCGGCGCGGCCGTGGTCGGTGCGGGTGTCTCGTGGGAAAAAAATTCTTTGCGCTCCGACGTCGCCGACGATGTGGCCGAGGTGGCAGGATGGATAACGCCTCGCATCGGTGGGGTGGGTCCAATGACCCGAGCCATGTTGCTCCGAAACGCCGTCCTGGCCGCAGAGAAAGTCCACTGACCAATGACTGACGCCCTCAACCGTGAATACGACGAACGCCCGTGGGGCAACTACACCGTTCTCGACGACATCTGCGATGACCACAAGGTCAAGCGCATCGTCGTTAAGCCCGGCAAGCGTCTGAGCTACCAGACCCACAAGTGCCGCGCCGAGCACTGGTTCATCGTGTCGGGTGTGGCCACCGTCACCCTCGATGGCGAGACCTTTGAGTGCCACCCCGGTCAGTCGGTCGACATCGCCATCGGTGCGGCGCACCGCTGCGAGAATCGTGGCACCGAGGACGTTGTCTTCATTGAAGTCCAGACGGGTACCTACTTCGGCGAGGACGACATTGTGCGCCTCGATGACGACTTTGGGCGCAGCTAAGCCGCAGTGCTGATTCACGAACTTCTCGCCGCGTCGACGACCCGTTCGTTCGAATACTTTCCGCCGAAGACGGACGAGGAAGCGACGTCACTCGCCGGCACCATTGGCGACCTTGCCACTCTCCAGCCCTCGTTTGTTTCGGTCACCTACCACCGCTCGAGTCCCGACGCCAAGCGCCGGACCTTTGACCTGGTGCGCACAATCCAGGAACAGGGAACGACGGCCATGGCCCACGTCATCTGCGTCGGGCACCGCCGCAGTGAGATGGAAGAGCTCCTCAAGGGCTACGTCGACGCGGGCATTACCAACGTGATGGCGCTCGGTGGCGACGCCCCCAAGGACGGCAGCCTCGACTCGGACTTCGCCCACGCCCACGATCTGGTGACCCTTGCTCGTGAGATTGGCACCTTCTCCATCGGCGTCGGCGCCCACCCCGCGGGGCACCCCGCCTCACCTGACTTGGTGAGCGACCGCAAGTACCTGGCGCAGAAGCTACGCGACGCCGACTTTGCCGTGACCCAGTTCTTCTTCGAGGCCATTGAATGGCGGCGCCTGGTCGATGAGCTCGGTGCGCTGGACGTCACGAAGCCCGTTCTCCCCGGCATCATGCCGGTGACGACGCTCTCGGGTGTCACTCGCATGGCCCAGATGGGTGCCGCCGTGCCGGCGCCGCTGGTGGCCCGCTTGGAAGAGGCCGATCGGCGGGGCGGGCCAGCGGAAGTACGGGCCGAGGGCATCCGTGCCGCAACCGAACTTTGCCAAGCATTATTGGACGATGGCGCACCCGGCCTGCACTTTTACACCCTCAATCGCTCAACGGCGACCCGTGAAATGCACGCCACGTTGTTCGATGATGATGGGTATCGCCGCTAGCCCCTGACGACCCCCGATTCCGGCGTTTCGCCCGTCGTAAGATGAGGGAATGGCTGACAAAATCACAATGAGCGCCGATGGCGTGCTGCACGTTTCCGACAACCCCATCATTCCTTTCATCGAGGGTGACGGCACGGGTGTGGACATTTGGCCCGCCGCCAAGTTGGTCCTCGACGCCGCCGCCAAGAAGTACGGCAAGACCATCGAGTGGAAGGAAGTGCTCGCCGGCGAGAAGGCCTTCAACGAGACCGGCAACTGGCTGCCCGACGAGACCATCGCCGACTTCCGCGAGTACCTCATCGGCATCAAGGGCCCACTGACCACCCCCGTTGGTGGTGGCTTCCGTTCACTGAACGTGGCCCTGCGTCAGATCCTCGACCTCTACGTCTGCCTGCGTCCCGTGCGCTGGTTCCAGGGTGTGCCCTCGCCCGTTAAGCGTCCCCAGGACGTCGACATGGTCATCTTCCGTGAGAACACCGAAGACGTGTACTCGGGTATGGAAGTGGAAGCCGGCACGGAAGCGGCCGAGAAGCTGCGTTCCTACCTGCACGACAACTTCGGCTGGGACATCCGTGAGAACAGCGGCATCGGCATCAAACCCATTTCCAAGTTCGGCTCCGAGCGCCTGATCCGTGCCTCGATTGACTACGCCCTCAAGCACGAGCGCGAGTCGGTCACGATTGTCCACAAGGGCAACATCATGAAGTACACCGAAGGGGCCTTCATGAAGTACGGCTACCAGCTGGTCAAGGACGAGTACGCCGACGTGGCCGTCGGCTGGGACGACTGTGGTGGCAAGCCCGAGGGCAAGCTGCTGGTCAAGGACTCCATCGCGGACATCACCCTGCAGCAGGTACTGACCCGTCCGGCCGAGTTCGACGTCATCGCCACCATGAACCTCAACGGTGACTACCTCTCCGACGCCCTCGCCGCGCAGGTCGGTGGCATTGGCATCGCCCCAGGCGCCAACATCAACTACCTGACCGGCCACGGTATCTTCGAGGCCACCCACGGCACAGCGCCCAAGTACGCCGGCCAGGACAAGGTCAACCCCGGTTCGGTGCTGCTCTCGGGTGTGTTGATGTTCGAGCACCTCGGCTGGACCGACGCCGCCAACGACATCGTCCGCGCCCTCGAGGCCACGATTGCCGACAAGATCGTCACCTACGACTTCGCGCGTCTGATGGAAGGCGCCACCGAAGTGAAGTGCTCCGAGTTCGCATCCGCGATCGTCGACCGTCTCTAACCAAGGAGTTTGCAATGACTAAGCCCGTTCACGTCACCGTCACCGGCGCCGCCGGCCAGATCGGTTACCAGTTGCTGTTCCGCATTGCGTCGGGACAGTTGCTCGGCGCCGACACGCCTGTCGTGCTGCGTCTGCTCGAAATTGAGCCCGCCATGAAGGCCCTCGAGGGTGTCGTTATGGAGCTCGACGACTGCGCCTTCCCGCTGCTCGCCGGCATTGAATACACCAGCGACCTGAAGCACGCCTTCACGGACACCAACTGGGCCCTGCTCGTGGGCTCAGTCCCGCGTAAGGCCGGCATGGAGCGCGGTGACCTGCTCAACATCAACGGTGGCATCTTCAAGCCGCAGGGTCGGGCCATTGCGGAGAACGCCGCCAGCGACGTTCGCACCTTGGTGGTCGGCAACCCCTGCAACACCAACTGCCTGATTGCTCGTTCCAACGCGACCGAAGTACCGGCCGACCGCTGGTTCGCTATGACCCGCCTCGACCAGAACCGCGCCGAAACGCAGCTGGCCAAGAAGGCCGGTGCACCGGTGGCCGACGTGAAGAACCTCGTGATTTGGGGCAACCACTCCGCCACCCAGTACCCTGACTTCGTCAACGCCACCATCGGTGGTCGTAAGGCGACGGACGTGATTGGCGACACCGAGTGGCTCCAGGGTGACTTCATCACCACCGTCCAGAAGCGTGGCGCCGCCATCATCGAGGCCCGCGGTCTCTCCTCAGCAGCCTCCGCCGCTAACGCGGCGATTGACACGGTGGTCTCCCTGACCACACCCACCGCTACTGACGACTGCGTCTCGGTGGCTGTCACCAGCAACGGTGAGTACGGCGTGCCGGAGGGTCTGACCTTTGGTCTGCCCATCCAG
>DAIQPT010000051.1:0-7021 GCA_036787185.1 Acidimicrobiales bacterium | reverse complement strand
ACGTCACACCCCCGCCCTACATTGGGAACATGTCCTTTGACCCCGCCGCCTTCCCACTACCCCGCGCCTTGTCGCCCTCACGACTCAATGACTTCCAGTCATGCCCTCGCAAGTACGAGTACTCCGCGGTGCGCAAGATGCGCCAGCCCGCCAGCTACGCCAGCGTCAAGGGTCGTTACGTCCACGCCCTGCTCGAAGAACTCTTCAAGCTGCCCTCCTACGAGCGCACCATTGACGCCGCGCTCTCTCCCCTGTTCTTCGAGATCGCCGACGAGCGCATCCTCACCGAGGATGTCGTCGCCGACCTCGAACTCGACGAGGCTCTCAAGACCAAGCTGGTCGCCGACGCCACTGACATTGTTCGCACCTACTTCACGATGGAAGACCCCACGACCGTGGTCCTCGAAAGCGTCGGCGAACTCGAAGGCATCGAAATTGCCTTGAGCGAGACAATCAATGATGCGCCCCTCTACGGCATCCTCGACCGGCTCGACCGCGACGAACACGGCAACCTAGTGATCGTCGATTACAAGACCGGATCGGTGCCGAAGGCCGAGTACGTCACCAGCGCCTTCGCCAACTCGGCCCTCTACGCGGCCCTCTGCGAAAACGCCGAGGACATCAAACAGATGCCCGTCTCCGTCCGCCTCCTCTACATCGCCGCCGGCGTCACCCTCGAAAAGTCGACCGCCGAGTTGTTCCCCAAGCAGCGCGCCGAAGCGGCCGCCTCGGCCTGGGTTCGCATCAAGAAGGCCCACGCCGAGGGCAACTTCGTGCCAACGCCGTCGTTCAACGCCTGCCGTTGGTGCCCGGCCTCCTACAAGGACGAGTGCCGCCGCGACGGCTACGACATTCCCGAGCCCCGTCGCCGCTAACGCGGCACTGCATACCCCGCCGTAACGGGTCTTTAGTCTGGACGGCGTGACTTCCTTCCACCTCTCCTACGACTATCGCTGCCCCTTCGCCAAGAACATCCACCTCCACGTGGTGGAGGCCCTGCGCGCGGGTGCCGACTTCGACATCACCTTCGTGCCCTGGACTATGGGCCAGGGTCACCGCGCTGAAGGTGCCCCCGACGTGTGGGCCGACCCCCGTCAGGACAGTGCCAACCTCGCACTCGCGGTGTCGGCCTCGATCCGCGACCGTCAGCCCGACCGCTTTCTCGATGCCCACGAGGCCCTCTTCCGCGCTCGCCACGAGCGGGCCATTCGTCTGAACACCATTGAGCAAATCACCGAGGTGCTCGCGCCCCTGGGTGTCGACATGGATGACGTCATCGACGACCTCGAGACTCGTCGCCCCTTTGACGTGTTGGGTGAGTCCTTCGCCTACATGGCGCAGTTCGAAGCGTTCGGGGTGCCGACCTTCGTCGTCAACAACGACGCGACCTTCGTCCGCTACATGAAGCCGCCAACCGGGGACGGGGTGGCCTCCACCGCCATCATTTCGTCACTGGTGACGATGATGGCCGAGCAGGTTGACGTGAACGAGTTCAAGCACACCAAGGTGCCGAACTAGTTAGCCCGCAATACGGAGAATTAGCACTACGGCCGACGCCACGACCAGCGTCAGAAGGCCGAGGAAGATATTGCGCGAGCTCTGCGCCCGCAGTGAGGCGAGCAGCTCCAGGCCGAAGACGATCACGCCGGCACCGGCGCTGATCATCGAGAGAACGTCAAGGCCACCCTTGTGTCCCTTGAGCGAGGCCAGAAGGCCAATCGCGAGGAGCACCTGCAGGGCGCCGAGGATGCGGAAGTTCTGCTTGGGCACGCCGAGGTGCTCGGCTACCGACGCCATGGCTTCATTCAGCAGCGCGCGCTGCGCGCCAATGGTGATCGCCACGATGCCGAGAGCGAGAGACAAGAGACTGGCCAACTGGTTCATAGAAAAACTCCTTGGGCTCATTGTAGACAAGGTGGGGCGAAAATCTGATGACGGTAGAATGAGGTCGTGACCTTCCTTCCGCGCGTCGGTGTTGTGGGTGCGGGTCAATTGGCCCGCATGATGGCCGAAGAGGCCGACGACGCCGGTGTGTCCCTCGTCCTGCTGGCCAGCAACCGCGACGACTGCGCCGTGCCGTTGGTCGACGATGTTCACCTCGGACAGGCCACCTCACTCGACGCCCTGCGTGAGCTCGCCGCCCACTGCGACGTCATCACGTTTGATCACGAACTGGTGTCGCTTCCCGCCCTTCAGGCCCTCGAGGCTGAGGGCGTCACGGTGCGACCGTCCTCTTTCACTCTTGCCCACAGCGTCAACAAGGCCGTGGCCCGTGACGCCTTTGCCTCGTGGGGCCTGCCGGTGCCACGGTTTCTCGTTCTCGACGCCGAGAACCCCTCAGCGGTGGACGAGTTTCTCGACCTCGTGGGCGACACGCCCGTCGTCAAGGCCGCGACCGGTGGCTACGACGGACGCGGCGTGCTCTTCCCCGACTCGCGCGACGAGACCCACCAGATGGTGCGCGACCTTCTCACCAACGGCACCGTCGTGTTGGAAGAGCGGGTCACCCTGCTCGCCGAGGTTGCCCAGATGGTCGTCCGAGGGGTCACCGGCGACCTCGTCACCTACCCCCTCGTGACGACGATCCAGGCCGACGGCATGTGCAACGAGGTGCAGTTCCCTTGCGCCCTTGACGAGGCCATCCACGCACAGGCCGAGCACCTCACCACCGCCATCGCCCAGGCCATCGACCTCGTCGGCGTCATGGCCGTGGAGTACTTCGTCACCCCCGAGGGGCTCGTCATCAACGAGATCGCCCTTCGCCCTCACAACTCGGGTCACTGGACCATTGAGGGGTGTGCCACGAGTCAGTTCGTCAATCATCTCCTCGCCGTCACGGGGCAGGGCCTGGGCCCCACCACTCCCCTGGCCGACGCCGTTGTCATGGTCAATGTGGTGGGCGCCGATGCGCCCGGTTCAGTTGCGGCCGCCGAGGGAATCGACGGCGCGGCCGTCCACGACTACGGCAAGTCCTGGCGACCGGGCCGCAAGCTCGGCCACGTCACCGTCCTCGGTGACGACGTCGCCAGCGCAAAAGTGACAGCATGGGAGAGCGCCCGTGCGTACGGGACGAGCACCAAGGAGACCCTGTGACCAGCACCACCCCCCTCGTCGGCATCATCATGGGCAGCGCCTCGGACCACGAGGTCATGGTGGCCGCTGCTGACGTGCTCGACCGCTTTGGTGTTCCCTTCGAAATCCGCGTGGTCTCGGCACACCGCACCCCCGAAGACATGGTCGCCTACGCCAAAGAAGCTCAGGGCCGTGGCCTCAAGGTGATCATTGCCGGCGCCGGCGGTGCCGCACACCTGCCCGGCATGGTGGCCGCCCTCACCACCCTCCCCGTGATCGGGGTGCCCGTCGCCCAGCCCCGACTCGACGGCATGGACTCGCTGTTGTCAATCGTCCAGATGCCCCGTGGCGTGCCCGTTGCCACGGTGGCCATCAACAACGCCACCAACGCCGGCCTCTTGGCCCTGCGCATGCTGGCCCTCGCCGACGAGAAACTCAGCATCGCCCTCGGTGACTACCGTGAGGAAATCGCCGAGCAGGCCCACGAGCAGGACCGCCAGCTCAAGCGCTAATTACCAGGCCAGCAGCGGATGAGTCGGTCCCGGCACGAACCCGTGGCGAATCGTCTCCACAATGGGCTTGGGTGTGAGGACCTCCACCATGCCCTCGGGGCGCGGCTCTTTGAGGCCGTAGCCGTGCGCAGTCCAGGGGTAGACGCACCACCGTTCCTTGCCGGCACGGTCCCCCTTCTTGTTCCGTGGCGTGTACGACACGAGGAGTAGTGGCTGGGTCCGCCCCTCGGTGCGGATCATCACCCCACTCGGCAGGGCGGTGACGTCGGCGCGAAAGGTTCGCTGGCGGTCGCGAAATGTCCGCGCGCTCTTGAGTTCCGCATCGATGGCCAGCGCCTGGAAGGCCTTGCCGTTGTGGGCGTGTTCCCACGCCGTCACGAACTCGGCGTAGCGATCGCGGTGACACCGCGCGCACGGACGGTGACCAGCGGCCAGGGCCGTGGCTTCGTCCAGAAAGAACAGGTCGGTGTAGTGCCGCGGCGCCATGAACTCACGGGGGTCCTCGAGGGCGTTGGTGATGCAGTAAATCCAGTCGTCACCGTCAGCGTGGCGAACAATGCGGTTGTCCTTGTGCAGGACCCCACGATTCCCTACCAGGGTGAATGGGGCCGACTGCTGGGTGATGGTCGACGTGGGATCAACGATGTTCAGCATGGGGCGTTATCCAATCGCGTGGTTCTGAGGCATAAACGTATCATTTGGGCGTGACACGGCCCCTGCAAACCGTTGGAATGTCACGGAACCATCACGATTGGACCCTGCGCCAATAGGCTGGAGTCCAGACACAAGGAGGCCCCCAATGGGTATCGCAAAGAGAATCACCACCATTTTCAAGGCCAAGTCCAACGCCGCCCTCAACAAGATCGAAGACCCCCGCCAGACCCTCGACCTCTCCTACGAGGAGCAGCTGGAGAACCTGACCAAGGTCAAGCGAGCCGTCGCCGACGTCGCCACCGCGCGCAAGCGCCTCGAAATCCAGGCCGAGACCCTCAAGACCCAGGGAGACAAGTTGGCCGACCAGGCCAAGCAGGCCATGGCCCAGGGAAACGAGCCCCTCGCCCGTGAGGCCCTGACCCGTCGCGAGGCCATCGCCACCCAGTTGAAGGACCTCGACGTCCAGCACCAGCAGGTCGCTGAGCAGCAGGAGAAGCTCGAGGCCACCGCCACCAAGCTGACCACCGAAGTGGAAGCCTTCCGCACCAAGAAGGAGACCATCAAGGCCACCTACACCGCCGCCGAGGCCTCGGCCCACATCGCCGAGTCCGTCTCAGGAATCTCGACCTCGATGGCCGACTCCGGCGCCGCCCTGCAGCGCGCTCAGGACAAGGTCGCCGACATGCAGGCTCGCTCCGGCGCGCTGGATGAACTCCTCGCCTCCGGTGCCCTGACGGACCTCACCGCCACCCCCACCGACGACATTCAGGCCCAGCTTGACGCCGCCTCCGGCTCGAGCATTGACGCCCAGCTGGCGGCACTCCGGGCCCAGGTTGCTACGGACCCCGCCCTCCCCCAGAGTCACGAAACGGAAGGAAACTAATCATGGCCACCAGTCACAAGATTGAATCCGACGCCGGACTGAACTTCCGGATGTTGATTACCGGCCTCCTGCTCGTCGTCCTCTACGCCATCATCGTCGGCGTGCTCCTGAGTCTCGGCGTATCAACCGCCTTCGTGTTGATTCTCTGTGGCGCCATGCTCTTCTCGCAGTACTTCTTCAGCGCCAAGATCGCCATGTTCTCCATGCACGCTCACGTGGTCACCCCAGAAGAGGAGCCCCAGCTCCACGCCATCGTCGACCGCCTGTGCCTGCTCGCGGACATGCCCAAGCCCCTCGTTGGTGTGGCGGAAACCGACATTCCCAACGCCTTCGCCACCGGGCGCAGCCCCAAGGCTGCGGTGGTCTGCGCCACCCGCGGCATCATGGGTCGCCTGAGCGACGAGGAGCTCGAGGCCGTCTTGGCCCACGAACTCAGCCACGTGGCGCACCGTGACGTGGCCGTCATGACAATCGCTTCGGGCGTGGGCATGCTGGCCGGTTTGGTCTCGCGCATGGCGATGTGGGGCGGCCTGCTGAGCGGTGGCAACCGTAATAACAACAACAATGGCAACAACACCGCGGCCATCGAACTCGGCGTCATGCTGGCCTCCATGGTGATCTCGGTGATCGCGTACCTGCTGACCATGGCCCTCTCGCGCTATCGCGAGCTCTCGGCGGACCGCTCTGGCGCCATCTTGATCGGTAAGCCCAGCGTTTTGGCATCGGCGCTCGTCAACATCACTGGCGACATGGGCCGCATCCCCCGCACCGACCTGCGTAAGGCGGAGGGCATGAATGCCTTCTTCTTTGCTCCCGCGTTGGCCCCTGGCACCACGGCGTCCCTCTTCTCGACCCACCCGTCGCTCGAAAAGCGCCTCGACCAGCTGAACAAGCTCGAGCGCGAACTCAACGGTCAGGCCTAGTGGGTCTTCGCGACACGCTCTTTGGGCGCACCAAGCAGGTAGCGCCCAAGCTGGACAATCTGTTTGCACTTCCCAGTGCGGCCCTGACACTTCAGACCGAACTCGATCTGGTCACCTCGGGTCAGGCGGGGCTGTGCTTCAAGGCGGGAAGCGGCGAAACGCAGCTGGCCACCGACGCCGACATCATGACGTTGCTCAACTTTGAGGCCGGCAGCGACGAAGCCCACATCACCACTGACGAACTTGGTTTCAAGTGGCTCCTGGTGAAGAACCCTGACCTCAACGAACTCGTCACCCGAATTCACAGTGCGAATTCCTCGATGGTGGAGCACGAACTCGGCCCACGACTGCTGTGTGCAGTCTTTGGGTTCGTTCCCGCTTCCCCACCGGGAGAGGGCGATGTGCGGATGGTGTACTTGCTCAAGCAGGGCACGTGGTATCCATTCGCCCCCACGGATAGCAACAACCGAAACAACCAGTTGGAACTTCGCGTTCGGTCATTCCTCGACAAAGACCTCCCGATGGAGAAGGACTTGAGTCGTTGGATGGCGCTGTGGGGACTGCCCGTCTCTTAGGAAGCGACTGCTTTGAGAGACTTCTCAAACACCGCATCTCGGTGGTATTCGAGAAACTCAGCCTGAGCATTTGCAAATTCACCCACGCCTGATTCAACATCAAGCGACCAACGGCGAATTACATCAGCTTCGAGATTCGTGGCTACCAAGATCTTCCCGGAATTCGTAAATGAGATAAAACCTCGATCAAACAAATGGTCAACATGCGGCGACAGCAAGAGACCATTGGCCCCGTCAAGCCGTTCGCCGTCCGTCGATTCGCTCCAAGGCTTGATATGGGAAGCGCGGAGGTGAGAAATATTCCTTACCCCCGTCAGCCGGCATTTCTTTTCGTAATAGTGAACGTTGTTTCGGAAAATCCCTTGACCTCGTCGCGATCGGACAATTTCAATAGCTTCGGTG
>DAIQPT010000010.1:0-33535 GCA_036787185.1 Acidimicrobiales bacterium | reverse complement strand
AACACTCCGCTGGCCGAAGTGATGCGATCGCTCGGTGTTTCCCACCAGACCTATCAGCGTTGGCGCTCACCCGACGACCACAACAGCCGGATTCGTGGTCGCACTAGGAGCAATGGCGCAGAATGCAGCGTTGAGCCGCGTGCCCGCCATCTCTCCGCGATTACCGGTGCGAGTCCGCCTAAAGAGTTTGAAGCACTTCGGTAGGATTTGGCCCTGCCAACAAGAGGAGTGCCGTGGCCTACGTCAGTACCTATCTCAATTACATGGGGCAGACCGAAGAAGCCTTCAACTACTACGCGGCCGCATTCGGGGTTGAGGCGACGCCGCGCATAATGCGTTTCTCGGACATGCCGGCCGCACCAGGTATGCCCGAACTCCCCGAGCACGAACGAAACCTCGTGATGCACGCCGAACTCAAGATCATTGGTGGCCACACGCTTATGGCCACTGACATGTTGGCGTCGATGGGTCACCAGACCCGCATTGGGAACAACACCACGATCAGCCTGAACCTCGATTCTCGACAGGAGGCCGACCGCCTCTTCGCCATTTTGAGTGACGGCGCCACCGAGTCGGCCGGCATGATGGACATGCCCTACGGCTACTGGGGTGTGGCTCTCGACAAGTTCGGCATTCGCTGGATGTTCAACGTGGCACCGCAGCCCGCATGACGCGGTACCTCATCTCCTTCGACGACGGGGCGATGACGTTCCCGCCCGAAGACCTGCCGGCAGTTGCTGAGGCCGCTCACGCCGTCTTGCGAGACGCCAAAGCCACTCAGGTGTGGATCACCGGTGGTGGCTTTCACACCCCCGAGACCATCGACACCGTTGACGAAAACGGCGTCGTCACCGCGGTGCCCGTCGCGGCCAACCGCAGTCTGCTCGGCGGATTCTGCATTCTGGAACTCGCCAATCTCGCAGAGGCCCACCACTGGGCCGGGCGATTCGCCAAGGCTTGTCGATGCGCCCAAGAAGTCCGTCCCATGATGGACGACCCTGAGGCCTAAGGAGCCGCCAGCCTTAGCAACTTCCCGGACCAGCGGGCACCCCAGGTCCGAGGGCGGGTGCGTCAATTTCACCGGGGTCGCCGAAGAACAAGTTGGGGCCGAGGTGCACGACGTAGTACACGCCGAGCCACGAAATCAGCGAAAAAACACCGAACGATTTCTCCACGCCGTTCTGTTTATAAACCAGACGAATCCCGGGCTCGTGCCAGTACCCGAGGTTGTTGTAACAAGCCCCCGGCGGCACCCAGCCTTCAGCGTCGGCACGGTAAACCGTTCCGACGTACCGCAACGCACTCGCTCTGACGAAGAGCCGGTGGTACGCGGCAAAGTCGGCACGAAAATTCGCCATCAGTCGATTGTGATAGTCGCCGGCGGGATAGGAAATTGCCTTCAACTGGACGTAGGCAGCCTCTGGGAAAAACAGCCGCTGCGCATCGGTCACGTCGTTGTCCACGATGTCGATAAAGAGGCGCTGACCGAGTTGCGCTGTCGCCGTGGCCAGCACTGGTCGCGCGGTTTGCGGTGTGGCCCCCGCGGATTGCGGGCTCAGAAGTGCCACGAGGGCCGAAATCAGCACGCTCCGACTGATGAGCGATACGCGGGCGGCAAATGGCATTGGGAAAGCCTACCTACCCTGTTGTGTCAGTAGTTCTACAGACAGTCCGCATCGGTAAAACTCTCCAGTGTGGAGATAGCACTCACCGACGAAGTCTGGTTTTGGAAGGGGCCATCCCCATGGCACTTTCTCACCATTGGTGCCGCCGAGAGTGCCGCTATTCGGACAATGGTGCACACCGTCACCTACGGGTGGGGCATGGTCCCCTGCGAAGTCACCATCGGGGAGACCACGTTCACAACGTCGCTCTGGCCCAAGGACGAGACCTACATTGTTCCCCTGAAGAAGGCGATTCGCGATCGTGAAGACATCGAGGTCGGTGACGTGATCACGGCCATCATTCGCATCGGGTAGCTCGCGACACATGGGAAACTACGTATATGGATAATTACCTCGAGCTCAATCAAGCGAACTGGGACAGTCGCGTGGAGCACCACCTCACGGGATACGACCTCGACCGCTTCCGTAGCGACCCGAGCTTTCGATCATTCGTTGTCCAGTTTGATGAGCCCCGACTCGGTGACGTCACCGGACTCGACATCGTGCACTTGCAGTGCCACATTGGCACCGACACCATGTCGCTCGAGCGACTCGGTGCCGGCAGCGTCACCGGTGTCGACTTCTCACCGAAGGCCATTGCGGCCGCCCGCTCGCTCGCAGCGGAGTGGGGCCACCGAACCACGTTCGTGGAATCCACTGTCGACGACGCCGCGGTTTCGCTAAACGGCACCACCTACGACATGGTCTACACCGGCATCGGCGCACTCTGCTGGCTCCCCAGCGTGGCCGACTGGGCCCGCACGGTGTCGGCCCTCCTTCGCCCCGGCGGACGGCTCTTTCTTCGTGAGGGCCACCCCATGTTGTGGGCCCTCGATGAGCCGCGACCCGACGGCCTCATCGCTTTGGCATACCCGTATTTTGAGGGAAGTGGGCTGCTGTTCGAGGAGACCAAGACCTACATCGATCACGAAGGCGAGCTCAGCGCCCCGGCCTCGATTTCTTTCAACCACGGCCTGGGGGAAATCTTCACCGCGCTGATGGCGAATGGTCTCGACATCGTCGCCTTTGAGGAACACGACAGCGTGCCGTGGTGCGCACTGGGCGACGAGATGGTGGCCCTCCCCAACGGCGAGTGGCGACTTCGCGACCGGCCCGAGCGGCTCGCCGCCTCGTACACATTGCAAGCACGCAAGCGCTAGCCACGCGTCAGCAATTTCTGCGTGGGGATGTAAGAAGTGTGGGCTCGCGACATACTAGAGATAACGAACGATTTCTTGAAGGAGAAACCATGACCATGTCCCGCTCCCACCTCGCCGCTGTCGCCACCGCCAGCCTCCTCACGTTCGCGCCATTGGCCCTGCCAATCTCGGGATCGGCCACCGCTGCCCCGACTTACATCGCCACTTGCCTCACCCAGAGCGTCAAGCCCACCGAGGTGGTCATCGCCTGCGCAGACGCCAACCGGTACGTCTCGCACATCACCTGGACGAACTGGGGCAGCGCCACCGCCCACGGTAAGGGCACCTTGGCGTGGAACACCTGCACCCCAAACTGCGCGGCCGGCAAGTTCGTGACGCGATCCATCTCCTTCAGCGCCACCGGCCGAAAGCTCGTCAAGGGTAAGGAGACCTACACCACCTTGGTCGGACCCAAGGGCTCGTGGGGCACTACCGGCACCACGTGGAGCCTTCTGCTCGGCTAATTCGGGGCGCTTCTCGCCTCAATCGACGGCCATCACTCGGGGCACAGGTCCGCTCCGGCCACCAAGAAAATTGTTCTCGCTGACTCGTCACGTGCGCCCGTCAGACACCTCGCCACGGTCACAATCGACTTTCGAAATACCCAAGGCAAAGACCAATCTTTTTCTGGCATTTAAGACAACGTAGGACTAGATGTTTCGGACAATTAACTCTATGATGACCCTATGAAACTAAACATCAAATTGCTATTAGCCGCAACGCTTCTTGCAACGACCGGGACCGTACTTGTTGGAAGCACCGGCGCTTCCGCAAGCTCGCTCAAGGGCGAAGCTTGTCCCGCTGCTGGTTCCACCCTGGCGGTCGGAAACACGACCTACACCTGTGTCGCCGTAAAGGTGACTGTCAAGGTCAAGGTCGGTAAGAAGATTGTCACGAAGACGGTTACCAAGGACGAGTGGAACGCTGGCGTAACGGTTAAGACCATCACGCTGCCCACCACCAACTTCGACACCACGCCTCCCGGCACACTGCTCTGGCAGGAAGCCTTCAACGAGAGCGGCCCTCTGTTCTCACAGAACTACAACAACGGCACCGCGCTGACCAGCACGCCAGTCACCAAGTACTGGACGGCTGTTACTGGTTCGGGCACCTACGGTACGGGTGAGATCGAGAACAACGTTGCTTCGGCCGCCACGGAAGACGGCTACGGCGACTTGATCATCACCGCTACCTGCATTGCGCAGAGCAACCCTGGTTGCCAGTCAACGGCACAGCCCATGGGTCAGACCTGGACCGCCGCTCGCATCTGGACGCAGGGCAAGCTGACGTTCGAATACGGTGACCTCGAAGCCCGCATCTGGCTGCCCGCCGGTGCGTGGAACTGGCCTGCCTTCTGGATGATGGGCCAGGACTTCACGAACCCCGCTGTTGGTTGGCCTAACTGTGGTGAAATCGACATTGCCGAAGGCCTCCAGCACGAGACCATCGACGGTGCCACCATTCACTCCAACAACCCCGGTACCTCCGCTGACTGGGAAGGTGGCTCTGGTCTGAACCAGCAGGCACCTATCTCCACCGCGGCAATGACCGGTGGCTACCACACCTACGGTGTGCTGTGGGTCAAGAACGCGATCTCCTTCACCCTCGACGGCAAGGTCTTCGCACAGGACACCTACAACCCCGCCAACGGTGACGTGACTCAGACCATCGCTGGTGAGTCCAAGAGCAACGTGTTCGGTTACACCAACGGCGCCATCCCTGGCGTTGGTGGCTCGTGGCCGTTCAACCAGCCCTTCTTCATCATCTTCAACGACGCCATTGGTGGTATCACCTCACCTGTTGCCCAGAACGGCACCACGTCGCAGATGAAGATCAGCTGGGTCAAGTACTACAAGTACCAGGGTCAGGGCACCGTCACCGGCGCCTAGTCCCTTGGTCGGAGCCCTCGGGCTTCAACGGACGAACCCGCTCTCGCTGGCAACAGCGAGAGCGGGTTTTTTCGTGCCCTGAAGCACTCGCTTTCGGGACGCCGCGCCGCGCCCTGTGCAGTCATTACTGATTCTCGACTCGCTGACCACGACCCGAGGGCGCACCTGGGGCGCACCTTTACTGCTCTGCGTGCACAGGCGCTTTTACCCAGGGGGGCACCCGCCCCGCACCGACGCCGAAAGGCCTCTGCGGACACCAACCAGCAGCACCAGATCTGCACCAACGTCCACAGAGCCGCCAGCACGCGTTAAAGAGAAAGGCCCCCGGCACCACGCAGCGTGGTGCCGGGGGCCTTTCGTTAACTACTAGAACAGGCAGTTCGCGCCAGGCTGTCCGTAGACAATGCCGTCAGGGCAGGTGGCGTTCGTGAAGTTCGTGTTCGTAGTGATAACACTCAGTAGGCGCGCACCAGTGAAGTTGGCACCGGTGAAATTCGCGTTGGTGAAGTCCGCACCTTCGAAGTCCGCGTGCTGGAAGTTCGCGTTCTTCGCGGTCGAGCCAGTGAAGACGGCGTTTTCAAGGTTCGAGCTCGACAGCGTGGCGCCCGTCAGGTTGGCGTTCGTGAAGTCCGTGGCAACCAACTTCGACGAAGGCATGTACACACCGCTCAAGTTGAGCCCCTGCAGGATCACGCCGGGCAACTGCGCGCCACCAATGCTGGCCGAGGGGCCAATCAGGTACGGAACGGTGGAACCGTCGAAGTTTCCGTTGACCAAGCTCCAGCCACCGGGCAGGCTCGCGGGGGTGCCGACTTCGTACGCCGAAATCACACCGGTCATGTTGGCGTTGGCGAAGATCGCGTTGGTGATCGTGGCCTTCGAGAGCGACACGTTGTTGAGGAATGATCCCGTGAAGTTCGCACCCGTCAGATTCGCGCTCAGGAAGCTTGCACCCGTCAGGTTCAGGTGCGACAGGTTGGCGTTGGCGAGGTTCGCGTGCGCCAGCACGGCGCTCGCACCTACGAGGTACCCATTCACGAGGTGCCAGCCGCCAGGCAGCGCCGCTGGGGTGCCCACAATGTTGCCTGAGGTAACGCCGGCCAGGATTGACTTGCTCATGTCGGCACCAGTGAGGTTGGCCTTCGCGAAGTTGTCATTGGAGAAGTCCGTCGAGGCGAACTTGCCCTTGACGGCCTTGTAGCCCTTGGCGCACGAGTGCGACAGCACGCTGATGTTCGAGAGCATGCCGTTTGCCGAGCAGGCGTAGTACGTCGAGCGCGTCGTGGTGGCGCCCGCGTCGGTTGCCATCGTGAGGCCGCTCAGGCCCAACGATGCCGTGGCGAGCGTGGCCACTGACTTCAGGAGTGTTCGATTCATTTCCCCACCTTTTGTTGACGTTCCGATGATGTTCGGTCGTGCCTCAAGTATACCGGTATACCTGTTTTTTCCCTTAGAAAATATGGGCGATGAGCGTCGTGTCGCACGTTAAAACACAATGGCCCACTCGCACGAGGCGAGTGGGCCATTGTGATGAAGAACTGGCTTAGGCCTTGGTCAACTTCGTCAAGATCAATGCGACGTCGTTGGTGCCAGGACCTGGGTACGCGTACTGGTTCGTTGGGGTGACCCAACCAGTGAAGCGAGCCGTGGTGTAGGCGTCCCAGTCCGCACCGTAGAGCAGCGGGGCGACCGGCACGTCGTTGGTCATGATGGCCGACAACTTGTTCACTTCAGCCTGGAAGGCTGGGGTGCCCTGACGCAGACCCGACAGCGCCACCAGGTCAGCCTGAGCGGCCGAGTTCTGGTAGGCACCGTAGTTGGTCGAGCCACCGGTGTTGGCCGGGTCGTCGAGCCAGTTTTCGAACTGGCTGTAGGGGTTCGTTCCACCAGCACCCCAGTGGATCATGGCGTCGAAGTTGTGGGTGAAGATGTTGGCGTTCCACTGACCAGTCGTCACACCGACGGTGTTGACGTTGATGTGGTCACCCTGGAGGGTGGCCGAGATCATCTGCTCGTCTTCGGCGTAGTCCGAGTAGCCGGTGGGGTCTTGGATGGAGAACTGGCACTCAGTGTTGATCGACAGGTGCGTCTGTGCAGCCGCCGTGGCGGTGTTGACGGCGAAGTAGCTGTTCGAGTCGACCGCGAAACCGTGGGCCTTCAGGTACTTGGTGACCTGAGCGTAGGTCCAGCCGTTCAAGTTGTAGTTGTTCTTGTACGGACCTTCGTAGGCGGCCTGCGCTGGGGTCATACCACTGGTCGACGTGGCGGGCTGCTCGAAACCGGTCTCACCGATCTGGCTCAACTGGTTGCGGTCAATTGCCATCGACACGGCGTAACGGAAGTAGGGGTCAGCCAAGCAGTCACGGTTGCCGTCGGGAGCCGACGACGACACGTTGAACCACAGCGTCACGGTCGAACCCGCGGGGTAGTAGAAGTGGTTCTGCGCTGGGTTCGACGCAATGAACACCTGCTTGATCTGTGGGATGTCGTTACCGGCCCAGTCGAGCTGGTGAGTGACGAGGGCCTGCGTGGCGTCCTGGTTGGCCGCGTAGTAGGGGACGTTCACGCCGGTCACGTAGGGCTTGGCCGTCATCTTCCAGTGGGGCGACGCGGTGTAGCTAATGAGCTGCGTGTTGTAGCCGGTAGGCAAGTACGGGCCGTTGCCCAGCACGTCATTGTTGGTCAGCGTCGAGGTACCTGAGGTGATGTACACCGGTGAACCAGCGGGGTACCCGGGGATGTTGTCACCGGCCACGGGGAAGATCAAGACGCTGCCCAGGGCGTCCTGGTTCGCGAACTGTGGCGTGGGGAACGTCAGGGTGACCTTGTTGCCCGAGGCAGTCGCGGGGGTCGCCAGCGTTGGCACACCGAACACGTTCATGCCGGCGTTGGTGTTGATGACGTTGAACTCATTGGCAACCTGTGCCGCCGTGACGGGTGAGCCATTGCTCCACTCCGCCTTGGGGTTGATTGTGAACGTCACCACCTGGCCAGTGGCGTTGAAGACTTCATTGGTCGCGATCCACGGCGTCCAGACGTTGGGCTTCATGGCGTTGTACTGAATCAGCGGCTCGTAGGAGAGCGCGTTCAACGACATCTGCGTACCCACCGACTGGCTGTCAACAGGGTTGAAGTTGTTGGTGAACGTCACACCGACGTTGGTCTCTTCGGTCAGGATCGTCGGGCTGGAAATAGCACCGGTCACCTGAGTCGACACGGCCACGACGCCGAGCGAGATGCTCGACAAAGCCATGAGGCTGGCCAGGAACTTCTTGTTCATTTCTTTCCCCTTTATTTCGTCGCAACTTTTGTCACGACACTGATTACTCTTGCACTGCAAAACTTCGGGTACTGCGCTCGCTGCGGCCACGCCGCCACAGCGTTTGCACGGATTTTCTCCGTACCGTAGTGGGAATATTCTAGCGAACGCCCCACAACTTCCTTCATGGCGCACGACGCGCTCACGCCCGTCGTACCCCGTTGGCGTCATCAGCCGCCGCGCGATTCGGACTCATTCGTTTGACGAATGTGCCCTATTCAGGAGAAAGAAATTCATACAACGTTGTCTTTCTCCCCCCACGCGACGTCCTCCTACGCCGACACCTTCTTCGTGATGCTCACCGCCGCACGCTGTTCAGGCGAGGCCTGCAACCAGCAGCGTGACGAGTGACCTTCAGCGATCTCCACAACGGGCGGCTGGTTGCCGTGGCAGATGTCGAGCGCTTGCGGGCATCGCGGGCTGAATCGGCAGCCGGCGTAATTGAAACCAGCGCCACCCGGGTCCTTGGACTTCGACTCGTGACTGCTCTCGAGGTTCTCGGGGTCCGGCACCGACGACACCAGCAGCTGGGTGTAGGGATGGACGGGGGCGTCGATGATCGAGGTGTCGCGAGCCCGCTCGACAATCTGACCGGCGTACATCACGACGGTCTCGTCGGCGATGTAGCGCGCCGAGGCGATGTCGTGGGTGATGTAGAGCATGGCCAAGTTACGGTCGTCGCAGAGCTTGCGCAGCAGGTTCAGCACACCGAGTCGCACCGAGACGTCGAGCATCGAGATGGGTTCGTCGGCCAGCAGAATCTTCGGGTTGACCGCGAGACCACGCGCAATGTTGATGCGCTGGAGCTGTCCACCGGAGAGCTCGTGCGGGTAGCGGTCCAAATACTGCTGGGGTGGGCTGAGCGACACACTTTCGAGCACTTCGTGCGCCTTTTCCACGACCTGCTCCTTGGGCGTGCCGTGAATCAACAACGGACGCTCAATGGCGTGCATGATGCGGTGCACGGGGTTGATCGAGGCGAATGGGTCCTGGAGGACCAGCTGGACTTCACGGGCGTAGGCGAGGTCGCGCTGGGCCTTGAGGTCCACCTTCTCACCGTTCAGCAGCAGTTCACCGCTGGTCGGCGCGACGATGCGCGAGAGCATCCGCGACAAGACGGACTTACCTGAACCACTCTCACCCACCACGGCCAACACGTAGCCGGCGCGCAGGCTGACGTCGACGTCTTCCACCGCGACCACGCGGCGCTTGCGTGAAAACAGACCAGCGTCACCGCGGACCATGAAGTGACGGGTCAGTCCACGGGCCTCGAGGAGGACATCGCCCTTGGTTACCTCAGTCATGCGACACCACCTTTCGAGGCACTCTTCTTGGACAGTTCCACCGGAACGGTGGCGGCCACCGAGGGGTCGTGCAGCCAGCACGACACCAGGCGACCTGATTCAATCGACGCCAGTGGCGGGACCTGCTGGTGGCAGATTTCCATGGCGTAGGGGCAGCGTGGGGCGAAGGTGCAGCCCTCGGGCAGCGACTTCAGGTCCGGCGGCGAGCCCGGAATACCGGTGAGCTCCTTGCGCTCGCCGTGCAGCGGCGGGAAGGAGTTCATGAGTCCGAGGGTGTAGGGGTGACGGGGCGTGTTGTACAGCTCCGTCGCCACGGCGCGCTCAACAATGTGACCGGCGTACATCACCATGATCTCGTCAGCCAACTCCACCAGCAACGACAGGTCGTGGGTAATGAAGATCATTGCGAAGCCGAGCTTCTTACGAAGTTCGTAGAGCTCCGACACGATCTCGCGCTGGGTCACGACGTCGAGCGCCGTCGTGGGCTCGTCCATGATCACCAGGTCGGGGTTCAGGGCGAGGGCCATGGCAATCATGACCCGCTGGCGCTGTCCACCGGAGAGTTCGTGCGGGAAGCGGTCCAGACGATCGGCGTGCAGGCCCACCATCGCGAGGAGTTCGATGGAACGCTCCTTGCGCTGCTTCTTGTTCATCGACGTGTCGTGGGTGCGCAGCACCTCATCGAATTCGCGACCAATGCGGCGCAGCGGGTTGAGCGCGTTCAGCGCGCTCTGCAGCACGATCGAGATGTGCGACCAACGAACGGTGCGCAGGTCATCTTCGGTGGCGGCCAGCATGTCGAAGGGCGTCGAGCCGTTCTCCGTCGGAATATTGAAGGTGACGTCGCCACCCGAAATCACCCCGGGGGTGCGCAGTAGTCGGGTGAGTCCGTAGACCAGGGTTGACTTGCCTGAACCACTCTCACCGGCGACCCCGAGCACCTTGGAGGCGCCGAGGGTGAAGTTGACGTTGCTCACGGCGCGCACCGAGGCGTCGCCGTAGCCGTAGTTGATGCTGAAGTCGTTGACTTCCAGAATGGTGCGGTCGTTGCTCACTGGCCTTCTCCCTGTGGTGTGGTCGGTGTGGCGACGCGTGCGAACAGCTCACGCTGCACGGGCGTGTAGCCCAGACGGGGACGACGCGACATCCCGATCTTGCGACGGGCGCGGCCGCTCAACCCACCCGCACGGAGGCGGGGGTTGATGAACTCGTCAATACCGAAGTTGATGAGCGACAGACTGGTACCCACCAACGCAATCGCGATGCCGGGAGGTGCCAACCACCACCACTCGTTGGCCAGGGCCGCGTTGTTCGACTGGGCCCAGTAGAGCATCGTGCCCCAGTTCCAGGTCGAGACGCTGGTCAGACCAAGGAAGGCCAGGGTGGTGTAGACACCGACGGCGTAAAGAATGGTGAAGAGGAGTGACGAGGCCAGAATCGGCAGCAGGTTCGGTCCGATCTCGGCGAACATAATGCGACGGCGGCTCTCACCAATAATGCGCGCGGCCTCGACGAAGTCGCGGTCACGCAGCGACATGGTCTGCGAACGCAACACGCGCGCACCCCACGCCCAGCCCGTGAGGGCCACGACGAGACCGATGATCAAAGGATTCGACTGCTGACTGGTCGGCAGGTAACTGTTGATCACGATCAACAGCGGCAGACCAGGAATGGCGAGGAAGACGTTCGAGAGCATCGAGAGGCCGTCGTCCGCGCGACCACCGAGATAGCCCGCGGCGACACCGATGGTCACCGACAAAATCGTTGCGACGAGACCGGCGATGAAGCCCACCACCATGGTCTCGCGACACCCGACGAGGAACTGGGAGAAGACGTCTTGACCCAGCGTCGTCGTGCCGAACCAGTGCGACCACGATGGGTGCAGGTTCGGGATGAAGCTCGTGGTGTTCGGGTTGTAGGGGGCAATCCACGGACCAATCACCGTCAGCACGATGAAGGTCAGCAAGATACCGAGTCCGATGAGGACCTTCGGTGACTTTGGAAGTTGCATTGATTTCATTAGTGTGCCGTCGCAGTCCGGGTCCGGGGGTCAAGTACGTAGTACAGAAGGTCAGCCAACAAGTTGGCGCCGAGCACCGTGAAGGTGATCAACAAGAAGATGCCCTGCAGCAGCGGGTAGTCCTCGTTGCCCACGGCCTGCACCAGGATGGCGCCAACACCGGGGTAGTTGAAGACCTGCTCCACCACCAACGCACCCGACACCAGCAGACCGATTGCCAGGGCGAAGTTGGAGACTGACGGCAAGATGGCGTTGCGGGCGGCCAGGTAGATAACGCGGCGGCGCGGTAGTCCCTTGGCCACGGCCATCAAGACGAAGTCCTCGCCGACCGTGGTGATCATCATGTTGCGCATGCCCAGCATCCACCCGGCCAACGAGCCCAGCAAGATGGACAACACGGGGAGTTCACCGTAGCGAAGGACACTGAGGATGAAGTTCCAGTGCCAGCCAGGCGTAATGGAAAGGTCGTAGGCATTCATCATGGGGAACCAGTGCAAACGGCTGGCAAACACCATGACCATGATGGTGCCCAAGAAGTAGTACGGCACGGCCTGCAGGAACGTCGCGACCGGGATGAACGAGTCGGCGCGCGACCCCCGAGTCCACCCGAAGACCACGCCGAGGAAGGTACCGGCGAAGAAGCTAAGCACCGTGGCGGCGCCGATCAGACCAATGGTCCACCACACGCGGGCCGACAAGACCGAGCTCACGGTGGCCGGGTTGAAGGTGATCGAGTTGCCGAGGTTGCCGTGCAGCAGGTTGTTCAGGTAGGTGAAGTACAACTGCAACGCTGAGTGGTGCGAGCCCACGCCGAACTGAATCTTGATTGCTTCGATTTCCTGGACCGTCACGCGGCCCTTCAACGTCGCAATGATCTGCTCGTAGGGGTTACCGGGCATCAAGCGCGGCAGGATGAAGTTGACCGTAATGGCCACCCACGCCGTGAGGGCGTAGAGCCCGAGTCGCCTCAATAGGAATTTCATAGTGTGACCATCTCTCTCAGCACGTTCATGCTTTTCCCTTCACCACAACCACACGATTCGCGCGGCACGAAGTGCGTTGGCTGTGCCACCAACTTCTTCGCCCGCTGCGGATTCGCCATGGCGTCGACCAGCAACCGCACCGCTTCTCGGCCCATGCCGAAGGTGTCCTGACGGACCGTCGTGAGCGGTGGGCTCATCAATTGCGAAATGGGGGTGTCGTCAAACCCCGTGAACTTCAGATCCTCGGGCACACGGATCCCGTGGCTGCGCGCCACACCCATGGCGCCGTAGGCCATCTGGTCATTGGCGCAGACCATGACTTCGGGCAGGGCGTCGCCGCGCTCGAGGCGGTCCAGCATGGCCCGGGCGCCGCTCGAGACGGACCAGTCGCCGTCCAAAATGTCACCCTCGTCCACCGTGCCGCCGAGTTCGCGGAAACTGGTGAGGAAGGCGTCGCGACGGGCGCGGGCGTCAGAACTGCGAAGTCGTCCGCTCACGAAACCGGCCCGCTTCACGCCGTGCACGGCAATGAGGTGCTCGGCAATGGTGCGCATGGCGGCGTCGTTGGCACTGTGGACGGTGTCGGCGTGATCGGACGAAGCGTCGCCGGCCAGCACGACGAGCGGCAGGCGCTGCTCCAAACGCGAGACAACGTCGGGGGTGAAGACACTTTCCAGGGCAATAATGCCGTCGACGTTGCCAACCATGCGCTGTAAGGCGTCCAAACGCTGGTCGAATTCGTCCTCGACGAAGCTAATCAGCACCGAATAATTGCGTTCGGAGGACTCCATTTCGATGCCGCGCAGCACGGTGTCAATAAACAACATGCTTTCGCGCTCGATCCCGGGGACGTTGTCGAGAACAAAGTCCTTCAAAAAAGCCAGTCCAATGATCATGCTCTTGCCCGAGGAGAGCCGTTGGGCCGTGGAATTTGGGACGTAGCCCAGTTCGGTAATGGCTTTTTCAACCCGTTCCTGGGTTGACGGGTCCAACCGGGCCGATCCGTTGATATGGCGGCTAATCGTGGCCACCGAGACGTTGGCCAGGGAGGCGACGTCGTAGATGGTCGGACTCGTATTGGCCATCATCCCCCCCCAGGTCGTCGTTTTGCACAGATTTTTCCGTGTAACCGCTTTCATTACTATCATAAAACGCCCCGATGCTCAAGCAAGCGACGGAAAAAGTGATGGTCCGGGCCGACAAAACGCGATTCGGTGGAGGGAATCGGTGATGACTGCTAAAACGACGTATATGAAATCCCTCCGCCGGCCCCCCCTCGTCGCTACCCTCGTCGTCGCCAGCCTTTTCGCCGCCGCCACGCCGTCGGTGGCCGCCAAGCACGCCAAAGCCTGTGCCTTTCACACCGTTGGCACCTACTGCGTCGGCCCCGGGGTCAATCTCCACAACGCCATTCTCACCCACGTCAATTTCAGCGGCTTCGACCTCACGGGAGCGGATCTCAATGGCGCCAATTTGACGGGTGCCAACCTGAAGGGTGCGACGTTGACGAACGCCCGACTAAGTGGCACCCTGCTCGCCGGTGCGACGCTCACGGGCGTCAAAAGTGGGGGCATTCGGACCGCGCCCCAATCGCTGCCGGCTCATTGGTCGTTCGCGGCTGGCTTTCTCATGGGTCCTGGCGCCAACCTGACGGGTGCTGATCTGCACAACGCCACACTCGACGGTGTCGATCTCGCCGGCGCCATCCTCAAGGGCGCCAACCTGACGAACGTCAGCTCCGGGGGCATCACGGGTCTCCCCGCCCAACTCCCCGCTCACTGGATTATTGCCGGTGGGGTGCTCGTAGGCCCGGGGGCCAACTTGGCCAACGCCGACCTTCAGGGCATCAACTTGCGCGGCGCCGACCTCCAAAACGCCACCCTGCTCCAGACCCAACTCACGGGGGCGACACTGGCCGGCGCCACCCTCACGGGCGTTGTCTCCAAGGGCATCGGTGGCACACCGGCCTCGCTGCCCGCTGGCTGGACTTTGATCAACGGCTACCTCATTGGACCAGGGGCCAACCTGAGCGGCGTCAATCTGAGCGGCCAGTCCCTCGGCCACGTCACGCTCACTGGCGCGAACCTGTCCAACGCCAACCTGTCCAACGTCCTCTCCGGTGGCATAATCGGCACCCCGGCGTCGTTGCCCCAAAACTGGCAGCTCAAAGACGGGTACCTGATGGGTCCCCACGCCAATTTGACCAACGCCGTGCTAACTGGCCTCAACCTTGACGGCGTTGACCTGCAGAGCGCCACCTTGACCGGCGTCCAATCAGGTTCCCTCACCGGCCACCCCGCGCAGCTCCCCACCAACTGGCAGATTGATGGCGGGTACCTCGTTGGGCCCGGCGCCAACCTGACCGGCGCCAGTTTGACCAACGTCGACCTCACCAACGCCGACCTGGCGGGCGCCACCTTGACCAGTGCCACGTTGACCGGCGCCACGGTCCAAAACGCCAACTTCTCCGGGGCCATCATGACGCACGTTCGCTCGGGCAACGTCGTTGGCACCCCCGCCCACCTTGCCGAGGCCTGGACCGAACTGTCGGGCTACCTCATTGGCCCCGGCGCCGACCTCGCGAACGCCACCCTCAATGGTGACAACTTGACGCACGCTGACTTCAGCAACGCCTCACTGAACGGTGCGTCATTCGTCGCCGCCGACCTCGTGGGTGTGGACTTCACCGGAGCCTCGCTCACAGAAGCCAACTTCACCAACGCCGACCTCGTCAACGCCGTGCTCGTGCGCACGTCACTTGCGGGTGCGATCTTCACCGGCGCCAGTCTCACCGGCATCTCGACGGGCGGACTCGCCGGCCAGCCGGCCGCCCTGCCCACCCTGTGGACGTGCGCCGGCGGCTACCTCATCGGTCCGGGGGCCAACTTGACGGGGGCGGCCCTCGCGGGTGTCTCCCTCGCGGGCGTCGACCTCAACGGTGCCACACTCACGGGCGTGACCTCGGGCGGTCTTACGGGCACACCAACGGCGTTGCCCACCAACTGGACCCTCGTGGGTGGGTACCTCATCGGACCCAGTGCCACCTTGACCAAGGCGGCCCTCGGCGGACTCAACCTCGCCAGCGTCACACTGACGGGCGTGTTGTCGGGTGGCATCACCGGCACGCCTTCCGCCTTGCCACCGCACTGGATGCTCGTGGGGGGCTACCTGATCGGCCCGGGCGCGAACCTCGCTGGCGCCGCACTCGGGGCCCTCTCCCTCACGGGGGTGTCGTCGGGCGGCGACCTCGGAGTGCCGGCCAGCCTGCCCGCGAACTGGCAACTGCTCGGTGGCTACCTCATTGGTCCGGGAGCGAACTTGAGCAACGACACGCTGTCGTCATTCGACCTCGCCGGGGCGAACCTCGCCGGCCTCAATGTGTCGGGGGCGACGTTGCTCAACCTCGATCTGGCCGGGGCCACGCTCACCGGCATGAACGCCGCCAACACCACGTTCGACGGTGTCAACCTCACCGGCGCCGTCGTGACGGGCGCCACCTTTGCCAACGCCGTGTGGAAGTCCACCACCATCTGCCCGAACGGCACCCCGTACGGGCAGACTGGTGCCAACTGCCCGAGCGCCTAACCCTGGAGTCCCATGACCGATCACATCCTCACCAAAGACCACCACGTCTGGTCCTTCGACGCGGACGCTCGTCCCGTGCTCACGGTGGACCCGGGCGCGATTATTGACATCGAGACTTGGGACTGCTTCACCGGTCAAGTGACCAGTGAGTCCGACACCATTGACGCCCTCGACATCACCCGCGTGAATTCCGCGACTGGTCCCATTGCGGTGCGCGGCGCCGAACCCGGTGACTCGCTCAGCGTGACCCTGCTCGACATCACGCCCAACGACCGAGGCTCGGCAATGGTGCTGCCCGGTTCGGGCCCCCTGGCCCACCGCTGCCAGGCCCCGACCACGCGGATCTTCCGCGTCGAGGGTGACACCGTCTTCATGAACGACCACGTCTCGTTTCCCACGCGACCGATGTTTGGCGTGATTGGAGTGGCGCCGGCCAGTGGATCAATCGGCACCTTCTTCGCCGGTCCCCACGGCGGCAACATGGACGACAACCTCCACACCATTGGGACCACGGTGCACCTGCCGGTCTTTCAGCCCGGTGGACAGCTCGCCATTGGCGACATGCACGCCGCCATGGGTGACGGCGAAATCTCCGGCACCGGCGTCGAAATCGGCGGCTGGGGCCGCATCAAGGTTGACCTCATCAAGGGACAGGCCGCCGGCTTCCCCGTTTCCGAGAATCGCGACTCCTTCTTCACCCACGGTGTCTCGGGCTACCCCGCCGACACCACGGACATCAACATCGCCATGCAGATCGCCATCGACGAGGCGGCGAAATTGTTGGTCGACCAGTGGGGCTTCACCATCGAAGACGCCTTCATCTTCATGTCGGTCGCCTGCGACCTCGGGGTGACGCAAAACTGTCACCCGTCGCCGGGCGAGACCTTCGTGGTCGCGCGGATGCGCATCCCGAAGCTGACCGCGACACCCGGCCCGTTTCGTTTGAACTAGGCCAGGGTCTCGCGGAAGAAGGCCAGCTGGATGTTGGTCAGGTGCTCGGCCACCACGGGGTCGGTCGGCATGTGGGTCACGCCGGACAGTCCAATCACGCGGTGAGGTTTGCCCGCCGCCAACAGCGCGTCGGAGAGCAGCTGGGTGTGCGCGAAGAGGACGTTGTCGTCGTTGTACCCGTGGATGAAGAGCAACGGGCGCTCGAGGTTCGGCGCGAACTTCAACAGGTCGGCGTCGCGGTAACCCGCGGTGTCGACGTCGGGGTGGCCGAGGTAGCGCTCGGTGTAGCCGGTGTCGTACCAGGCGAAGTCCGTCACGGGCGCACCCGCGATTGCCGCGTGGAAGCGGTCGGGGCGTTCCAGCACGCAACGAGCGGCGAGGTAGCCACCGAAGCTCCAGCCGCGCACACCGACGCGCGTCGGGTCGACGAGGTCACCGAAGGCGGCCACCACGGCGTCGAGTGCCGCCACCTGGTCAATCACCGGCAGCGAGCCGAGCCGATCGCGAATGCTGCGGTCCCACGCCGGACCACGGCCGCCGGTGCCGCGGCCGTCGGCCACCACCACACAGAAGCCCTGGTCGGCCAGGTACTGCTCCTGGGCGAAGGCCCGGCCAGCACCGACCACCAAGCGGAAGTGGGGACCACCGTAGGGGGCCATGATGATGGGCAGGCCACGCGTCGAGGCGTCGCGCGACGTCGGGAAGAGGACGGCCACTGCGAGCTCGTCGGGTCCCGCCGTCAACAGCTGCACCACGGGCTTGACCGGTGGCGTGGCGTCGAGTGGGGTCTGGGCGTTCGAAGGAATTGGCAATGGCTCGCGGCCCGACTGGTGCACCACGAACGTGGTTTCGACCGTGTCCATCTCCATGAGTGCACTCACAATGAGTCCGCCGGGCGTGCCGTCGAGGGCCCGCGTCACCGAGTGGGGCGATCCGGCAATTTCCACGGTGCCGTCGAAGCCCACGCGGGCTGAGACGACCGTGGTGGCGTCCTGGTCGGCCACGACCAGCAGGGCGTCGTCAGTAACGCCAACGACCGCCGCGATCTGCAACTGCGCTGGCGTGAAGGGCGTCGCCACGCCGTTGGCGACCACCGCCACGCGATAGGTGTCGACGGTGTGGTCGACGTACGCGACCAGCAGACGGTTGTCGGGGGTGAAGGTCGGCAGACCCGAGGTCCACTCGAGGAAGACGTCGTCGTGGGCCCGCCACAGTTCGGCGAACGCGCCCGAGGTGGCGTTGACGAGGCCGACGACCTGGTCGCGGTGGTCACGCGTCATCAACGTGATGAGCAGACCCTCGGCGGTGGGCCACGACACCGTCACGAGGTAGTCGTAGGTGGCGAAGTCAACCGCGGCGGTCGTGGCGGAGCCGTCAACGTGCCAGAAGCCGAGTTCCAGACGGGGGTTAGCGGTGCCGGCCTTGGGGTACTGGCGCGACGACGGTGCGACGGTGGGCGTCTTGGGGTCGAAGATGTAAATCGTTTCGAGGGCCTGGTTGTCGGCCACTTCGTAGGCCAGGGACTGGCCGTCGGGTGACCACCAGTGACCGCGGTAGCGGTCGAGTTCCTCGGCGGCGACGTAGTTGGCGAGACCAATGGTCATGCCCTCGTCCACGGCGCGCACGACGGTGACGGCGGCCGTGGCCACCTCGATCACGCGCAGCTCGTTGCCCTGCACGTAGGCGACGCGAGCACCCGTCGGGTCGAGGCGAGGGTCAATCACGCCCTCGTCGGTGCCGAGACGGCGGGCGGGAGCCTCACCGACGGTGTCGGCAACGTAGAGGGTCCCAGCGAGGGCGAAGGTGACCAACGAACCACTGCTGTCGAGGCTGAAGGCCGTAATGCCCACGGCCGATTCACGCATGCGCTCGCGACGCTGACGCTCGGCCTCGGGGATCTCGCCGGCGTCGGCCAGGAGCGCACTCACGTCAACCACCAGACGCTCGGTCGCGCCCTCGTCGTCAACATCAATGGCCCACAGGTGCAGCACCTTGTCGGCCGCACTCGCGGTACGGAGGAAGAAGACCGTCGAGCCCGAGGGCGAGACGGCGAAACTGCGCGGCGCGCCGTTGGTGAAGTGCCGCGTGGCGGCATCCAGGGCAGGGAAGGACATGGTCGACGATGGTGAAGTCATGCCGTCATGCCTAGCACCACCGCTTTGGTGGTCGCCACCTTTTCGACCGGTTTAGGCGACGCCCTCAACCGCGGCGGCAAAGAGCCCCAGGTCCAGCTTCGACATGGCCAGCATGGCGTTCATCGCCGCGGCGGCGCGCGCCGGGTTCGGGTCACCCACGAACTGCTCCATGCCCTCGGGCACGATCTGCCACGAGACCCCGAAGCGGTCGGTCAGCCACCCACACTGGCCCGGTGTGCCGCCATTGGTGAGCCCGTCCCACAGGTGGTCGACTGCGGCTTGGGAGCCGCAGCGCACGGTGGTCGACAGTGCCGACGTGAAGGGGAAGTCCTGACCCGCGTTGATGGCGTTGCAGGCGAGGCCGTCCAGGGTGAAGTGCACGACGATCATCGAGCCGTCCGCGGCGCGGAACTCGCTGTCAATTGATGAGTTGGGAAAGACCGAGGTATAGAAGGTGGCCATCTCTTCGGCGCTGGCGTTAACGAGGAAGCTCGTCAGAAAGGAGGTCACGGACTTCAGCCTACGAGGTGCACCACGAGCCCCTCGGTGCCGCTAGACCGAATTGATGGCCACACTCACACTTTCAACCGAACTTCCCGCACCAGTGGCGGTGGTGTGGGAGGAGCTTCGCCACATCGACCGCCACGTCCACTGGATGGCCGACGCCGAGTCCATCACCTTCACCACCGAGCAGCACGAGGGTGTCGGCACCCAGTTTCGCTGCCGTACCAAGGTCGGCCCCTTCGTCACCACCGACGTGATGACGATCACCGCCTGGGAGCCCGAGCGCACCATGGGTGTTCGTCACAGCGGTCTCATCACCGGTGAGGGGGCGTTCCACCTCGTGGCCAAGGGTGACGCCACCGACATGACGTGGGCCGAAACCCTCATCTTCCCGTGGTGGGCCGGCGGCCCGCTTGGGGCCCTCGTGGCGACGCCTATTTTGCGGGCTATTTGGCGAAGGAACCTCCGCCGACTGCAGCAACGTTTTTAGCGACGCCCAAGAGTTGCGCGGTCGTCACGTCAACGTCAACGCTCGTTAAGGATCGCTTTCTACCCTCTTTGGTATGCGACTCCCCCTGCGCCCGCACCCGCACGCCATCACCACCCCGCTGCCGGACGAGAACATCGCTCGCCACCGCATGGTGGTGCGACGTCGCCACGACGAGCACTACGACGTCGTGCCCTTCGTCGACGCTGAACGCCACTAGGCCCTTGGGCGGCCTTGGGCGGCATTACTAACATTGAGCCGTGCGTGAACCGAAGGTCATCCTCTACTACGCCTTCACTCCGTTGGCGGACCCCGAGGCCATTCGCCTGTGGCAGCACACCCTGTGTGAATCACTGAACCTCAAGGGCCGCATCCTGATTTCCTCCCACGGCATCAACGGCACGGTGGGCGGGAGCATGAAAGACGTCAAGCGCTACGTGCGCGCCACCAAGTCCTACCCCGGCTTCGCCGGGTTGGACGTTAAGTGGTCCGACGGCACCGGCGAGGACTTTCCGCGACTACGGGTGCGGGTACGTGACGAGATCGTCTCCTTCGGTGCACCGGGCGAACTCGAGGTTGACGAACACGGCGTCGTTGGCGGAGGTGAGCGACTCACTCCCGAGCAACTCCACGAGCTGGTGGCGGCGAAGGGAGATGAGCTCGTCTTCTTCGACGGTCGCAACGCCTTCGAGGCGGCGATTGGCCGCTTCAAAAACGCCATCGTGCCCGATGTCGAGACCACCCGCGACTTCGTCGCCGAACTCGATTCCGGCAAGTACGACGACCTCAAAGGCCGCCCCGTGGTCACCTACTGCACCGGGGGCGTCCGCTGCGAGGTGCTCAGCGCCCTGATGAAGAAGCGGGGTTTCGGTGAGGTCTACCAACTCGATGGCGGCATCGTTCGCTACGGCGAAACCTACGGCAACAAGGGCCTCTGGGAGGGCTCCCTCTACATCTTTGACGAACGCATGAACCAGGAGTTCGGCGAGGACGTCACGGTACTGGGCACCTGCGAGGGGTGCGGGGCACCCACCAGTCGCTACGTCAATTGCGAGAACCTCGCTTGTCGCGCCCTCACATTGCAGTGCCCGACCTGCTCGGCGAGCCAGGCGGTGTCGTGTGGTCCCGCGCACGCCGCCGCGCCGCGGGCGAAGTCGAAGGCTTAGAGAACCTTCGAGAGGAAGTTCTGGAGACGTTCGCTCTGCGGACGCACCAAAATCTCACGAGGGTCACCCGACTCCTCAATCACGCCACCGTCAAGGAAGTAGACGGAGTTGGCAACCTCACGGGCGAAGCCCATCTCGTGAGTCACGACAACCATCGTCATGCCACTCTTGGCCAGGTCCTTCATCACGTCGAGTACTTCGCCGACGAGTTCGGGGTCCAGCGCCGACGTCGGCTCATCGAAGAGCATCAGCTTGGGCTCCATGGCCAGGGCGCGGGCGATTGCAACGCGCTGCTGCTGGCCACCACTGAGCTGGCTCGGGTAGTGATCGGCCTTGGCGCCGAGTCCGACGCGTTCGAGCAACTCGTGGGCGCGCTGCTTGGCGGCCGCCGGCGACACGCCCTTGACCTTCTCCTGGCCGATCGTGATGTTCTCCAGGGCGGTGAAGTGCGGGAAGAGGTTGAACCGCTGGAAGACCATGCCGATGGCGGCGCGGTCTTCACAAAGTTCACGCTCGGTCCGCTCGTAGAGTTTGCCGTTGCGCAACTGGTACCCGACCAGCTCGCCGTCGACGCGCAGTTCACCGGCGTCGTGCTTCTCGAGGTGGTTGATGCAGCGCAGCAACGTGGACTTGCCCGACCCCGACGGACCGATCAAGCACGTGACCTCGCCACGGGCGACCGTGAGGTCGACCGACTTGAGGACCTCGTTGGCGCCGTAGGACTTGCGCACGCCAATTGCCTGCACCATGGGCGTCGTCATCGCGCACTCCTCAGTCGTCCACCGAAGGCCCGCGAGAAGTCCGCACGAATCCTCTGCAGTGGCGTGGGCGGGACGGTGCGCAAGGCACCCTTGGCGTAGTGGCGTTCGAGGTAGAACTGGCCGATTGACAGCACGGTCGTCACCGCGAGGTACCAGAGTGAGGCCACAATCAGCATGGGCATCACCTGGAACGTGCGGGCCGCGATGTTGTCAGTTTGGTAGAGCAGTTCGGGCAAGCCAATCGCCGACGCAATCGAGGTGGTCTTGAGCATCGAGATCACTTCGTTGCCCGAGGGGGGCAAAATCACTCGCATGGCCTGGGGCACGATGATGTAGCGCAGCGACTGTCCACGCGTCATGCCAATGGCTTTGGCGGCCTCGAGCTGGCCCTCGTCAATCGACAGCAGGCCACCGCGGGCAATTTCCGAGAAGTAGGCCGCCTCGTTCAGGCCGAAGGCCACGATGGCCGCCCGCACCACGGTGAAGACACTGTTGGACGAAATCGTCAGCAGCGTCCAGGCGTGGGAGAAGGGGATGCCGAGAGTAATTGACTGGTACAGAATCGCGATGTTGTACCAAAAGAGCAGCTGGACGTAGACCGGAGTTCCTCGAAAGAACCAGGTGTAGAGCCAGGCGATCCCCGTCATCAAACGATTGCTCGACATGCGCATGACCGCAAGGATCATGCCCAGCACGAAGCCAATGAGCATCGACATGATCGTGACGAACACCGTGAGCCAGAGGCCCTCGAGGACGTACTTATTGAAGAGGTACTGAAAGACGACGTTCCAGCCGAAGCGCCACTGGCCGTTCACCTTGGAGAACAAGGTGTGGACCAGCATGGCCACCAGAACGACGGCGACCGCCGACGAGACCCAGCGCCACGGGTGGCGAAGGGGAACGACGACTGGTTCCTCTACAACGCTGGGCACGCGATCAGCCAGAAACTACGACGTGGCGCCGTTGAGCACAATCTGCGACGCCGTCAGGTCACCGCTCGTTGCACCGTAGTTGGCCATGATGGCCTTGTAGGTGCCGTTGGCAATCAGCGTCTTCAGCGCGGCCTGGATGGCCTTCGCGAGGGCCAGACCAGTGGCGGTCTTTGGCGTTGCGATGCCGTAGGGGGCAACGTTGACGGGGCTGCCGTCGAGCTTGAAGGCACCCTTGCTGGCCGAGACGATGTACCCAGCGACCTGCGAGTCAACGAAGCCCGCGGTCACGCGGCCCGACGACACGGCCAGGTTGGCGAGGTTCTGGTTCGGGTAGGCCGTGACGGTCACCTTCTTGCCACCGGAGCACTTGATGTTGCCGGCGTCCGTCTGCTCTGAGGTGCCCGACTCCACGGCCACCGTCTGGCCACAGAAACTCTGCAGACCCGAGAAGACGAAGGATGAGGTGGACTTGACGTAGACGCCTTCACCGGCCTTGTAGTAGTCGACGAAGTTGACCTGCTTTTCGCGGGCCTTGGTGTCGGTGAAGGACGAGTTACCGATCAGGTACTTGCCCGAGTCGATACCCACGATGATGTTGTCGAAAGTGACGTTGTTCTCGGCAACCTTGGCGCCCAGCGTGGTGGCGACAGCCTTGATGAGGTCAATGTCGAAACCAACCATGGTGTTGCCCGACATGGACTCGTCCGGCGGGTAGGTCGCGTCGGTGGCGACCGACCAGGTGGTCGTCTTCAGCGAGGACGGCACCAGGGCGGCGTCGGCGCTGTTGAGCGTTGCGGTCGATGATGCGGTAGCGGTCAGCGAGGTGGCGAGCACCATGGCTGAGGCCGCGGCAGCAACCACGAGTGAGCGGGTGAACGAAATGCGTGTCATAACTGACCTCCGACATCAAATAACGGGTACTGCACTGTGGGAATGATGCTAGTTCGCAAGGCCGCGCGAGCGCTACACACTCCGTTAACCCTGCGGCCGCGCTACGAGGGGGTCGTGATGCGTCCAATACCCGATGCGGCCATGACGGCGTTGGGGATCTTCATCATGCCCGTCTCGGTCTCCACAGTCACGTAGGTCAGCCCGATGGCCTTAACGTCGCACTCGAGGGTGCCCAGCGTTCCCGACCGCACGACGATGCGATCACCAACGTTGAAGGTGCGACCAAAGAGCAGGACCAGAGAGGCGAAGATGTTCGCGAGGCTCTGTTGCGCGGCAATGCCCAGCACCACCGAGATCAGTCCGGCGCCGATGAGCAAGCGCTGGAGCGACACCCCGGCCACCGCCAGGGTCGCGATAAGGACGACAACGTACCCGAGCACGGTGGTAACAAAGCGGACCACGGCCCCGGCGGCGAGAACGGTTCGGTGGGTGACCACTTTGCCTAATGCCAACGCCGTCCAGCGCACGGCCACGCCGCCCACCAAAAAAACCAGGGCCAGCATGAGCCACTGCAGGACCTGCTGCGGCGCGTGGTGATGGCTGGTGTGGCGAAGGTGGGTACCCAGCTCGCCCGCAACAATCGCAATGGCGACAGCAGCAGCCGCTCGGATCACGTCGTGAGGGCGCAGGCGGTGGGCGTTCGTCATTGGTCCATCTTGTCAAAGACGTGATGGACCGCGTCTTCGCCGACCGAGAGTTCGTAGAAGTCGTAGAACTCCTCGATGCCGCGACGTTGGGCCTCGCGGTGCTCGGGGTGCTCCGCCCAAGCGCGGTGCGACGCCCAGTCGCGGAAGCGAACAATGGTCACCCGTTCGTCACCATTGGTGTAGAACCACTGGCCCTCGAACCCGTCCATTGTGGCCACCAGCGCCACCATGGCCTGGGCCGCGGGCCCGTACGCTTCATGGGCACCGGGGCGAAGTCGGGAGCGAAACACGGTCGTTATGGACACCCCCGTACCGTACCGCGTTCATAGATACGGGTCATCACTACGACCCTCTTTCGCGCCGCCCGTTGGCGGGGGATACTTAGAACAGTTCGAAAAGGGAGCACCATGGCATCGACCGCCCGCATTGTTGTTTGTGATGGAGACCAGACCGGTCAGGAACTACTCGTCCAGTCCCTGCGCGTCATGCGCTCGGACCTACTCGGTGTTGACCTCGAGCTCGAACACTTCGACCTCTCGCTGCCCAACCGCGTCGCCACCAACAACAACGTGGTGCGTGACGCCGCCGCGGCCATGCGCGAATCGGGCCTCGGCCTGAAGGCTGCCACCATCACGCCGCCGGAGCGTGGTTCCGTGGGTTCACCGAACCGTCTTCTCCGCGAAGGTATCGACGGCTCGGTCATCGTGCGCACCGGTCGGCGCATCCCCGGCGTGGCCCCCGTTGTCGCAATCAATCGCCCCATCGTGGTCATCCGCATGGCCGTCGGTGACGCCTACGGCGCCGCCGAAGGTCGCGAGGGTGACGAGGGCTCGTTCAGCGAGGTCGCCTGGCGCACCGAGCGCATCGAGCGCTCCGTCTGCCGCTTCGTTGCCGAGTACGCGTTCCAGGTCGCCAGTGCCGACGAGGGCGTTGTCTACGGTGGCCCCAAGTGGACCGTCTCGCCCACCTACGAAGGCATGCTCAAAGAAGAGATGGACGCCGCGGCGAGCCGCTGGCCCCAGGTGCCCTACCAGCCCACGCTGATCGACGCCGCCTACGCCGGACTGCTCACCGACCCCCACGATCGCACGCTGGTCATTCCGGCGCTCAACCGTGACGGTGACTGCCTCAGCGACATGGTGCTCGCGATGTTCGGCTCCATTGCCGGTGCCGAGTCCATCCTGTTGTCCCTCGACGAGAACCTGAAGCCCCGTGTCGCCATGGCCGAAGCACCACACGGCACGGCCCCGTCGCTCGAGGGCAAGAACGTCGCGAACCCCATGGCCATGCTGCTCGCGCAGGCCGCCCTTCTGGACCAGGCCGCCCTGCGCTACGACGACCCCGCCTTCCGCACCGCCGGTCAGCGCCTTCGCGCGGCCACGTTGGAGGGTGCTGCCGCGGGGGTGCGCACCTTTGACCTCGGTGGCGAGTACTCCACCAGCGCGGTGGTCGACGACGTCATCGCTCGCCTCGAGGCCTAATTCGGCCAATACGCGGGCACCGACCTCACCGCGCTGCGGTAGTTTGAGGACAGGACAACAGACGGGACCATGATGTTTACTCGCGTCACAAAAATCATCGCCGGTATCACGGTGGCATCGCTCACGCTCGCCGCGTGCGGCGCCGGTGTGAAGCAAACCATCACCTCCGCCCTTAAGTCCGTAGGCAGCCAGCCCTCCGTCCAGATGCACCTCACCGCGAACGTCAGTGGTGACGGGGCCAACGCCGCTCAGGCCGCGTCCATCGAGAACGTGCTCGCCAAGCTCTCCTACGACGTCGCCGAGCAGAGCACGACGGGTGGCGCGATTTCCAGTGCCGATGGTCAGGTCAACTCGTCGATTACCGTCAACGTCGACAACACACCCGTCGTCACGGTCATCGAGATCAGCAACACGATTTACTTCAAGTTCGACCTCACCCCACTGACGACCTTCCCGCAGCTCAGCGCCACGCTCGCCCACGAGTTGCCGGTCGTGCAACTGACCTTCGGCAACCGCTGGTTTGAACTCCCGAGCAGCGTCGTGAGTGCCTACCTCCCCAGCAAGCAGCAGTACGCCGCCCAGCAGTCCAAGCAGGCCGCCATTGAAGCCAAGCTCATTGACGCCATCACCGCGGTGATTGAGAAGAACCCCTACACCACCACGGACAACGGCTTCGCCCAGACCGGCACCCTCGACTCGCTGGCCGCCGGCCTCGAGCCGACCATTGCGGCCCTCAACCACCAGGCCGCCACGGCCGTTGGTCACACCGCGGGCACCTACCACGTGACCCTGGGACTCAACGGCGCCACCGCTACCGACGCCAGTATCGGCATCACCGCGCCGAACAACGGCGCCAACATGTCCGTCACACTGGCGGCCACGATCGCCCATGACGCCACCGCAGTCACCGCGCCCAGCAACCCGACGGTCATCACCCAACAGCTGCTCAGCAGCCTCGGCGCCAGCGGACTCTAGGCCGTTCCCCCACTCGATTTCGACGGGGTCCCACCGAGGGGCTAGACTGTTCATTCGCGTCTCAAAGTCTCGGCTTTGGGAACACCGAGGACCTGTGGTGCAGCTCGGAGTGCACGCCGCCCTGTCAAGGCGGAGGTCGCGGGTTCAAATCCCGTCAGGTCCGCTCGGAACCCCGAAAGGGGTGAAGAGATGGTCGAGTAGCTCAGTTGGTAGAGCACACGCCTGAAAAGCGTGGGGTCACCGGATCGACGCCGGTCTCGACCACCGCACAATCCCCGTGGCAATGCCGCGGGGTTTTGTGTTTCTAGGCGCCTTCGTAGTCGAAGCCGAGATCGGGTGCCGTGAAGAGGGTGTCGAAGGTCCAGCCTTCAGCCGCGGCCATGGCCGCCGCCGTCCCGCCTCGGTCGACGACCGCGAGCAGCAGGATCACCTCGGCGCCGAAGTCGCGCACCGCCTTGGCAGCCTCGAGCAAGCTTGTGCCACGAGTGACGGTGTCCTCCGTGATGACCACTTTGTCACCGGGCAACAGAGAGCCCGCAATGCGGCCACCAGCGCCGTGGTCCTTTACTTCCTTGCGCACGCTGAAGGCGCGCAGTGCCTGGCCACGCGATGCGGCAACGCCAGCGGTGATGAAGGTCACGCCGTCGGCACCCATCGTCAGACCGCCGATGGCGGTCGCGGCGGCGGGGACGCGTTCGAGTACCAGCGAGGCGACGTCGAGCATCGACTCCGGCGCGCAGATGGTCTGCTTCGAGTCAATAAACCACGAGGACTTCCGCCCCGACTTCAAGGTGAAGTCACCGCGGCGCACCGAGTGGGTCAAGAGGTGCTCAAGCACCCGTTCGCGAGCGTCGGTCATGACAAGACCACCTTTCCACTTCCCGCCTGAACGGTGCCAACAATCATGGCTTCGACACCGGCGTCGCGCGCCGTGGCCACGGCCGCGTCAGCGACGTCGGCGCTCACCGCGACGACCATGCCAAGTCCGCAGTTGAAGACCCGCACCATTTCGTCAGCGCTGACCTGTCCACGACGTTGAATTTCAAAGAAGATCTCGGGCGTCTCGAAGCTGTCCATTGCGATGACGGCGTCCAGAGAGTTCGGCAGAACCCGCACCACGTTGCCGACAATGCCGCCACCGGTGATGTGGGCGGCGGCGTGAATGGCTCGGCCGTGAGCCGCCAGCATCGCGTTGACGGCCGGGGTGTAGATCACGCAGGGGCGCAGCAGCTCGTCGCCCAGCGTCACCGCGGCACCCTCCCACGCGGGCTCGTTCAGGTTCTCGGCCGTGGGGGCCAGTACCGATCGGGCCAGGGTGTAGCCGTTGGAACGGAGGCCGGGTGACGCGAAGCCCACCAGGACGTCGCCGTCACGGACGTGGTCGGGGCCGAGTTCGAGCCCCTTCTCCACCACGCCAACCACGAAGCCGGCCACGTCGAGATCGTCGGGCTTCATCACGCCACCGTGTTCGGCGGTCTCGCCACCCAGTAGGGCGGTGTTGGCGCGACGGCACCCCTCCGCGATACCGCTCACGAGTTCCTCGAGGCGGGCGGGGTCGAGTGTACCGACCGCGACGTAGTCCAGCATGAAGAGTGGTTCGGCGCCCAGGCAGGCCAGGTCGTCAACGAGCATGGCGACAAGGTCGATACCGACCGTGTCGTAGCGGTTGGCGAGACGGGCCACCTCGAGCTTGGTGCCCACGCCGTCGGCCGAGGCCACCAGCACGGGGTTCGTGTACTTCGCGGTGTTCAGCGCGAAGAGACCGCCGAAGCCACCGATGCCACCCAGGACTTCGGCCCGAGCGGTCGAAGCCACGTGGGCCTTGATGCGTTCGACGGCTTCGTCACCGGCCTCGATGGAGACACCGGCGTCGGCGTAGGTGGCGCCGCCGGCGCCGATGGGCAAGAGGCGACTCACCAGCGAGCTCCGGCGTCGATGGTGACGGGCACGGGCGCGGGGTAGTTGCCGGTCAAGCAGGCGTCGCAGCACTCGTCAACGAGGCCAATGGCCGCGCGCAGATTCTCAATTGACAAGAAGGCCAGCGAGTCCGACCCGATGAACTCGTTCATCTCGTCGAGCGTGTGGTGGGCCGCCAGGAGGTCGTCACGCGTGGGCGTATCGATCCCGAAGAAGCAGGGCCACTGGAAGGGTGGTGACGACACGCGCAGGTGGACCTCGGCCGCTCCCGCGTCGCGCAGCATGCGCACCAGGGCGCGGGTCGTGGTGCCACGCACGATGGAGTCATCAACCACAATCAGACGCTGGCCCTCGATGTTTTCACGAAGCGGATTCAGCTTGCGGCGCACGCTGGCGGCTCGCTTGTTCTGATCGGGCGAGATGAAGGTGCGTCCGATGTACCGGTTCTTCACCAGTCCGTAGCCGAAGGGGATGCCCGAGGCCTTGGCGTAGCCCTCAGCGGCGGGGATGCCCGAGTCCGGCACGCCCATGACGATGTCGGCCTCGACGGGGGCCTCCAGCGCCAGGCGCTCACCCATGTGCCGACGCGCCGTGTGGACCTGGTGACCCATGAGGTAGGTGTCGGGACGAGCGAAGTAGACGAACTCGAAAATGCAGAGCTTGGTTGGCCCCTCGGCGGGCGCCAGCAACTGCGTGCTGGTGTAGCCCGTGGCGGTAATCGTCACCATTTCACCGGGGTTGATCTCACGGACAAAGGTGGCGCCGACGACATCGAGGGCCGGCGACTCCGAGGCCACAATCCAGCCTTCGGGGGCGTCGGCGTCGCCGAGGTAGCCCAGGCAGAGGGGGCGGAATCCGTGCGGGTCACGCACGGCGTGAATGGCACCGGCCTCAAGAATGACCATCGCGAAGGCGCCGTGCGCGTCACCCAACACACTGCGCAGGGCTTCGGGAATGCTGGTCCCGACGTCGACCTGGCGGGCCACCAGTTCGGCCACGAGGTCGGAGTCCGACAACATCGAGGTGACCTGGATGTCGGCGGCGTCGGCCAACTCGGTGGTGTTGGTCAAGTTGCCGTTGTGGGCGAGGGCGAACACGGTGCCGTTGGCCGAACGGAAGACGGGCTGCGCCGCCGTCCAGTTCGCCGAACCCGACGTCGAGTAGCGCGTGTGACCAATGACGTAGTTGCCATTCAACGCGCGCAGGGTGGCGTCGGTGAAGACGGCGCTGACCAGACCGTTGTCCTTGACCACGGTGATCTGCTCGTCGTCGTAGGTGGCCATACCGGCCGACTCTTGCCCGCGGTGCTGCAGGGCGTAGAGGGCGTCGTAACAGAGGGGCGCCACTTCGAGCGATGGCGCCACAATGCCGACAACGCCGCAGGCTTCTTTGAGTTTGCCGTCTGCCGAAGTGTCGTTAGGGAGTGGCACCGTTCAATTCTTTCACACCACGAGAGGCGTCACTCATCCTCGCTACCCTTATCTCATGATTGATTTGCATACCCACTCACTTTTTTCCGATGGGTCTGCGTCGCCGGCCGAACTCGCCGCCCTCGCCCACCGTGTAGGTCTCTCGACCATCGCCCTCACTGACCACGACACCACGGACAGTCACGAGGAAATGGCCGCCGCCTGCGCTTCCTACGGCATCGACCTGATTCCGGGGACCGAAATCTCGCTGGTCGACAGCGAATTCCCAATCGAGCGCCCCGGTCAGGCCCCCCGGGGCCGCGGGGTGCACGTCCTGGCCTACTTCCTGCCCCTGGACCCCGCCTCCCCCATGCAGCAGTTTCTGACCTCGCTCCGACGCGACCGCGCCACCCGCAACGAGTCACTGGTGACCATGCTGCAGGGATTCGGGTTCGAGCAGCTGACCATGGAGTATCTCCTGACCAAGGTGGCCCACCCCGACGGCATCGGTCGCCCCCACATCGCCGAAGCCATGTTCACGCTCCACCCCGAGATTGTCGGTGAGCGCACCGAGGATTCGTGGCGGGCCGTCTTCACCGACTGGCTCGGCACCGACGGCAAGGCCTACATCCCCAAGACGGAACTCACCATCGAGGACGCAGTGGCCGCGGCGAAAGGATCGGGCACGGTCTTCTCGGTCGCCCACCCCTTGTTCAACTACCTCAACTCAATTACCCACGAGACCATTGAGCGTGAAATGCCTCGCATTATGGGGTCACTTCGCGAGCGCGGCTTCGCCGGCGTGGAGGCCTACTACGGCAGCACCACGGCACCGACCCGCGCGTTGATGGTCAAGCTGACACGCGACGCCGGCATGATTCCCACGGGCGGCTCCGACTATCACGGCTCATTTAAGCCCGAGGTGGCTCTGGGCGTTGGACTGACCGGGGACCTCAACGTTCCCGATCACATCGCCGACGAGTTGCGCGCCGCTAGTTCGCGTTGAGCTGATCTTCGAGCGCGCCGCGACGGCGGCGGGCCACGTCGGCCACATCCACCACGACGTCATCACCAATGACCAGGTGCTGGCCACCCACGGCACCGAGCACTTCCGCCGGCACACCGGCGGCCGCGCACCGGGCGAGGAACGCCTCGGGGTTCGAGGTGCCCATGACGAAACGGCCGGGAAATTCGGCGAAGCACTCACCGCGACCAGCGAAGGCGTCAAGCACCACACCGCGACCGCTGACGGCGACCATCTCCGCGATGGCGCCAGCGAGTCCGCCGCCGCTCACGTCGTGCACTGCGGTCACGTCACTCGAGGCACCACCACAGATGGCGGCGATTTCCTGGGCCACGAAGGCAATCGTTGGGCGCAGCGAAGCGGCGTCGAAGTCGGCAACCTGGCCGCCACGACGTCCACGCTTGGTGGCCCAGCGCGATCCCGCGAGGGGGAAGGGCTCGTCACCGGCGGCCATGCGAGCACCGACCAGAACCACGGCGTCACCGTCATTCCAGTTCCAGCCCGGCGGCGGCGCAATCAGCGAGTCCACTACACCCAGCAGGCCAACGACGGGCGTCGGGTCAATGTCGTTGCCGCCACTCTCGTTGTAGAGCGAGACGTTGCCGCCGACGACGGGAATGTCGAGCGCGAGGCAGGCCTCAGCCATACCGTCAACGGACTCGGACAACTGCCACATCACCTCGGGGTGCGTCGGGTTGCCGAAGTTCAGGCAGTTCACCAGGGCCTTGGCCGTGGCGCCCACGCAGGCGAGATTGGCGGCCGCTTCGGCCACGGTCAGGGCGGTGCCGACACGAGGGTTCAGCGCGCACCAGCGGGGGTTCGAGTCGGTGGTCACGGCGATGCCGCGAGACGAGGTCGGCAGGCCCGGTCCGGCTAAACGCAACAGGGCCGCGTCACGGCCCGGTCCAACCACCGTGTTCAAGAACAGCTGGCTGTCGTACTGGCGGTAGACCCACGCCGGGTCAAGCAGCAGGTCGAGCAGTTCTTCAGTGATCGACGTCGTGACCTCGTCGTGGCTGGGGTCGTCGGCGTTGATGGCGTCCAGCGTCGCGGGACGGGCCAGCGGGCGGTGGTAGAGCGGGGCTTCGTCGGCCAGTGACTTGGCCGGTACTTCGGCCACAATCTCGCCATCGAAACCGTGACGCACGCGCAGCATGCCCACGGTGGTGCCGTCGGGCAACACGTCGGGCTCGACCACGTGACCGACGACGGTCGCGCGCACTTCCCACTTGGCGCACAGCGCCGCCACGGCCTCCCAGTTCTCGGGGGTAATGATGGCGAGCATGCGCTCCTGGCTCTCGGAGGTCATGATCTCCCAGGGCTGCATGCCGGCTTCGCGCAACGGAATGGCGGTGTAGTCGACGTTGAGTCCAACGCCGCCCTTGGCCGCCGTCTCCGACAAGGCACAGACAATGCCGGCGCCGCCGAGGTCCTGAATACCAACGACCAACTGATTGTCGAGCAGTTCGAGGCAGGCCTCGATGAGGCGCTTCTCTTCGTAGGGGTCGCCGACCTGGACACTGGGACGCTTGGCGTCATCGAGTGACTCCGCGCCATCGGCGCCGTCGAAGCCGGCGGAGGCCAAGACTGACACGCCACCGATGCCGTCACGGCCGGTGCGGGAACCGAGCAACACGGCGAGGTTGCCCACGCCCGAGGCGACGCCCAGGACCAGACGATCCTTCGGCAAGGCCCCCACGGCCAAGACGTTCACCAAGGGGTTTGCGCTGTAGCAGTTGTCAAAGGTCAGCTCGCCACCGATGGTCGGCACGCCGACGGAGTTGCCGTAGCCGGAGACGCCCGAAACCACGCCCTCCACCAGCCAGCGCTGGCGGGCGTCGGTGAGCTCACCAAAGAACAAGGGGTCCATGACCGCGAGGGGACGTGCCCCCATGGAGAAGACGTCACGCAGAATGCCGCCGACGCCAGTTGCCGCACCCTGGTAGGGCTCGATGGCTGAGGGGTGGTTGTGACTTTCAATACGAATGGCCACACCGATGCCGTCACCGGCGTCGATCACGCCGGCACCTTCGCCGGGGCCGACGAGTACGTGGGCACCCTTCGAGGGCAAACGCTTGAGGTGAACACGACTGGACTTGTAGGAGCAGTGCTCACTCCACATCACGCCGTAGAGCGCGAGCTCCACGTGATTGGGCTCTCGACCGAGAACCGCGACAATGTCGTCCAGTTCCGAATCAGTCAGGCCAAGGGCGCGGTGTAGGGGCTCGGGGG
>DAIQPT010000050.1:0-7274 GCA_036787185.1 Acidimicrobiales bacterium | reverse complement strand
GACTGGGTATCTTCTGGACGCGCGAAGAGATTCTCAACGCCATGCCGCCGTTCCTCGGCGGTGGCGGCATGATCGCCGACGTGTCCGTGAACGGCTTCACCGCCGCCTCGGGACCAACCCGCTTCGAGGCCGGTACCCCACCGATTGCCGAAGCCGCTGGGTTCGCCGAGGCCGTGCGCTACCTCGAGCACCTCGGCATGGACAACATCGCCGCCTACGAACACGAACTCACCAGCGACGCCCTCACCCGACTCCAGCAGGAGTTTGGCGGTCGCGTGCGCATCATCGGCCCCACCACCATGGTTGATCGCGGTGGCGTCTTGAGTCTGGACGTCGAGGGTGTCCACCCACACGATGTCTCTCAGGTACTGGATCGTCACGGCGTCTGCATTCGCCCCGGCCACCACTGCGCCAAGCCGCTGATGAAGCGCTTCGGTCTCGCGGCGACCGCCCGCGTCTCCTTCGGCCCCTACTCCAATACCAGTGACACCGACGCCCTCATCGTGGCGTTGCACGACGCACTGGCTATGTTTGGTTGATTATGTCGAACCTGGACGACCTCTACCGCGAAATCATTCTCGATCACTACCGCACCCCGCGGAACCGTGGTGAGTTGCCCGAACCGGCCATCAAGGCCGAGGGCCACAACCCCCTCTGCGGTGACGAAATCACCGTCTACCTTGATGTCCGTGACGGCATCGTCAACGACATCAAGTTGAGTGGCCACGGCTGCTCCATTTCACAGGCGTCATCCTCGCTGATGAGTGCCGCCGTCAAGGGCAAGACCATTGAGCAAGTGCGTAACACCATCGCGACGTTCAAGCAGCTCATGACCCTCGAAGAGGGCGCCGAGAACGAACCGGTCAATCTTCGCCAACTGGGCGAAATCGCCGCGCTCGCGGGCGTGGTCAAATTCCCCGTTCGCATCAAGTGCGCCACGTTGGCCTGGAACACCTTGGTCCAGGCACTGGGCGATCTGCCCGACGCCTAACCGGCGCCGGAAGCCTGCTTAGGCCTTCGGGCGGAAGGGCTCGTAACCGTCGCGCTCGAGTACCTCGACCAGTTCTGGTCCACCCGTCGCCACGACGCGACCATCGGTCACAACGTGAATCGTGGTTGGCGTGAGCTCCTGCAGCAGTCGGCTGAAGTGCGTCACGGCGAGCACGCCGCAGCCCCACTCCGTCGTTGCCGCTTGCAAGCGGCGAGCCACGGCGCCGAGCGCGTCGACGTCGAGTCCCGAGTCAATCTCGTCCAGCATCGCGAAACGAGGACGCAAGACACCAATCTGGACCATTTCGGCGCGCTTGCGCTCACCACCGGACAGGTCGACGTTCATAAAGCGGTCGAGCAATTCGGGCTTCAGGTCCACGCGCTCCGATTCGTCGCGCATGCGCTCGCGCAGGCCTTCGGCCGAGGCACCAGCACCGACCAGAACGTCGGCCGGACGAACGCCGGGGACTTCCATCGGGTGCTGCAGGGCCAGCATCAACCCGTGGCGCGCGCGCTCCGTCGCCGACAGCGACAGCAGTTCGACACCGTCGAGGGTGACGGAACCTTCGAGCACGGTGTAGCCAGGGTGGCCCGCCAGTGCGTGGGCCAACGTGGACTTGCCGGAGCCGTTGGGGCCCATGATCACGTGGACTTCACCCGACTGCATGGTCAGGTCGAAGCCCTTGAGGACTTCCTTGCCCGCTACCGATACGCGCAGGCCGCTAATGGTCAGGGTTGAGGTCATGGCACCACCACTTCGAGTTGTCCGTCACGGTCAATGACCTCGTAGGTCGGGACCGGACGCGTTGCGGGAAAGGAGTTGGGCTCACCCGTCGCCAGGGAGAACATGGCGCCGTGGCGCACACACTCAATGGCGCAGGTCGCCACGTCAACATCACCCTCGGAGAGGGGGAAGTCTTCATGGCTGCACTTGTCGTCGAGCACGTACAGCGAGTCCTCGATACGCACCACGACCAGCACACGCTGCTCGTGGGCCACCTGCACGGGAATCCCGGAGGTGTAGTCGCTCAGCTGGCCGAGCGCGATAGTCGTCACGGTGTGACCACCGTGACGTTCGACAAGACCTCGGCGAGGTCGGCCTCCACCACGTCGGTCAGCGCCGCGGGCAGTGAGGTCAGCATTTCGTAGAAGAAGCCCTGAATCATGAGGCGCTCGGCGTCGTGGCGGCTCACACCGCGCGACTCGAGGTACCAGCGCTGCAGTTCGTCCAGCGGGCCGACGCTCGAAGCGTGGGCGCACACGACGTCGTTTTCACGAATGTCGAGGTTCGGCACCGAGTCGGCGTGCGCGTGGGGCGACAGCAGCAGGTTGTGGTTCGTCTGGCGGGCGTCGGTGCGCTTGGCACCCTTTTCGATTTCGATGACACCGGTGTAGACGGAGCGAGCGTGGTCCGCGACGGCACCCTTCGACAGCAGGGTGGAGTGGGATCGCCCGATCTTGTGGAACTGGCGGGTGCGGAAGTCGTGGATCTGCGAACCCGCGCCCAAGAAGGTGGTGCGGAGTTCGTTCTCGGCGCCGGTGCCCAGGATTTCGGCGTCGTTGCGGGAACGGTTGTAGTGGGCACCAATCGACAGCACCGACTGACGCAGGCGGCTGTCGCGGTGCAGGAAGGCCGTCGAGCGCGCCACGTGCCAGGCAGTCACGTCGAGACGCTGGTAGGTCGTCATCTGCAACGAGGCGTTGTCACCCACGTGGAATTCCGTCAACGGGAGGACCAGAGCGTTGGCGCCGCCATCGAGGTACTCGACGATGGAGCACGAGCTCGACTGGCCCAGCGTGATCTGCAACTGCGGGAAGGAGGTGCCGGCCGTCGTGGTGTTGACCACCAGCACGGGTTCGGCGATGTGTGCGTTCGCCGCCACCGTAATGAGTACGGGGTTCGGGGTCAACGCACAGTTGAGGAGGGCGAAAGCGTCGTTGCGGTACCGGTCGGCCGTCGAAGCAACCGAGGATGCCGGCTGGGTGATGGACAGGCCTTCGGCCTCGCCGTCGACGGAAATCAGGACGCCGTTGACGAGGTGCACCAACACACCGGCGCGCTCACGGAGTGCGACAGCGAAGGGCGACAAGGTCGGCACCGCGAGCGCGGCTTCCAAGGAGAAATTGTCCAAGGCGAAGTCGCGCAGTGGCGCGTAACGCCAGACTTCGTCTGAGGTCGTGGGCAGTCCGACGGCCTGAAACCGCTCAAAGGACTCGCGCCGGGAGGCGTCGTGGTGGCTGGAAGCCAGGGCGTGGGCGGACTCAAGAAATGTAGGCATAAGGGACTGAGTCAGTGTAATGGGGTGGTGGCCATGTTCCAGCGCCTAGCGGCGCCAAAACTGCCAGCGTCGCTTCGTGGGCCCATCGGTGATGCCCAACTCCCGTCGACGCTCCTCGATGAACTCGGAGGCGACCGATTCCACAATGTCGCTGGCCGCCTTGAGCAGGTCGCGACGATCCTCGACGGGAATCTCCGGTGCCGGCTCGGATTCGGTGTTGGGGCGCCGCGCCAGTGACCCGTGCTGCCAGCCCACGTCAGCGAAGCGCGGCTCGAAGGTCATGCAGTTTTCGGGGCAGGACCACGGCTGGTCCGGCGCGTTCCCGAGCGAGCAGAAGCGAGCAACCTCACCAGAGTTGTAAGTGCGGCTCTGATAGTGCTTGCACTCTTCACGCATTCCCATACTTCTATTGTGCCACTTGCCCGTTCGCTGAGTACGCTCGAATTGTGGATTCCGCCCCCTTCGCGCTGTCCAGCGAGGAGCTGTCGGCGGCGGACGTGCGTGAGGTCGCGGCGCTGAGTGCGCGGGCCTATCGCGACGACCCGTTCTTTCACTTTCTCCTGCCGAACGACGAACGTCGCGAGGCATCGCTCATCGCACTCCACCAATCGGTCTACGCCCCCGCCATGACGCATCGTCGCTGCGTCGTTGCCCGCGATCACTCCGGCGTGATACTCGGCGCGGCCCTGTGGCTCGCGCCAGGTGGGTTCCCCTTGCCCCCGATGGTCCAGCTCCGCCAAGCCCGGTACTCGTGGGCGACCTTTCGCGGACAACGAGGCGCATTGCGTCGCGGCGTGGGCCTCCAGCAAGAGGTTCTCAAGAAACACCCGCGCCAGCCCCACTGGTACCTGTGGTCGCTCACCGTCGACCCGACGGTGCACGGCCGCGGTATCGGAAGTGCTCTGGTGCGTGAGGGACTCGTCGTTGCCGATCGTGACGGGGTTGGGGTTCACCTCGAAACGCAGAACCGCGACAACCTCGGGTTCTACGAGCACTTCGGCTTCCAGCAGACTTACACGGTGGTCAATCCCGCGGGTGGGGCTAACCTCTATGCCATGTGGCGTGACCCAGTGAGCAACTAATGCAGCGTGCGCGGGCACTCGTCGGTGAATTCATCGGCAGTGCGCTACTCACCATGGTGGTCGTGGGCTCCGGTATCGCGGCGCAGCAGCTCTCGCCCAACGCGATTGGTCTCGAACTGCTCGAAAATGCAGCGGCCACCACCGGCGCGCTCTTCGTCTTGATCACGGTGCTCGCTCCGGTCTCGGGAGCTCACTTCAATCCCTTAGTTACCTGGACGGATATCGCCCTCGGACGTCGCTCGTGGCGAGATGGACTGACCTATCCACTGGCCCAGGTGCTGGGCTGCAGTCTTGGGGCCATTGCGTCCAACGTCATGTTTGGCCTTCACGCGCTCGAACTATCCACCCATCACCGTGCGTCGCTTCCCCACCTCACCTCCGAGGTCATCGCTACCGCCGGTCTCATTCTCGTCATCGTGAGCCTGGTTCGTCGGGGACAATCGTCATCAGTGGCGTCGAGTGTCGCGTGCTACATCGGCGCCGCCTACTTCTTCACCAGCTCCACGAGTTTTGCCAACCCCGCCATTTGCGTCGGTCGCATGCTGAGCAACTCCTTTGCCGGCATTGCGCCCTCGTCGGTACCAGGCTTTATGGTCGCCGAGCTGATTGGCGCCGCAATTGGTCTTGCCCTCGCCGTCTTTCTCACACCAAAGGAGCCCCATGTCAGCGCCTGAAGTCCTCTTCGTCTGCGTCCACAACGCCGGTCGCAGTCAGATGGCCGCCGCTTTTTTGATGGTGCACGGCAAAGGGGCCATTAGCGTTCGCTCAGCCGGTACGGCACCGGCGGACACGATCAACCCGGCCGTGATTGAAGCCATGGCGGAAAAGGGCATTGACCTGATTGCCATGGGCGCCACGCCCAAGGTGTTGCAGAGCGAGATTGTGGCCGGTTCGGACTACGTCATCACCATGGGGTGCGGTGATGAGTGCCCGTTCTTCCCGGGCGTGCAGTACCTCGATTGGCAGCTCGACGACCCCGCGGGGCGGGGCGTCGACGCGGTGCGACCTATCCGCGATGAGATTGAACGTCGCGTGCTCGCCCTCATTGACGAGATCAACGCGACGGCCACCTCAACCGATTGAGCCTTCCATCTGCAGTTCGATGAGGCGCGACCACTCGACCGCGTACTCCATCGGCAGGGTGCGGGTGACCGGCTCGATGAAGCCGTTCACGATCATGCCCATAGCCTGACTCTCGGTCAGTCCGCGACTCATCAGGTAGAACAACTGGTCGTCACCAATCTTTGACACGGTCGCCTCGTGGCCAATGGACGCGTCCTGCTCGCCTACTTCCATGTACGGCTTGGTCTCGGAAATCGAAAGTTCGTCGAGCAACAGCGCGTCGCAGCGCACGAAACTCTTCGCGCCAGTGGCGCCTTCTTCGACCTTGACGAGGCCACGGTAGGTGGTGAGACCGCCGTCCTTCGAAATCGACTTCGACACGATTGTCGAGGTGGTCTCGGGAGCGCAGTGCACCATTTTGGCGCCGGCGTCCTGGATCTGACCGGTGCCGGCGTAGGCGACGGAGAGCACTTCACCCGAGGCCTTGGGGCCCATCAGGTAGACCGACGGGTACTTCATCGTCAGGCGTGAGCCAATGTTGCCGTCAATCCACTCGACGTGAGCCTCTTCTTCGGCGCGGGCGCGCTTGGTAACGAGGTTGTAGACGTTGTTGGACCAGTTCTGAATCGTGGTGTAGGTGATGCGAGCACCCTTAAGGGCCACAAGCTCCACGACGGCCGAGTGCAGGGAGTCGGTCGAGTAGACGGGGGCCGAGCAGCCCTCGACGTAGTGGACCTGTGACCCCTCGTCAGCGATGATGAGTGTGCGCTCGAACTGACCCATGTTTTCGGTGTTGATGCGGAAGTAGGCCTGCAGCGGCTGGTCGACCTTGACCCCTGGAGGCACGTAGATGAAGGAGCCACCCGACCACACGGCTGAGTTCAGCGCGGCGAACTTGTTGTCGTTCGGCGGGATAACGGAACCGAAGTACTTCTTGACGAGGTCGGGGTACTCGCGCACCGCGGTGTCCATGTCACAGAAGAGCACACCCAGACGCTCGAGGTCCTCGCGGTTGCGGTGGAAAACCACTTCCGACTCGTACTGCGCGGTGACGCCGGCGAGGTACTTGCGCTCGGCCTCAGGAATGCCCAGACGCTCGTACGTGTTCTTGATCGCGTCGGGAAGGTCTTCCCATCGGTCGACCTGCCCACCGGTGGGCTTGATGTAGTAGTAGATGTCGTTGAAGTCGAGGTCGGGCATGCGGGTGGCAAACCAGTCCAGCATCGGCTTCTTCTCAAAGCGCTTGAGCGCGTTGAGGCGGAACTCGAGCATCCACGGTTCCTCGTTCTTAATGCCTGACATCTCACGGACGATGGCCTCGTTGATGCCCTTCTTGGGCTTAAAGACCGGAATCTGTTCGTCGGACCAACCGAGCTGGTAGCGGCTGAAATCGAGATTGTCAATCGACATATGGCTCCTTTAGGGGATATTCCCTACGCCCATAGTACTAACTCGGTCACCAATCTCAACCGGTCTGGCAGAGTGGAAGGATGCCCCACGCCCCACGCCCCGCTCAACGCCCTCACGCCATCACGCACCACGGCGACGAACGCATCGATCCCTACTTCTGGCTGCGTGAGAAGACTAATCCCGAGGTCCTGGCGCACCTCGAGGCCGAGAACGCCTACCGCGCCGCCATGCTGGAGGATCAGCAGCCGCTGCGTGAGACCCTCTTTGCCGAGTTCAAGGCCCACATTGAAGAGACCGACATCTCGGTGCCGGTGCGCCGCGGCAACTTTTGGTACTACGAACGCACCGTGGAGGGTCTCTCCTACGGCATCGCCTGTCGCCTCCCCGTCGACGGCGACGACCGCACCCCGCCCGTCATCGACCCCACGTCACCGCCGGCGAACGAGCAGAT
>DAIQPT010000009.1:0-34640 GCA_036787185.1 Acidimicrobiales bacterium | reverse complement strand
CACCAGCACGGGCAGCAGCACCGTGGCCACTGAGGCCACGTGCAACACCTTGCTGACCAGCACGGTAACGCCGATGATCACGAGCGTGGCGACGAACAACTCCGGTGTGTCACCGACGAGAAAGTCCCACCAGAACTGACCAAATCCTTTGACGAGACGAACGACGAGTGAAGGACGGGTGCTCATGCGGCAACTCCTGCGGTCGACACGGCGCGGCGTGACAGTTGAATCATGACAAAGACGGCGGCGGCGAAAATGCCGACCAACGCCAGCAAGAAGGCGTCACTGCCGGGCCAGCGAACAGAGAGGCCCTCGCCCACCCAGAAGGTGCCGTACGACACGAGCATGACACCCACGGTGGTCTTCATGGCATTTTCTGGCACGACCGACAATTGCTTGGCCACAATAACGCCGACGATTGCGACGAGCACCACAGCGACGGTGGCGACCGCCGCGGCTAGGCCCAAGCGGTGGGCTGATGTGCCCAGCGTGAGGACGGTAATAACGACTTCGAGTCCCTCGAGAAAGACGCCCTTGAAGGCCATGATGAAGGCCACCTGATCGCGTCCGGCCGCGGCGCCGCCGGCCTGAAGCTCGGCGACCGTTTCGGCGTAGATAAGGTCCTCGTCGTGTTTGGCCTTGAGGCCACTCGAGCGCATGACGGCCTTGCGCAGCCACTGCAAGCCGAAAATGAGGAGCACGCCACCCACAATCAACCGCAGCCAGGTCAGAGGCACGTGCACCAGTGCCGGTCCGAACACGGCCACCAGCGCGGTGAGGGCCACGAGTGCGGCCACCACACCTTCGAAGGCCCAACGCCAACCCCGCGTGTGGCCCACCGCGACCACAATTGTTAGTGCCTCAACCATTTCAACGGCACACGCTAAGAAGACGGCCAGTACCAGAACCGAGATACTCGACACTGAAGTCGATGTCGTCGCAATCATCAAAGTACCTCCCACTCAGGACTTCGTCCGAGGGCACTGACAGTCGCGCCCATCCTAGAAGTCGACCATTCCGCCACCGTCAAGAGCAGATGTTGCTGTAGCTCGCATGCGCTTGAGGACGCGGTGGGTGACGGGACGCACTGACGGGTGAATACCTCCATTGCCGGCGACCGCGTCATGCCAGGCCCGCTCGCGCTGCGTCCGCACCGCCTCATCGCGGAGTTCGACGCATTCAAGAAGGTCACGATTCACGTCAACGATGATGGTGTCGCCGTTCTCCACAAGCGCAATGGGGCCACCAACGGAGGCTTCGGGGGCAACGTGCCCAATGACCAATCCAACCGATCCGCCAGAGAAACGGGCGTCGGTCATCAGAGCAATCGTGATGCCCCGGTCTCGGCAGAGCGTCGTGATCTTGGAGGTCGGGTCCAGCATCTCGGGCATGCCAGGTCCGCCGCGGGGGCCGAGGTAGCGAATGACGACCATGTCATTGTCCGCGAATGAGTCCTTGCCCGTTTCGAGCGCCGCGATGAGCGACTCCTCCGAGTCAAAAACGCGGGCTGTTCCAGTGAAGATGCCATCAACGATGCCGCCCTCGACGCCCGCCAGTTTCAAAATGGCGCCACCATTCGGCGCTAGGTTGCCACCCAGCAGACGGAGGCCACCCGTTTCCTTGAACGGAGCGGCGGCAGAGAAAATCACTTCGGAGTCGGCCGCGGGTGGGGCCAAACGGGCCACTTGCTCACCCAAGGTTTCGCCAGTGCAGGTGAGGGTGCTGCCGTCAAGATAGCCGGCGGCAAGCAACTCGGCGACGACCGTGGGCAGGCCACCAGACGTCTCGACATCAACCATGGAGTACGCGCCAAATGGTCGCATATTGACGATGACCGGCACCTCGCGTGACAGTCGGTTGAACTCGTCTTGACTGATGACGTCGGTCCAGAGATTCAGGCCGGCCGCTCGGGCAATCTCGACGCTGTGCAGCATCACGTTGGTGGAACCGCCCATGGCGATGGCCACGATGATCGCGTTGCGTAGTGACGCCGGCGTAACAATGTCGCGAGGTCGAATATTCTTCTCCGTCATCGCGACGAGGCAGTCAATAAGTTCATCAGGGAACTGGGTGAGGCGACGGGGATCGTCTGAGCCCGGGGCCACCATGTGCAGCGGCTCAAGACCGAGCACCGCGATGAATGTCTGCATGGTGTTGTAGGTGAACATGCCACCACAGCTGCCCTGCCCGGGGCAGGCGTTCATCGTGTAGCGCTCGCGCACTTCGGTGTCCGGATTCGACGCCACCTGAAAGGCGGTCACGAGGTCGATACGGTCGCCGGTCAATGGGTCATGGCCGGGGCGAATTGAGCCATCGGACAAGATGACCGACGGAACGTTGTGTTCAAGCAGCGCAGCCACCGTGCCCACGGGCGGCTTGTCGCAAGCGACGACCGCGACAAAACCCTGCACCTGGTTCGCGGCGAGGTGCACCGAGACGGCGTCATTGACGATTTCTCGACCAATGAGCGAAAAGCGCATTTCGGGAGTTCCGTTCAGTTGGCCGTCCGAGACGCCGATGGTGAAGGCGGGGGCAATCAGACGATTGAAAAAACCTTCGGCGGTAATGCGACGAGCCACCGCGTCGTGCACCGCCTGCACCTTGGCCTGCACGCCGAGATAGCACTGGCTGTCACCGAGGTTGCCGAGTACCGCCCAGACGGGTCCGTGGATGTTTGAGACGGGCTGATCGAGAAAGCGCGCCGTGCCGACACGCTGCACATCACGACCTGGGTTGGATGCTCGAAGCCGTACCTGACTCTCGGTTGCAGCCTTCGGTGAAGTGGGTTCGCCAGTCATTTCCTAATTTTACTAGCCAACGAACAAGGGCCCCGAGCGCACCCACAATGAGTGCGCTCGGGGCCCCGCTCGCGGTTGCCATCACCTTCTGGCGACGGGGGTCATCAAACGGGGTTGGCGGTCTCCGCGTAGAAGGTTTCTTTGGAGACTTGAAGAACGAGGCCTCGGAGAACTTGCGACCCGGTTCAATTCGAGTGCGCGGAGGATTAGAGACGGGATTCTTAACGATGCTGTTTGTCGTGGCCACGAACTTTCGTTTGGCCGAGCGCTGGGATGAGCGCACGCCGGCAAAAAAGGCAACGAAGCGCCGGGGTCGTCCGCGTAGTCAGGCGATGCCTGAGTACTTGGCCGTGGCGCTTGGTGCGGGGCGGTCGAACGGCCCGCCAGTCATCTCGGGAAAAACCGACGATGATCCGATGATGTAACCGGTGAGCTGTTAGACAGCCCACGCCCCATCACGACACGAGCCGCCCTTCGGGGCGGTTTTTTCGTGTCCTTGTTGATAATGATCACGAAACCGGTGCCGTAGAACGAACAAAGTCCTGGCCTTCCTCCGTGGTGGGAGAAAAGCCAGGACTTATGTCGCGAGTTTGCCCAATATATGTGCAAACCCCTTCGTGGCGGGGGCAGGATTTGAACCTACGACCTTCGGGTTATGAGCCCGACGAGCTACCAGACTGCTCCACCCCGCGTTGGGAGTTCTATCCTACACGGAACGGAGCGCGGCCGCCACTTCGCTATTTTTTGGCCAGTGCGCTTTGGGCCTCAGTGAGTGCAGCATTCATCGCATTCACGTCCGCCTGGTACGCCCCGAGGTTGCCGCTCTTCAGCGCCACCTGGGCCGCGCTGTAGTCGGCGGCAGCCTTGGTCAAGTAGTACGAAGCCGTTTGGCCCGTCTTGGTCGTGCTGCCACCACCAGTGGTGCCCGAGTTCGTGGTCACACTGTTACCGAGCACCTGACTCAGGGCACCGCCGAGTGTGGGAGAAATAGCCACTTGCTGGTTGAAGACCGCAATCACGTAGCGCAGCTGCGGCATCGGGTTCGACGAGGCCGTCACGTAGAGGGGGCGAACGTAGAGGATGCTCTGGTCCAACGGAATCATCAGGTCGTTCCCGAGCAGCACCTGCGACCCGTGCTGGTCGAGTGGAGTGATAATCGACGACACGTCGGCATTCTGTTGGATTTCCGAGTCGGCCTGGGCCGGTCCCGTCGTTGACTGCCCCCGTGGCGTTTCGTACACGCTGATCTGTCCGTAGTTGTCAGGGTTGGACGTCACCTCGACGAAGGCCGACAGCGTCTGCACCTGACTGGTGTTCCCAGCGGGTACGTAGGCCAGCGACTCGAGGAGCTGCTGCTTCGTTGAATTCGGCAACGCTCCCACCTGAATCAACGGGTTCATCGGTCCGTAGGTGGTGACGGTGGAGACCCCGCTGGCACCAGTGGTGCCGGTGGTGCCCACCACACCGAGTGCCTGACTCGGCGTTCCCGCACCAGTCGTCGGGGAGATGTCCCAGCGGTCGGAGCCGTCGTAGAAGGCCGAGGCGTTGGTGATGTGGTAGTTGCCGAGGAGAGCGGCCTGCGCCGACAGCAACTCACTCGGATAGCGCAGGTGGTCACGAATCACCGCCGGCATCTGCGACTCGGGCTTGAACAGACCAGGGAACATGGCCTCGTAGGCGCGCAGGAGTGGGTCCGTCTGGTCGATGGCGTAGAAGGTCATCTGACCCGAGTAGGTGTTGATAACGACCTTGACCGAGTTGCGAATGTAGTTGTAGTTCAACGGCAAGTTGCCCTGGAAGACCGGCAGGTTCGAGGCGCTCTGCGAGTAGGGGTAGTTGCTTGAAGTCGTGAAGCCGTCAAGCACGTAGTCCACGCCCCCGTTGACCAACACGGGGTACGGGGCTGCTCCGTAGGAGAGGAAGGGCGCGGCCTTGTAGGCCATCGCCGTCACGTCACGCACGAAGAGCACCCGGCTCTTCGGGGTGATCTGGTTCGAGATCAAGAAGTTGAAATCACCCAGTCGAATGGCCAGGGCCAAACGCGAGGCAAACCCACCCACCGCAACGCCACCCTTGCCGGTGTAGTGGGTTTCGACGAGCTGACCGGCGTTCGTACCAGCGTTGACCTGGTAGTCGAGCTCGGGCTGCTTGGTGTTTACCGCCACCCACCCGTTGAGATACTCACCGAAGTAGATGTCCGGCTGCGTCAATGACGCCAGGCCGCCAGCGGTAATTGGTGGCACGTTGGATACGTCGAAGACGGGGTTACCACTCGAGGCCTGGTTCGCGGCCAACAGAGCGACACCGAGGCCGTGCGTGTACTGCAGGTGGGTGTTGACCCACGATGTCGCTGGCAGGCTGGTGGGGTTCAGCTCGCGGGTGCCGATCAGCACCGGCGTCAACGCACCGTTGATGCGGTAGCGGTCAACGGCCAGTGAGGCGAAGGTGTAGTAGCTGCGGATTGACTGGCGTCGCGTCACCGTCTCGAGGGCGATCTGCGCTGTCGGGTCCCAGAGACGAATGTTGTTCAACGTCGGCGTATCGGCCCGCAGCTCGGTGGCGGGCACCGATGGTGACGAGGCGAAGTTGTGGTAGCTGACCTTGTCGAGGCCGTAGGCCGCGAGTGTCGCTTGGATATTGCGCTCAATGTACGGCGCTTCGAGCGTCGACTGGGCAGGAGCCACGTGGACCGTTTGCAGTAACGCCGGGTAAATGACGCCGATGACCAGGGCGACGAACGCCCACAGTCCCACGGCAACGGCGGGTAGCGACCAGCCACGGCTGCGCACGTTGGCCAGAAGGATGAGGGCCGACGCGATGGACAGGAACATCAAGATGGACTGCGCCGGCACGCGAGCGTGCACTGCCGTGTAGCCCGCACCTTGGACGATGCCACCGGTCGCGTTGACCAAGTGCCACCGTGCGATGAGGTAGCCCACCGCCTTGAGGAGGGCAATCGCCGCACCGATCACGCTGAGGTGCGCCTTGACGCGCGGATCAGCGGTCAATGCGGGGCGGCCAGCACGGATACCGCCGTTGAGGAAGTGGAAGACCGTCGTCACCAGCAGGGTCACAAAGAGTGCCACCAGGAGCCACGTCGCCACGAACGAGACGAAGGGCAGCACGAAGACGTAGAAACCAACGTTGAGGTGGAACAGCGGGTCAGTGGCATCAAATGACTGACGGTGCACGAAGAGCAAGTACGTCTGCCACTGCGCCGAACCGTCGATGCCGGCCACAAGCGCGAGGACTGCTGCGAGGATGCCGTAGAGGAGCTTCGCGCGCGGACGCACCGCGGCCTGGAAACGGCGCACTGCCTCGTCCTCGGGCGCGGAGGTCAACGCACGAGCGCCAAAGCGATCGGTGAGCAGCAGGTTGCCCCAGACAAGGGCGAAGAAAATCACGCCAAAGACGAGACCGAGGACCAGTCGCGTGAGGAACATCGTCGTGAAGATGTCTCCGAAGCCAGCCTGCGAAAACCACATCTGGTCCGTCCAAAAGACGGCCAGCGAGTGCACAGAGGTCAGCAGCACCACGAAGATGGCGACGAGAATACCGATGGTGACCCGTGGCGAAAAACGCGAGAAGCGTCGTGGTCGAGGGGTACTGGCCGAAGAAGTGGTAGTCACGTCGCTAGCCTACGCCTCGACGTGGTGGCCTCACACGGGGAGAATGGTGCAGGCGCAGCCGGCGTGCAGCGGTGGGTAGAACGAACCGCTGGGGAAGGCCTGTCCGGGTACCCGTGGCGGCGCCTGGCCGTCGAGGGCGCAGGCGTCACAAGGCGCGTCGTTGGGTGCAGGGAAGAATCGCACGCTGCGACCAGTTGCCGCGGCCGACACGCCGATGTGGAACGCGCGACGGGCGGCATCGGTGCACAAACGCTCGACGCGAGCACCGCGCCACTCCTTGTACGCCGCGTTGGCTCGGTCACTGGCCGCACCGTTGCCGTCAGCCATGATGCGCTTGCGCAACGCCAGCACAATCGTGACGGCCAGGTCGGCGGCGCAGTCCTGTAGCGCGGCGGCGTCAACAGCACCACCGTCGGCACCGGTCTCGCTGGTCGCGAAGGCACGTCCGGCCTGCGCAACCTCTGTCAGCGTTTCAATCGCGGCTTCGGCGTACCGAGCCCGCTGGAACATCTCGTCTTCGAGCTCCTCTTGGCCATCACCCTGGACGTCACGGAGTCGTTCCAGCATGATGTTCTGGTCGTCCTGTAGCGCGCGCTTGACCTTTCGCGTGAGGCCGCTCAAACCGTCAGCCAGGGCCGCGTCGCGGCGCACGAAGAGCTCCTCGAGCGGCGTTTCCGCCTTGGGTGCCGGCGCCGATTTTTTCGGCGTCGGAGCGGATGCACCACGCTCCTCCAAGGTCGCCTTGCGCAGGCGCTGGAAAATGTCGTTCACAATGTCGGTGGCCGCGGGGTCGTCTTCAACCAAGTGTTCCTTGGCCGGCGCCGGCGCGGCGACCTTTTCGGGGGTGGGGGCTGGCGCCGTTGTTGATTCGTTCGTTGGCGTCATTGCGGGCGTCACCGGCATCGGTGTCAACGTTGCTTCCGCCACGTCACGCAGAGGCACCGTGGCCAGCACTTCCGCGTGCGTTGGTTCGGGGGTGACGGGACGTAGGCGAAGCGCGTCAAGGGCGGCGTCACGGGCGTCATCATCGGAGGCGGCCATGGTGGCGAGCGCGGCATCCAGGTTGTCACGGACGCCCTGGACGGCGTCCTGGAGTGACTCGCGCGCGGCTCGCAACTGCTCAATTTGGATAGTCAGGGCCTTGCGCTTCACGGCGAGGTCGTTCAGGATCATGCGCTGCGCTTCGTTGGCCTGCTCCACGATGGCCCGGCCCTGTGCGCGACCTCGCTCAACGAGCGAATCAGCGTTGATTTTGGCGGTCTCGATGAGGCGATCCGCGACTTCGCGGGCTTCCGTTTCGAGCTGCTGGGCTGTCTGCTCGCCATCGGTCAGCATGATGGTGATGCGCTCCTGGGCCTCAATGAGGTGCATCGCGGCGCGCTTCTGGGCTTCGGCAAAAGTGGTGGTGGCTCGCTCCTGCGCTTCGGCGGTCACGCGACCGGCCTCTTCGTGGGCCGAGCGGAGAATGGCCGCACTCTGGGCGCCGAGGGCACTGGTCAGCGTGGCTTCGTCAAACGTCGGGTTCGCCGCCCGGCGGTTGGCGTCGGTGAGCTGGGCCTCGAGGTCACGGAGACGTGATTCAAACTGCTGCATCTCACGGGAAACGGAGTCGAGGTAGGCGCGAACTTCCTGGGGGTCGAACCCCTTGCGCACCGTCGTGAAGGCGATGCGCGAAACGTCAGCAGACGTGTGGCGGGGGGTCGAGAGAATACGGCGTTCTTCCATGCATCCAGACTACGGCGTGAGGGCTGCGATTTATGGTTTCGCGGGAGGAGTTATCGAGACGGGAAGTGACCCACCCATACGGTGGAGATAGGTCAGCACCTGCGCGAGCGTGGTCACACCAATTACGTGGAAACCGGGTGTCGCCTCGGACTGGGCGACGGCCGCTTCACCAGCCGGCACGAAGAAGTACTTCACCCCCGCGTTTTCGACTGCGATGGTCTTCTGCGCCACCCCGCCAACCTCGCCGACGTTGCCGTAGGCGTCGATGGTGCCGGTGGTTGCAATGGCGTGCCCCCCGGTCAGCGACCCCTTTGACAACAGATCCAAAATGGCGACGGTCATCGCGAGTCCGGCCGAGGGACCGCCAATTGAGGCGGTATTGATGGCGAAGGTCGCAGGAAAGTTGTAGCGCACGCCGTCTTCGAGCCCAACGCCGATGAACGAACGGTCGACGCCGTTGACCCCCGGGCACCCGTCACCCTGTGCGCCGGCTGGCGGACCCGCGGTTACCAGATGCACGGTGACGGTGGCGCCGGTGGTGGGCACACCAATTGCCGTGAACCCCTGCTTGACAATGGTGAGCGTCAGGTGGGTTCCCGCGGGCATGGCGTGCAGTACGGCCACCAGGCCACAGCTCGAGGTCACCGCGTGGCCATTGGCGGCGACGATACGGTCCTGCACCTTCAAGCCGGCGGTGCTCGCCGGAGATTCGGCCGTCACTCCGGTGATCACGGCGCCCGTCGCCGTCGGCGTCAACGTCCAGCCCAGGGCCCGCAGCGCGGCCGCCTCGGCCGCCACCTTGGCGTCATTCATCTGCTGGTAGCCCTGGGCCACGAGTTCACTCGTGGGGACGCCGGGCTCTTCGAGCTGCTGACCGGACACAAACGTCACGTTCTTCTCGAACTGCATACGCACGTACTGCAGCATGCTCAGTTGCTGGAGCCACACGTCAACAAAGTTGACCTGATCGGGGTGAGCGTTGGTTGCGAGGCCTTTCACGCTCACCAGTGGCGTGACGTTCGTGGACTGGCCCGGCGTAATGGCGTACTCGTTGAGTTGCCAGCGAGAGGCACCGATGACGGCCACCGCGAAGACGATGACAAAGGCAATCGCCACCCGAATGACACGGCGGCGCCAAGAAGATGGTGAGATAGACGTGTGCACAGTGACCTCAACTTACCCGAGACCTTCGTCGAATCACTCTTGCGGGCCGGCTTCACCACTAGCGCCGCTGACGAAACGCTCCTCGTCGAGACACTGGAACACCCCGTTGCTCGCGCTCGCGTCCTGGCGCTTCGCGGACTGGCGCGTCGGGCCGTGGTCACCGATGACCAGTGGCTACGCGCACTCGGTGACGAAGACGTCACCGTGCGCCGCGAAGCCCTGACACAGGTCTCACAAATTTCTCCGGCACCGGCCATTGTCGACACCGTCATTGCCATGGTGGGCGACGAGGACGCGTTGGTGGTCGAGGGCGCCGCCTTCGCGCTGGGCGAATTCCTCTCCCCCGCAGCGGTGTCGCCGCTCATTGCCGTCGCTCGTGATCACGACGATGCTCGCTGCCGCGAAGCCGCCATTGCCGCGCTCGGTGCCCTCGGCGACGACGCCGCACGCGACATCATTATCGCCGCGCTCGATGACAAGCCGCCGGTGCGCCGTCGGGCCATCGTGGCGCTGTCGAACTTCGAAGGCCCCGACATTGACGACGCGCTGGCCAAGGCCTCGGACGACCGTGACTGGCAGGTGCGCGCAGCCGTCAACCAACTCGGCCGCGACGCGGACTAGTTGTCGTTGGCGCGAAAGAGGGCGTGCATCGTCGACATCTGTTCGAGGCACATCTGCAGGCCGCGAATAATGACGGTGGATGGCTCGGGGGCGACGTGAATCTGCACACCGGTCGATAGCGCCAGTAGTTCGGCGAAGTCCTGCAGTTCGGCATTCCCGCCCACCAGGGTCAGTCCCGACTGCGAAATGTCTTGCGACAGGTCCGGTGGCGCCTGGGCCAAGCACTTCTGGATGAGTTTGATCGTTACCTGCACCACGGTGGCGAGCGCTTCATTGACCAACTCGGCGCGAACCTCAACCTCGACGGGTCGGCCGCTGTCCACGGTGCGGGCCGGCACGATGACGGCCTGACCGGCGGTGCGCTGCCGTGCGGAACCAAGCCCCAACTTGATGGCGTCAAGGGTCGCCGGTGGCACCACCACGCCCTGACGCAGACGCAGCAGGGTGGCCAGACTCGCGTCGATATCACTGCCACCGACACGGTGGGCGCCGGAAGTCACGATGCCGCCCAGCGAAACGAGCGCCGCTTCGGAGGCGCCACCGCCCAGTACGGCGACGGCGGAACCAATGGGTTCCTGCACCGGCATGCCCAGTCCGACCGCGGCGGCGATCGGGGCTTCCATCAGTGACACCTCGCGCGCACCGGCCTGCATGGCTGCCTGGCGCAGGGCGCGACGCTCAATGCTCGTCGCCAGCGAGGGGACCGACATCACCACGCGGGCGCGGCTCAACTTCGACACACCGGCGCGCTCAAGCAGGCCGGCGATCAGGCGGGCGGTGACGTCGAAGTCAACCGTGGTGCCCTGCGACAGTGGTCGAAAGACGGCGACGTGGCGTGGGGTGCGACCAACCAGTGACAGCGCGTTGTGACCAACGTCGACGACGGCGCCGGAGGTGGTGTCAATGGCGACCAAGGTGGGCTCGTCAAAGATAATGCCGCGGGAGGTCGCCACACGGGTCGACGTAGTGCCGATATCCAGTGCGACGTCCGTGGCCATAGGCACCCATCGTAGGCGTTGTCTGTCCCATCCTCCCGCGCCGATACTCTGAAGTCATGACGGATCCCATGGGCGGCATGTTCGGTGACTTGTTCAATATGTTGGGCCAGCAAGGACCCGACGCGTGGTTTCAGACGGCGACCCAACTCGCGCTGAACATCGCCCGCGGCGAGGACGGCGACCCCAACCCGCTGCCCGCGCAGCGCCAGCGACTCGAGGAACTAGCTCCGCTGGTGGCCCGCCACGTCGACGCACTCTTTGAGATCGCCAGCGACCCCACCCTTACCGCGGTCAACCGCACCGATCTCACCTTGGCAGCCCTGGCCCAGTGGAAGCCACTGCTATCCCCGTTGACTCAGTCGCCCCTGGCCCTCGACACCACCGGACTCGAGGGCGGCGCCATGATGGCCCAGCTGGCCAGTGTTATGGGTCCGATGTTCCTCGGCTTCCAGCTCGGGAGTGTCGCCGGTCACTTCAGCGAGCGGTCCTGGGCGCTGTCGGCACTGGCGCTCCCGAGAACGACCAGCCAGCACCTGATTGCGGTGAACAATGCCGTGACCTTCGCCGACGAGTGGTCCCTCGACCGCGATGTGGTCTTCACGTTCGTGCTCGCGCGCGAGTTCACGGCTGACGTTGTCCTGACGCAACCTGGCACGGGCGATGCCCTGCGGGCGTTGCTGCTGGATGCGGTGCAGGAATCGGCCGCGGCACAGGGCAACTTGCTCACCAAGCTCCAGGGGATGATGAACCCCGAAAACATGGCGGCCCTCATGAACGACCCCGCGGCACTGCTCGAGGGCGTGTCGGTGCCCGAGGAGTCCACCGTGACGCGCGCGATCAACGCCGCCACTGCGGCTCTGGCCGCCTTCTTTGACGCCGCGGCGCTCACCATTACCGAAGCACTCCACGGCCCCCAAGGGGCACTGCGTGAAGCGTGGCGACGCTACCGACTCACCGATGCTCGTGGCGAAGACGCGGCCGCGGCGCTGTTCGGTATTTCACTCCAGGGGCCGCACCACGACCAGGCGGCCTCATTTGTCGCGGCGTTGCACGCGGCGCACGGGCTAGGCGTGTTTGACGCGTTCTTGCGCGTCGATGGGCTCCCCACCGCCGAGGAACTCGGCGACAGTGGGGCGTGGTTTCAGCGAGTCACGAACTCGCCGCTGGCCTAGGCCTCTTCTTCGTACCCGAGGTTCCACTCGACGAGCAGGTTCTCGCGCTCGGCGTCGCGGTTCACGCGCTCACGGTTGCGACGGAACTGCGGGTCGTGGGGAGGCAAGAAGCGCAGACGTGCGTCAATGCGGTCCACGAAGCCCTGAATCTGCTCCTCATCGCCGAAGACCATGCGGCACTCCCAGTGCGGAGCGACGGGGCCGAGGTAGACGACCTGGACGTGGCCGACCGGGTCGGTGACTTCGGTGACTTCAGTGGTCGGAATCTGGCTCACGATGCTCCTTCAAGAACTGCTTTAGGCCTTCCCCTAGTCTACCGCCCGTCCGCCGGGGGCCTCTCTCGTAGGCTGGAGCCATGTTTGAGTGCGTCATCAACGTCTCGGAGGGCCACGATGAGGCCCTGCTGCGGTCACTCGAACAGGCCGCGGGCCCGTCCTTCGCCGATCGCCACAGCGACGGTGACCACCACCGCTCGGTCTTCACGCTCATCAATGAGGCACCGGCCCTTCTGCGGGACGTTCGCGCCCTGCTCACCGCGTCGGTAGCCGCCATTGACCTCACCCACCATCAGGGCGTCCACCCCCGGCTCGGAGCCGTCGACGTGGTCCCCTTCGTGCCCCTCGCACCGCACACACTCGATGACGCGGTCGTTCTTCGCGACGAGCTCGCCGACTGGGTTGGCGAGACCATGGGCCTCCCCGTCTTCCTTTATGGCCCGCTGGGCTCAGGAGAGCGCTCCCTGCCCTTCGTGCGCAAGCACGGCTTTGTCGATCTGTGGCCCGACCGTGGTCCCCAGCAACCCGACCCGCGTTCGGGGGCGATCACGGTAGGAGCACGGCCACTACTGCTGGCGTGGAATCTGTGGCTCAGCCACACGTCACTCGAGCGAACCAAAGAATTGGCCACCGCCCTGCGACAGCCCGGTGTGCGAACACTGGACCTGCAAGTGGGCCGCGACACCCAGGTGAGTTGCAACGTCATTGACGTTGATGCCGTGGCACTCAGTGCGCTCTACGACCAAGTGGCGTCGTCACTTCAGGGTGACGAGCAGCTCCTTCGAGGGGAGCTCGTCGGTCTGGCCCCGCAACGGGTGCTCGACCGGAATGATTCGTCACGCTGGGCCCAGCTCGGGCTGGACCCAGACGCGACAATCGAGGCGCGACTCGCGCAGCGAACTACGACGCCTGAGCGCGACGCTCAATAGCGCGGGCGCGACGCAGACGGCGGCGCTCACGCTCGCTCATACCGCCCCAGATACCAAACTTCTCACCGTTTTCCAGGGCGTACTCGAGGCAGTCCTGACGGACCACGCAACCGCGGCACACTTCCTTGGCTTCACGCGTTGATGCACCGCGCTCGGGGAAAAAGAGATCAGGGTCAACGCCCATGCAGTTGGCGCGTGACTGCCAGCCACGGTCCTCGGCGTTGTTGTTCAAGTTAATAAGTTCCACGTTGCATTCCTCCCCACCAGCAGCTCCGCACTACCGGTGTAATTACAACGGTGTCATTGTGTCGGAGTTCCCGCAAAATTGCAAATCGGAATAGGGATTTACGCCCGTGTCAGGACTTTCAGGAAGCGGTCGGTTTCTCCTACGCTGGAGACCATGACGTCTCCCCTCGCCGACTTCCGCTACGAACCCCTCGCCTACGATCTCGTCCGCTACCGCGAGTCCGCGCTGGACGACCAGTTGGCCACGTTCGTGCGCGACACCGTCGCCAGCGACGAGGCCAATGAGGTGCGCTGGAGCCTGGATGAGGACGACCAGTCGCTCCTCATTACCTTCGCCCGACGCCGCATCGTCAAGGGCCTCCGCGACCGTGCCGCGGCACCCTTGCTCGAGGCCTTCGACACCTACGCCCTGCTACCCGCCGTGAGCGACGGTGAGATGGCGGTGTGGTTCAAGGCCGGTCTCTTCATCGGGGCCAATCTGGATCTCGACCTCGACGCGCTCGCCGAGCGCCTCGCGGAGGTCGCCCCACCGGCCACGGTGGCGCAGGCCACCATTGCCTTTGACTCCCTCGACCGCGTGGAGCACCTCGCCCACTGCCAGCTGGTCGAAACCTCGACCAGCTACGGCCCCGGGCTGGTCAACACCATTGTGGTCCGCAACGAACCCGGGGACGGCACCCTAAGCGGCATCTTTGGCGCACCGGCCCGCGTGAGCGAGTTCGCCGTCGGCTATGACCAGGCCAGTCGCGTTGCAACAATTGCTGCCCGAGTGGCGGACGCCTTTGACGCCATGGAGGGCCACTCCTCGAACGAGCTCCGCCACGACCAGTTGGTGGCCAGTTCTTTTGATGTCGTGACCGGTGGCTCATTCCTGCCGGCGCGCGCCTGCGTGAGCTTCCACGTCACCGCCACCGACGGGCTTTCTTTCACCGTCGTGATTGCCGACGTGGACGCCGAGCAGACCGGCTACGACGCCCTCGAACTAGCCGAGGCGGCTGACGACCTGGTCGACCAGGCGTCGGTAGCCGTCGACTCCTTTGTGGCGCTGCTAACCGTGGTGCCCAACTTTGACGACATGTTCGGTGACGACGTGTGGGACGAGGAAGGCGATGAGGAGTACGACGACGACGCCCTCAGTGTCTACCTCGACACGGTGCGCCAGGTTCTAACCGACGCCGTCGGCAACTAGCCCGCGCGGCGGTGCTGGACGAAGTCGTCGAGCACGTAGGCGCCGAGGTCATCGACTGAGGTGTAGAAGGTGCGGCCCCCATTGACGCGCGCGATCTGCTCCACGAAGGGGAACTGGCTGCGCTCAATGTCCAGTGCGAACGTGTTGATGGTGATGCCCGCCTTGGTGCAGCGCAGCACCTCGGCCATCGTGCGGTGCAAGGTTTCGGGCACCGGGGGCCACGAGAAGAACGGCTCGCCGTAGTCGTTGAGGTGGGCGGTCGGCTCACCGTCGGTCACGACCACAATTTGCCGCTCACCCTTTTCGTTGCGCAAGAGGTGGCGACTCAATGCCAACGCGTGCTGCAGGTTGGTGCCGTAGTTGTAGTCAATCGTGAGACCGGGAATGTCCTCGAGTCGAAGTTCCTGGGCGATCTCGCCAAAGCCGACAACGGCCACGAAGTCCCGTGGGAACTTCGAGCGGATCAACGCGGTGAGTGCCAAGACCATCTTCTTGGCCGGTACGAGGTTGCCGCGCATCGCCATTGAGAGCGAGAGGTCAATGGCGAAGACCGTGGCCGACCGCTTGGTCGCCTCAAACTCCTCGACCATGAAGTCCTCAGGAATTAGGCGCACCGGGGTGCCGGGGCCTTGGCGCAAGACGGCCTGACGGAGCGTGTGCGAGAGGTGGAGATTCACGGGCTCACCGGGCTCCCACTGCTTGGACGTCTCCTCGCGGTCACCGCCGCGAGCCACGCCCGGTGTGCGGTGTGCGCCAAGCGCCGGCGAGTTCTTTAACTGGCGGAATAAGTCACGCAGGGCCTGCTGGCCGATGTGGCGAATTCCCTTAGCGGTGAGTGAGGTCTCGCCGCCACTGCGATCAACGAAGCCCTGTTCGCGTAGCTGGCGCGTGGCCTTGCGCAGCGTCTCCACGTGGCGTGCGGCGTCGTCACCGAGGTTGCGGCGCACCGCGTCGATGTCAATCTCCGCGAGGCCGTCGGCGGCGCGACCCTGTTCGAGGAAGTTCTCGAGCTGACCGAGTTCCCCGAGCTGGGCCATCGTGGAGGCGGCGGACGAGAAGGAGCCGCCGCGTTGCCCCCGGAGGCGCTGGGCCCGCTGCCAGTCGAGGTCGGGCATCGCTTGGCGTAAGTTCGACGTCAGTCGAGACATCGAGAACTGCATATCCAGTGACGACCACATGTTTTCGAACAGGCCACGGAGTTCCTGTTGTTGCTCAGCCGGCAGTGAGTTGAACATGGCTTCGGCCGCCGCGGCCCGCTCGGCCATCATGCGCACAACGTCCTCAAGGGAGGTGGCACCCGGGAAGTACTCGCCGTAGTGCTCCATGAAGGCGTCGAAGGATGGATCTAACGGCTCGCCACGTCGGTCTTGTTCGATCATGGTCGACAGCGCGTCCATCATGGCGCGCAGTTCATCCCACTGGCCCTCCTCATTGGTGAAGAGTTCCTTGGTCTTTTCGAAGTAGGTGGCCAGCATGTCCTCGCGGAGCTCCTGCATCAGTGCCTCGTAGGCCTCACGAGCCTCGGATGACACGAACTCGTACTCCTGGTACCCCAGGAGTCGTTCGTCGAGTCGCTCGCCCATCAGGTCGCGCTGGAGGGCCCTCTCGGCCACGAGCTCCTGAGTGACCTCGAGACGGCGCTGGTCGCCCGAGGCTTTCGCCTCCTCGAGCAGCTCCTCGGCGCTCGCGGCTTCCATGGCCTCAATCTCATCCATGCGCTGGTGGTAGCGCAGGAGTTCGCCCTCGGGGTCGAGATCGCGTTCGAGGGCGCGCTTCTTCCCGCGCAGCCGCTCCAGTAGGTCGTCAATCCCGTCAACCTTCTTGCCGTCGGCGTCGTGGAAGCCCTCGCGCAGGAGACGCTCCATGGCTCCTTCGAGGTCGCCAGTCTCCAAAAAGTCCTCGCTCAGGAGGCGCAGGACCTCATCGAGATCGACGTCGTCACCATCGCCGTCACCGATTTTGTGAAAGCCGTAGCGAATCGGCACTTAGCGATTCCTCGAGCGGTAGAGGGCGCGGGCTCCGGCGGCGTCCTTCGCCAGGCGCTTGGTCAAATACAGCCCCTCGAGAACGAGCTCGGCCGCCGACGCCAGTTCACCCTCATTCGGCTCGGTGGCGTAGAGCGAGCGCGCCGCCGCGCGCAGCGCCGGCATCGCCTCGAGGAAGGCGGTGTAGTCGGCGTCCGGCAGGTCGTCACCCACGTGCAACACGGCCTCACCATCGAAGGCCGAGACAATCGCGGCGGCGTCATCCAAAATGACGAAGTCCATAAAGGCCTGACGCACCGCGAGACCAATCAGCGCAGCGATGATCTGGTCGGTGTCCTCGTCACCCATCGTGTCGAACTCCAACTTGCCCTGGCTCGACTGCACCATGGCGGCGAGGTCACTGATGCGTGGGGTGACGGTCGCGTCACCGGTGCGCAGGGCGCGGCGCAGGGCGCTCGCCACCACCGTCTCGTAGTTGGCGATAGACAGGCGGACCGAAACTCCCGACTTCTGGGAAATCAATGGGCTCTGACGAGCCACGTGGGACACGCGGGCCACGATGTCGTCAATGAACCACGGCACGGTCACGGGTCGGTCCGCTTCCGGCACGTGGGCCTCTTGCTTGATGATGGCGACTTCGGTGGCAATGGACTGGGGGTAGTGCGTGCGAATCTGCGAACCGAACCGGTCCTTCAGTGGTGTGATGAGTCGACCACGGTTGGTGTAGTCCTCGGGGTTGGCCGTCGCCACAACCAACACGTCGAGGTCCAAGCGAACCAGGTGGCCGCGAATCTGCACATCGCGTTCTTCGAGCACGTTGAGCAGGCCCACTTGAATGCGCTCGGAAAGGTCGGGGAGCTCGTTGATGGCGAAGATACCGCGGTTGGACTTGGGCACCAGGCCAAAGGACAGGGCTCGCGGGTCATCAAGGTAGAGACCGCCGGCCACCTTGATCGGGTCAACCTCGCCAATGAGGTCGGCCATCGACGTGTCGGGCGAGGCGAGCTTCTCGGCGAAGCGCTCGTCACGGTGCACCCACGCGATGGGCGTCTCGTCACCGAGTTCGGCCACCGTCTCAATGCCGAAAGCGGAGATCGGGGCAAAGGGGTTGTCGCGCACGTCGCTGCCGGCGATGATGGGCAACCACTCGTCCAGCAATTGCGTGAGTGAGCGGATCATGCGGGTCTTGGCCTGGCCGCGCTCACCGAGCAGGATGATGTCGTGTCCGGCCAAAAGAGCCGTCTCGAGTTGGGGCAGCACTGTGTCCTCGTACCCGAGCACCGCACTCGACAGGGGGCGCCCCTCGCGCAGTCGCGCCTCGAGGTTGTCACGGAGTTCCTGGCGAATGGACTTGTTGACGAAGCCGGAAGCTTTCAGGGCGCCGAACGTAGTGGGCAGGGAACTGGGGATGGGGGTGCTCTTCATACATCCACCATAGGGAGTGGCTGTGACATTCTCCACGCGGTCAGGGTCAGTCACCGCCGTCGTCCGTCACCGCAACGCGACCAAGAAAGCCACCCGTTTCAAGGATCTGCTCCAGAAGCGAGGTGCCCGTGGGTGTCGCCAAACACGGGGTGCGCCCCTGGTCAGCCCGGGCCACACAGACGACCGGCGACCCCTCGGGGCGGAGGAACTTGAGCATGCCACGCTGAGGGAAGTAACTTATGGGCCGCTCCCCGTGCTCAGCGATGATGGCCGCCAATCGTGTCGGGTCGTGGTGCCACAGTGAGACCGGTCCGTCACCGGTCTCGACGTTGATTGTGCCGTCGGCGTGAGCCGCGAGAATCACGCATGGCCTCTCCGGCCCGAAGGGCGGGCGAGTGGCCTGGATGTAGTGGGTCTGGTGACCTGGCGTGTAGAGCACACACGGCACCGTGATGGGAACAGACATGGGGTCTCCTTATCGATACCAGCGGTACCACCGTGGCCTCGTGCCCGGTTGGCGGCGTCTCGGCGGGCTGGTCCCCTCCACGCACTCTTGATAAGCAGTTCGACCCTACGACGCCCCTGTTACAACACCGCACCCGCACGGACCACGGTTCGCACTAACGACGCGCCGGGTCGATAGGCCAGGTGGGCCACGCGGGGGGCGTCGAGCACGACGAGGTCACCGGACGCGCCGGGGCGAAGATGGCCGACGTCAGTGCGACGCAGTGCGGTGGCCCCACCCAGTGTGGCGGCCAGCACGGCCTCGTCAACGGTCATTGCCATCTCCCGTACCGCCAGGGCAATGACGAACCCCATCGAGGTGACGTAAGAGGTACCGGGGTTGCAGTCGGTGGCCAGCGCCACCGTGACGCCGGCGTCGAGAAACCGTCGGCCCGACGGGTAGGGCGAGCGAGTGGAGAATTCAGCGCCGGGCAACAACGTCGCAACGGTCGATGATCCAGCCAGCGCCTCGAGGTCGTCATTAGAAACATACGTGCAGTGATCGACACTGGCGCACCCGAGCTCGACGGCGAGCTGCACACCGCCGGTGTGACCAAGTTGGTTGCCGTGCAGACGAATTTCCTTGCCACGAAACAGGGCCGCCGTGAGGATGGTGCGAGCTTCGTCAACGCTGAAGGCGCCCTGATCACAAAAGACGTCGACCCACCGTGCCGATGCACAGGCCTCCATCATTGGACCGGTCACCAGCGCAACGTAGCCGTCGCGGTCGTGGGAGAACTCCTCGGGCACCACGTGGGCGCCCAGAAACGTCGTCTCGCCGGTAAAGCCTTCGGTAACCGCGAGGAGTCGTGCCTCACCCTCGAGCGTGAGGTCGTACCCGGTTTTGCTCTCGAAGGTCGTTACCCCGCCGCTTTGGAGGGCGTGCACGCGGGCCGCGGTGGCCTCACGCAGGGCCGCATCGCTGGCGGCGCGCGTCGCCGCCACGGTGCGACGAATGCCACCCCCGTCGTAACGCTGGCCGGCCATGCGGGCCTCGAACTCGTCGCTGCGCTCCCCCGCGAAGACACTGTGGGTGTGGGAGTCCACGAAGCCCGGCAGCACCGCCGCGCCATTCGCGTCGAGCTGACTGTCGGCAGCCGGCACCTGTGACGCCGGTCCGACCCAGGCCACTCGCCCCTCTTCGAGGACGATGGCCGCACCAGTGAGGCGACCCACCGGTGATCCGTCGCCGACGGTGGGGTCATTCGTCAGCAGTTCACCAATGTTGGTGATGGCCAGCGAACTCATTCGCCCTCGCGCATCGGGATGCGCACCCCCCGCTCCGCAGCGGTGGTTTCGGCAATCTCGTAGCCCGCGTCCACGTGGCGAATAACGCCCATGCCGGGGTCGTTCGTGAGGACTCGCTCAATCTTCTGACGGGCGAGTGGTGTGCCGTCGGCAATGCACACTTGGCCGGCGTGAATCGAGCGGCCAATGCCCACACCACCACCGTGGTGGATCGAGACCCACGACGCACCCGAGGCCGTGTTGACCATGGCGTTCAGCAGCGGCCAGTCGGCAATGGCGTCGGAACCGTCGAGCATCGATTCGGTTTCGCGATACGGCGAGGCCACCGAACCCGAGTCCAGATGGTCGCGGCCAATGGCCAACGGTGCGGAGACTTCGCCGGATGCGACGAGGTCGTTGAACAAGACACCGGCCTTGTCGCGTTCGCCGTACCCAAGCCAACAGATGCGCGCCGGCAGACCCTGAAAGGCCACCTTGTCCTGGGCCTTGGTAATCCAGCGACGCAGGGCGTCGTTCTCGGGGAAGAGGTCGAGGACGGCCTGGTCGGTGCGCCGGATGTCGGCGGGGTCGCCCGACAGCGCGGCCCAGCGGAAGGGGCCTTTGCCCTCGCTGAAGAGCGGACGGATATAGGCGGGGACGAAGCCAGGGAAGGCGAAGGCCCGAGTGAACCCGCCCGACAGAGCCTCACCACGAATCGAGTTGCCGTAGTCGAAGACTTCGGCGCCGGCGTCCATGAAGCCGACCATGGCCTCCACGTGCTGAGCCATGGACTGACGGGCCCGATCGGTGAACTCCTCGGGCTTCTTTTCGGCGTACTCCTGCCAGTGATCGAGGTCGATGCCCTCGGGCAGGTAGCTCAGTGGGTCGTGTGCCGAGGTCTGGTCCGTGACGATGTCGATGTCGACACCACGACGCAAGAGCTCGGGAAAGACCGTGGCGGCGTTGCCCAGCAGGCCGACCGACAGTGGTGTGCGGGTTTTCTTGGCCTCGAGGACGCGCGCAATGGCCTCGTCCATGTTGTCGGTCCACTCGTCCAGGTAGCGGTGGTCCACGCGGCGCTGCAGACGGCTCGGGTCAACGTCCACGCACAGGCACACGCCGTCATTCATTGTGACCGCCAACGGCTGGGCACCACCCATGCCACCGGCTCCGGCCGTCAACGTCAACGTGCCCGCGAGGGTGCCACCGAAGCGCTTCGCCGCGACGGCGGCGAAAGTTTCGTAGGTGCCCTGCAGGATGCCCTGGGTGCCGATGTAGATCCACGAGCCCGCCGTCATCTGGCCGTACATCGTCAAGCCGAGAGCTTCTAAGCGTCGGAACTCCGGCCACGTGGCCCAGTCGCCCACCAGGTTGGAGTTCGCGATCAACACGCGCGGGGCCCACTCGTGGGTCGTGAACACACCGACGGGTCGGCCGGACTGCACCAGCATGGTCTCGTCGTTCTTTAGCGTCGTGAGCGTGCGCACCAGCGCGTCAAAACTCCGCCAGTCCCGTGCGGCCCTTCCGGTACCGCCGTAGACGACGAGGTCATCGGGACGCTCGGCCACCTCGGGGTCGAGATTGTTTTCGAGCATGCGCAGGGCACCCTCTTGTTGCCAGCCTTGGGCTCGCAGGGTCGTTCCTCGAGCGGCCCGAACGGGACGTGCACCTTCCATTGTTGGCTCCTTTGCCTACTCCACTACTACGAATGATTGCGCGAGCGCCAAGAGCTCGCCACTGCGCACGAGGGCGCCAACCCGGCGGAGCTCGGGGCTGAGATACCGGTCGTGACCCGGCCCACCCGTCGCCTTGTTGACGACATCAATGACCGCCTGCGTGGCGGGCGATGCGGTCAATGGTGAACGCAACGCCATGGCGCGCGCGCCGGCCACCAGTTCAATGGCCACCACGTCGGCCAACGCTTCAAGGCTGCGACGCAGCTTGCGGGCCGCGTGCCAGCCCATCGAGACGTGGTCTTCCTGCATGGCCGACGAAGGGATGGAGTCCACGCTGGCGGGAACGGCGAGTCGCTTCATATCCGACACCAAGCCCGCCTGCGTGTACTGAGCGATCATCAGGCCCGAGTCCACGCCGGCCTGCTCCGCCAAGAACGGCGCCAGGCCGTGCGAGCGGTGTACGTCGAGCATGCGGTCGGTGCGACGCTCGGCCATCGACGCGAGGTCGGCCACCGCGATGGCGAGAAAGTCCAGCACGTAGGCCACGGGGGCACCGTGGAAGTTGCCGTTGGACGACAAGGTGCCGTCGGCCAACACCGAAGGATTGTCGATTGAGCTGGCCAACTCCACGTCAGCAACGTGGGCGGCGTGGGCGAAGGTGTCGCGCACCGCGCCGTGCACCTGTGGCGCGCAGCGCAGGGAGTAGGCGTCTTGCACCTGCGACATGTCCGTCGCGTGCGAGGCAATCATGGGCGAGTCTGCCAGCAGGCGGGCCATATTGGCGGCCGAGACCGCCTGGCCTACGTGGGGCCGAAGGGCCTGCAGTTCAGCGCGCAGAGTCTTATCGGTGCCGCGCAGCGCCTGAATCGAAATAGCGGCGGCGAGGTCGGCCGTGTCGACCAGTCGCAAGCCATCCTCAATCGCCAGGATTAAGTGACCCAGCATGCCGTCGGTGCCGTTGAGCAGGGCCAAGCCCTCCTTCTCGGCCAACTCCAGCGGTGCCAGTCCGGCGGCGGCGAGTGCCTCAGCCCCGGACACGACGGTGCCGTCTGGCAACGCCGCCTCGCCCTCACCCATCAGCACCATGGCCACGTGAGCTAATGGGGCCAGGTCACCGGAGCAACCGAGTGAGCCGTACTCGTAGACGACGGGGGTGATGTTGGCGTTCAGAAGTGCCGCGTAGGCCTGGGCCGTTTCCACCCGAACACCAGACACGCTGGAGCACAAGGTGGTGAGACGCGAGACCATCATTGCGCGCACCACTTCACGCTCGATCGGTGTGCCCACCCCCGCGGCGTGGGAACGCACTAGAGCGCGCTGCAGGTCTCGGCGCTGCTCCGGAGCGACGAACGTCGTCGCCAGGGATCCAAAGCCGGTCGATACGCCATACACCGGTGTTCCCGACTGCACCATTTCTTCAATCGCGGCCCGTTGGTGCCGCAGCACTTCGAGAACATCGTCGGCCAGCGTCACCGATTCGAGGTCGCGCGCGATTCGGAGTAGCTCGTCGCGTCGCAGCGCGTTTCTCGTGATGGCAATGGTCATGATTGTCTCCTTGCAATGCCCGCCACCGCTTCCAGCAAGAGCAGTGCGGCGAGTCGAATAGTACGTTCATCAGGGCTGTCACGGTCAACGTCAATCTCGGTCAGGTCGAGTGCGCGAACGCGGGGATCGCTGGCGAGGTGGCGAACAATCGTGCGTAGTTCGTGGGCGCTCAGCCCGCCGGGGGCCGCGGCGGGACAGCCCGGCACCACACTACGGTCACACACGTCGACGTCAATATCAACGTAGACCGGACGGCCATTCGCCCCAGCAACGGCCAAGGCCTCGGCGAGCACCTCAGTGAGTGGTCGGGCCGCGAGTTCGCGTCGCGAGACCAGGGTCACGCCGGCGGCCCGAGCGCGGCGGGCATAGTGACTCGAGTTAGAGAAATCCGCGAGTCCAATTTGGACCACGTGCGATCCCGGGAGCCCCTCCTCGAGGAGCTGGCGCACCGGTGAGCCGTTACTCACCCCGTCGCGCATATCCAAATGGGCGTCGAGGGTAATGAGCCCCCAACCAGACAAGTCACCCGCCAGCGCCCGCATCGCGCGCCAGGTCAAGGCGTTGTCGCCGCCCAGCAGCACCCACGGACCAGGGGTCGTCGTGAGGGCGTCCTCCAGGGCGCCAGCACCAGCGTGGTCGGGGTCATCAATGTCACCGTGGTCGACAACGGAAACGAGATCACGCAAGTCACAGTCCTCGTCAAAGAGGTAGGTCGAGTAGCGAGCAAGGGCCGCGCGAATGGCCGCGGGTGTCGACGTCGCCGAGCGCGGCGTGACCGAGGTGGCGTAGGTGTGGGCACCCAAAAGGTGAACCGCGGTGCGTCCCTCGAGCGCCGTGGGCGAAAGAAGTGAGGACGCCGGAGGCCAGTTGGTTAGGGCGTCAATTGACACAACTGCAACATTACGCCCTTGGCCAGTCCGGCGAATGACGCCGGTGCCTCGAGGTGCAGTGGCTGCGGACGGGCCGCGGTGGGGCTGGTGAGCCCTGGGGCCGACCACCCACAGCTGGGGTTCACGGGCTCCGCCACCGCCACGAAGAAGTCACGTTCCCATCCGGAAAAGAACACCGAGGGGCTGTGCTCACTCCCGGGAATCTGGACCGGCATTTCCCCCGGCGAGTGGAGCGGACTGGTGGACGCACCGAGGATGGGCCAGTAGGGGTTCATGTCGAGTTCCATGCCAAACCTCGCACCGGCGCTGGCCAGCGCGCGAGCTAATTGACTGGGCAGGACACCCGTCATGGTCGCGATGTAAATCAGATTGCCCTGAGCGTCAACGCCGAGAGCGGTCCGTGGTTCGGCTGGTCGGTAGTTGAGGGGACTCCCCCATTGGCTCCACGACGGCGACAGGGCCGCGGGTGTGGGTACGCCGGCCTCGACCAGTGGCATGAGATTTTGTCGAATGGCAATTGGTCGGAAGGACGCACTCGGAAAGCCCGGTGTTCCCCACACACCCATCTGCCAGCGGCCCTGCGCGTTGAGCGCAATGGTCGCGTCACCCTTCACCAAGGGCGCCGTAGTAACACCATCGGCCATCGAGCCACCGGCGTGAGCAGCAATCTTGAATCCTCCGTTGAAGACGGCCAGGACTCCCGCAAGGCCCTCGCTGGACCAGTCAATGGCGTTCCTCGCGTCGACGGGCACCTTTCCGATGGCACCGGGCGGGTCCTGTGATCCCACGTGCCAACGCAGCAGGACGTTCCCGCTGGTCAGGCGAATAGCGCGGAAACGAACACCCCCCGACGTCAGCATCGCGTCGGAGACCAAGACACCACGTGTTGAGTGGGCAACAATATTCCATGCCAGGCCCGAGGCAACCGGAGCGGCACCTGCCGTCATTGAGGTGCCGAGAGCACCAATCAGGACAGAGGCGGCCAGGAGCCGACGAATCATTGGTGGTTTAGCGCTCGGCGCGACGGACACCCGTCGGGGCGTCCTCCGCGACCGAGGGGGCGACCTCGTCGGTCTCGACTACGAAGGTCGGCACCGGCAGTGCGTCCAACTCGTGGTGCGCGTCATCGACGTAGACCGGAGCGGGCGTGGCCACGTACTCACCGTCGGCGGTACGCACGACGACGTTCGTCGTCTTACGCTTACCGGCCCCGGCGAAGCCCTGCATTTCCTTGCAGATGCGGTACGTCACGGGGTACGTGATCAGCGGCACCACAATGGTCAAGATACGCATCAGCCACAGGACCGTGTTCAACGACATGTGGAAGAAGTTGGCAATAACGTCCGTGGACGATCCGATGAAGAGAATTGCCATAAGAGCAAACACCGAGGCGCCAGCGGCCGTGCGCTTGGGGCGCAGGCTGGGGCGGTCGAGCAGGTTGTGAAGCTCGTTGTCCTTGGTGTACTTGCGCTCGATACCGGGCCACATGTACACGAGGGTGAACACAATGCCCGGGAAGACCACTGACGGGAGCGTCACTTCCAGCGGAATGGTGTGACCGAAGCCACTGAACTCCCAGGCCGGCATGATACGCAGGGCACCATCGAGGAAGCCCATGTAGAAGTCGGGCTGCACGGCGTAGGAGATGCGGGCCGCGTCGTAGAAGCCGAACTGCCAAATCGGGTTGATCTGGGCAAAGGCGCCCAGCAGGGCGATGGCGCCACCGACCACCAGCAAGAAGCCAGTGGTCTTGGCCATGAAGACCGGGTACATCGGGGTTCCCACCACGTTGTTTTCGGTGCGGCCCTTGCCTGGGAACTGCGTGTGCTTCTGGCGCACCAACAGGTACAGGTGAGCGCCAACGAGTCCAAGCAGGATCAACGGAATGATCAGGACGTGGATGATGAAGAACCGCGGAATGATGGTCGTGCCGGGGAAGTTGCCGCCAAAGAGGAAGAAGGCAACGTAGGTACCGACCACCGGAATCGACAAGATGATCGAGTACGCGATGCGGATGCCGGTGCCCGAGACCAGGTCGTCGGGCAGCGAGTAGCCGAGGAAGCCTTCGGCGATCGCCAGGACGAGCAACGTCGTACCAATCGTCCAGTTCAGCTCACGCGGCTTACGGAAAGCACCGGTGAAGAACACGCGGGCCATGTGCACGATGATGGCGCCTACGAAAATGTCGCAGGCCCAGTGGTGCATCTGACGCATCAACAGACCACCGCGCACCGCGAAGGACAGGTTGACCGACGAAGCGTACGCCTCCGAGATCTTCTGTCCAACCAGCGGCAAGTAGCTGCCGTGGTACGTAACCAGCGACGACGAGGGGATGTAGTACAGCGTCAGGAAAATACCCGTCAACAGCAGCACGATGAAGGAGTAGAGGGCGATTTCACCCAGCATGAAGGACCAGTGGTCGGGGAAGACCTTGTCGAGCAGGCTGCGACCCTTGGCGACGCCGAGGCGGTCGTCAAGCTCATTCAGGATGTCGCCGACCTTGCCGTAAGGGTTGGTCGACTTGGTGGCCTTGGTCTTACTCATGAACGACGCTCCCAGAATCCTGGACCCACTGGTTCCTTGAAGTCCGACTGCGACTGCAGGTAGCCCATGGCGTCAACCATGAGAGGCAACTGTGGCAGCGGACGAGGCGCGGGGCCGAAGGTCGGCATGGCGCCGTTGAGCACGTTGAACATCGACTGGTGGCACGGGCACACCAAGAGCTCAAGTTCCTGTTCGTACAGACCCACGGGGCAGCCCAAGTGGGTGCAGAGCTTGGAGTAGGCCACGTAGCCCTGGGGACCCCACGTCTCGCGACCCTTCATAGTCGTGAAGTCGCTGTTCGACAGACGGATCAGCACAGTCTGGTCAACGGCCTGACCGTTGTCAGTGTCCTGCATGCCTTCTGGGAACACAGTCACGATGGAGCCAATAGCGAGGTCCGACACGTTGACACGACGTCCGGTGATGTCGACAAGGTACGTACCCTTGGCCCAGTCAGTGTGGAAGAGGGTGCCCTTAGGCATCGGGCCCAGGCTGCGAACCAGTGGGAACGCTGCGACCACGCCGAAGACACCGAGGCCCGTACCGAGCAGGCCACCCAGGACCTTGCGGCGCTTAACCACGGCGCCACCACGCTCGACGACTGCAGCCGCGAAGGCGGTGCGCTCTTCTTCAGAGCTGGCCAACGAGTGGCGCTCTTCGACGAATGGACCGCGAGGCATGAGGTACTTACCCCACGCGATCAATCCGATACCGAGGAAGCTCAGGCCACCACCCATGGTGGCGCCCAACGTCCACGGGGCCCAGTTCTGAACGTACGCCACGCCAAAGCCGACACACAGAATGATGCCGACAACGAAGAGGATCGTGATGACCCGCTCAACTAATTCTGGACGTCGCGCCGCCGGCTGCAAGTGCGGGTCGTCAACTGACAGACCCGAAATGGCAACTGGGGTGCGCTGTTCGTGCTCGCTCACTCGCGCTCTCCTACCCAATACCCGACGAGGGCCAAGAGGCCCACGCCCAACAACAAACCAACGAAGCCTTCGGCAACCGGTCCCAAACCACCCAGACCGAGACCACCGTTGTTGCGGGGGTGCTGGATCTCCGAGGTGACGTACGCAACGATGTCGCGCACCTGGAAGTCGCTCAAGTTACCGGTGAAACGCGGCATGTTGCCGGGACCGGTGCGGATTGCTTCAACGACCTGATAGGCGGGAATATTGCGCAGCGACGGTGCGTAGGTGTTCGCGGCCAGGGCGTCGCCGTCACCCTCGATGGTGTGGCAGGCGGCGCAGTTCAGGGCGAACAGGGCCTGTCCGTCCGACACGTTGGCGGAAGCGAGGTTGACCGACGGAATGGCGGGGTAGCTCGGGTGGAGTGAGTTGACCCATGCCGCAATGGCTTCGGCCTGCGCCGCGTTAAGGCGAGGAATGCCGCGCTCGGCCTGCACCGCGCGAGGGTTGGCGGCGGGCATGCGGCCCGAGGCGACCCAGAAGTCAATCGTGGCTGCACCCAGGCCAACCAGGTTCGGGTAGCTCCCCGAGGTGCCACCGGAGGGCACACCGTTGGCGGCAACGCCGTGGCAGGAGGCGCAGTTCGACATGTACAGCGCTTCACCCAACGCGTTCAGCGAGGACGAAGGCACGTTGTAGGTAATGGCCGAGTTGCCGTAGGACTCAATGGCCCCCGTCTTGGGGTTCTTGACCACAATGCTCGAGTACGGCGTACCGGCGTTGAAACGGGTGGTCTGGAACGGCGACGAGGTCGACGACATCGTGACTGAGCGAAGGGCCGTCATTCCCGCCGAACCCGTGGCACCGGTCGATCCGCTGGTGCCCGTCATACCGGTGGATCCGGTACTGCCGGACGTCCCCGTCATACCGGTCACACCCGAGCTGCCAGTGGCGCCCGAAGCGCTCGCCGGTGTAACGGCGACAAAAGGGGCGGCGCCCAGCGCAAGCGCGAGCACCATGAGTGGAGCGTGGCGAAGAAGTTTCATATCGACCTACTTCAACAAGAAGAGGGCTGAGTAGAGCCCAATCCAGACGACGTCAACGAAGTGCCAGTAGTAACTGACGGCCTGGAAGGTCGACAGTTCACCCGGGTCACCCTCGGTGCCTCGCATACGGAACAACAAGAACAACATGGCGACGAGACCCAGGAACACGTGGAGACCGTGAATACCCGTCGTGATGTAGAAGACGGAACCGTAGGCGTTGGTGTACCAACGCGTCGCCAGGTGGGTCCATTCGTAGATCTGATTACCGACGAACACCGCACCCATCACGATGGTGATGATGGTCCAGCGGCGAGCCCCGGCACGGCGGCGGTGCTCAATCAAGTACACGGCCCACTGCATCGTGAAGGACGAGGCGACCAGGATGATCGTGAAAATACCTGACTGGACAACGTCCAATTTGGTGCCCGTCGGTGGCCACGCGGTGAGGTGGGCACGGATGGTGAAGAGGGCCGCGAAGAGACCCGAGAAGAACATCAGCTCGCTGCCGAGCCAGATCATCACACCGATGGCCAGCATCGGAGGGCGATCGTGGACGATCTTGTCGGACTTCGCCAGATTTTCGAGGGGAATGGCCTGACTCATTACTACAGTTCTACCACCGACAAAAGAAATCTCGTTCTGGGGCGAAAGAGATAAGTGCTATCGCAACGACGGAGGTAGCGGTTGGCTCGCCACAATCGCCAGGCGACGGGTCGGACGGGTCATGGCCACGTACAGCGTGCGCAAACCGCGAGCCGTGGGCTCGCTGCCGCTGGACGCGCCACGGCGAGCAATTTCGGCCGGCTCGACGACAACGACACCGTCGAATTCAAGGCCGTTCGCCCCTTCCGCGCCTAGAACGACGAGGTCGGCACCGAGGCCCTTGGTCGCGCCATCGCGGGGGTCCACCGCGGTGAGGCCAGCACTGGTCAGCAGATCCACGATCTCGGCAATGCGGTCGGTGGTCACAACAACAGCCAGTCGACCCGGCGCGACGACGTCGCGTTCCTGAGAAACAACGGCCACCAGCGTCGTGGCAAATTCCGCTGCGGAGACCTGGGCCACCGTTGGCACGGAGCCAGCCCGGCGCACTGGGCGCGGTGGGTCGAGGTCGGGCGTGGCGGCCCGAAGAGTCGGTGCCGCGAAGTCCAGCACCTCTTCGGGAGTGCGGTAGCTCACGGTGAGATCGACTCGGGTGGGAGCACGGCGGGGCTCGAGGATTTCGAGCACCGTGTTCCAGGACGCCGATGAGCCGGCCGTCGTGGCCTGTCCCATGTCTCCCACAATGGTCATCGAGCCCGCGAGGTCGCGGCGCTTGAGAACGCGCAGCTCCATGGGCGACAAGTCCTGGGCTTCGTCAACCACGATGTGGCCGTAGGTGGCGAACTCTGCTTCGTCCATCTCAAGTGACACGGTGGGCGCGAGGCGCTGGGCTTCGCGCAGGGCCGCAGCCCGCACATCCGGGGCGAAGGAGTCAAGGTCGACGCCGTTGAGTTCCGTGATTTCGGCCGCTTTGGTCTTCGAGCGTGGTCGCTTGCGCGGTCCGAGCAGCACACGGGCCTCGTCAATGAGCGCGGCGTCGGCCTTGGTCCACTGCACGTCTTCAAGGGCCGCACTTCGTGGACGTGCCAGCAGCGCGAGTTCTTCCTCGCTGAACAGGTCCTTGCCTGCGGCACGCAACAGTGCTGGTGCCCCAAAGAGGTCGTGCAGTAAGTCCTGCCCCGAAAGACGGGGCCAAATGCGCTGGAGCAACTGCTTGAATTCCGTGGTGGCGCGAATCTGATCAGCCAATTCCTCGGCGGCAGCCACTTCATCGAGTCCCTCGCGGACAAAGCGAGCGTGGTAGCGCTGAGCCAAGCGGGCTGCCAGCTCACGGCCCACGGCAGACCGGCGAGAGTTGTGATTCCCAGGGCGGCGACGGGCCCGCTCAATAACGTCGCGGGTGTCGCTGGCCTTGACCACGATGAAGGCACGGCCCACCGGAATGGTCATGTCCTCTCGCAGAGGGCGCTGACGGGTGCGCACGGCACGAGCCAGCAGGGTGGCCATGCGGGCATCGCCCTTCAACCGGTCGACTTCTTCCGAATCTTGGGCGGACACCACGACATTGGTGACGAGTCCCGAGATGGTGGACAGCGTGACACCCGATTCACCCAGCGAGGGCAAGACGTTCTCGATGTAATTGAGGAACAGTGGGTTCGGTCCTACGACTAAGACACCCTGTCGCTCGAGCGAGGCGCGGTGCGTGAAGAGCAGGTAGGCCGCGCGGTGCAGTGCGACGGCGGTCTTTCCGGTACCGGGTCCACCCTGCACCAGCAAAATGCCAGCGAGCGGGTGGCGAATGATCTGGTCCTGTTCGCCCTGAATAGTGGCGACGATGTCACCCATGCGACCGGTGCGAGCCTGCCCCAAGGCCGCCAGAAGTGCGCCCGGACCCCCAAGGGCCATGCCGCCTTCCACGAGGCCTTCGGCCGTTGCCGGACGTTCTTCGCCAGCGGGAGTGTGCAGCTCGCCGTTGGCGTCGGGGAAGTATTCGTCTTCAACGCCCTGCACCACGCGCCCACGAATGGCGACGTGACGACGACGCGCCAGACCCAGGGCCTCGACGCCGGTGGCCCGGTAGAAGGCTTCGGCCACGGGTGCTCGCCAGTCGACGACCAGAGGATTCAGTTCAGCATCGGAGACGGCGAGTCGGCCAACGTGGTAGGTGTCACCATCAGACAGACCGTCTTCAGCGAAGTAGTCAATACGACCAAAGAAGAGTGGCTGGTCACCGATAGCCAACTGATCGAGGCGCTGCAGGGCGGTGCCCATCGCAACGTCACGCTCCACGAGGTCACCGACACCCCGTCGACTGGCCACTGCCACGTCGTCGCGCATCGACTGCGCTTCGGACCGCATGTGCTCCAATGCGTCCAAGGCCAGCTCAAGGAACGCCTGCTCTTGGGCAATCTCGCGCTCGTGTGCCATAGCTACCTTTCGTGGTACGCAAAGAGGTCTATCAAGTGTAGGTGACTGCCAGAGACCCCAAATCAGGCCTTAGCCCCTAGGCTGGGGCCGTCTAAAGGAGCACCGTGAGCGACCCCGTATTTCTTCGAGCCTGCCGAGGCGAGTCGGTGGACCACGTCCCCGTGTGGTTCATGCGACAGGCCGGTCGCTCGCTCCCGGAATACCGTGCCCTGCGCGGCACCGGCTCCATCCTTGACGCCATCGCCGACCCCGCTCTGGCCTGCGAGGTCACGATGCAGCCCGTACGCCGGTACGGCGTCGACGCGGCCATTCTTTTCTCCGACATCGTCGTGCCGTATCACGCCATTGACTTTGGTGTCGACGTCGTCCCCGGTCGGGGTCCAGTCATCGCCCAGCCCTTCCGTTCCTCGGCTGACCTGGAACGCTTGCGCGACCTGACCGACGCCGACATTGCGCACGTCTCGAAGACCGTCGACCTCGTCGTCGAACAGTTAGCCGCAACCGACACGCCGCTGATTGGCTTTGCCGGTGCACCTTTCACCGTGGCGAGCTACTTGGTCGAAGGCGCCCCCACGCGGGAATTCGCCGTCATCAAGTCACTGATGCACGCCGACCCGACCCTGTTTGCAGCCCTCATGGACCGCCTGGTCGACATCACGATCTCTTTCATGCGCGCCCAGGTCGCCCACGGGGCCCGCGCCCTGCAGCTCTTCGACTCGTGGGCAGGCAGCCTGACGCGCGATGAATACGAGCGTTTCGTCCTCCCCGCCACGCAGCGCGTGTTCGCCGGCATCAAGGATCTCAACGTGCCCACCATTCTCTTTGGCGTCGGCACGGGGGAACTTCTCACGTTGATGAAGGATGCCGGATCTGACGTCGTAGGCATCGACTGGCACGTCGACCTCGATGAGGGCCGTCGCCGCGTTGGTAAAGCGGTCCAGGGCAACCTCGACCCAGCGCGCTGCATGTCGGGGGCCGAGCTCGGCGTGGACGCCGCCCGCGAAGTCCTGGCCCGCGCGGGCACCGACGCTGGCTACATCTTTAACCTCGGTCACGGCGTCTTGCCGTCGACCGACCCCACCGTCCTCGAAGCGGTGGTCAAGGCAGTGCACAACGAAGGAAAGGCAGGCGTTCGATGACGCAGCAAAAGATTGGCGTATTGGTTATGGCGTACGGCACCCCGACCACGCCCGCTGACGTGGAGGCGTACTACACCCGCATTCGCCACGGTCGCCCACCGACCCCCGAGCTCTTGAAGGAGTTGCAGGACCGCTACAACGACCTCGGTGGCACCTCGCCGCTCGCCGCCCGCACGGCCGCCCAGGTAGCCGGCATTGCCGAGCAGCTCGAGGCGCGCTTTCCTGGTCGCTTCGACGTTCGCTTCGGCTCAAAGTACGAGCCACCAATGATTGAAGACACGGCTCCGAGTTTCATTGAGGATGGCTTTGAGCACGTCATTGGACTGGTGCTCGCGCCGCACTCATCGTCGATGTCGACCACCCAGTACATGGACCGTGCTCGGGCCGTGCTGGGCGACCACGTCCGACTCACCGAGATTCACTCGTGGTGGGACAACCCCGATTTCATCGCCATCATCGCCGATCGTGTCAACGCTGCTCTCGCCACCATTCCCGAGGAGCGTCGCGCTACCACCGAAGTGCTCTTCTCCGCCCACTCGCTGCCGGAGAAGATCCTCGCCAACGGCGACACCTACCCCGAACAACTGCGCGCCTCCGCGGAACTGGCGGCCGCCAAGGCCGGCCTCCAGTCGTGGGACCTCACCTGGCAGTCCGCCGGTCGCACCGCCGACCCGTGGATCGGACCGGACATTTTGGACGTGCTTCGCGCCAAGCACGCGGCTGGCATCACTGATGTCGTCTCGTGCCCCATCGGCTTTGTCTCGGACCACCTCGAGGTTCTCTTCGACATCGACATCCAGGCACAGGAACTGGCCCACGAACTGGGTCTCAACCTGGTGCGCACAGTCTCGTTGAACGACGACCCTGCATTCATGGCCATGCTGGCCGACGTGGTCGCCGCCAACGCCGAATGACTCGACGGTCCGTCGTCATCATTGGCGGTGGCATTAGCGGACTGAGCGCGGCCTACCAGCTGTCCGGCGGCGTCGCCGGGCCAACTGGCGAAACGCCGCGTATTGAAGTCATCGAGGCGGGCAGCCGATTTGGTGGAAGTCTGGCGACAACGACGTTTGCCGGTCGCACCATTGACTTGGGTGCTGACGGGTTCTTGGCTCGTCGCCCCGAAGCGGTCCAACTAGCCAAGGATCTGGGACTCGAAAGCGAACTCGCACCCATCGCCGCCTCCGGTGCCTCCGTCTACATCAATGGGCATCTCGACCCCCTGCCGTCCGGCATGGTGCTCGGCGTACCCACCAGCGCCGCATCGCTCCGCGGCCTTCGGGGGCTCTCTCGCGGCGCTCGATGGGCGGCGTGGCGAGACGAGCACTTCCCCTCATCGTGGGTCGCCGGTGACGACACCTCCATTGGCGAGATCCTGCGACACAAGCTCGGCAGTGAGCTGACCTACCAATTGATCGAGCCGATGATCGGCGGCATTCAAGCTGGCCGCGTGGACGATCTCTCCGCCAAGTCAGTATTCCCCGCTCTCCTCAAGGCCGCCCAAAAGAAGGGGTCATTGATGAAGAACATCGGGGCGTCCGGCCCGGCGGTGCCGGGTCCCTCAACCACCGTCGCAGAATCCGGCCCCGCGTTCTACTCCCTTGAGCGAGGTGTCGGCTCCCTCGTCAGTGCACTTGTGGCAACCCTTGAGGCGCGCGGCGTTATTCTGCGTTGCAACGACCCCGTCACCGCGCTCCGCCGCTCGCCCACCAGCGCCTACGCCTGGGAAGTGGACACCCAGCACATGTGCACGCCGGCCAACGACGTCATTCTCGCGACACCGGCACCAATCACTGGCGCCATCGCTGGCTCCTTCGCCCCCGCCCTTGATGCCCTGCGATCGGTGCCAACGGCAAGCGCCGCCATGGTGACCATCAGCGTGCCCCGTGACTCGCTCGCGCTGCCGGCGATGGGCACCGGCATTCTGGTGCCGCTCAATTCTCCCTTCGGTGACGACACCTTCCTCGTCACGGCCGTGACCTTCCTTGATCGCAAATGGACGCACCTGAAGAGAGACGGTGATCACCTC
>DAIQPT010000049.1:0-8922 GCA_036787185.1 Acidimicrobiales bacterium | reverse complement strand
CATGGGATCGTCCACGGACAATTCCGCCTTCGGCCCCACCCGCAACCCCCTCGACCCCAAGCGCGTGCCCGGTGGCTCGTCGGGTGGCTCGGCCGCCGCCGTTGCGGCCGACATGACGAGCATCTCGCTGGGATCGGACACCGGTGGCTCCATCCGCCAGCCCGCGGCCCTCTGCGGCATCGTTGGCGTGAAGCCCACCTACGGCCTCGTGTCGCGCTACGGCCTGATCGCCTTCGCGTCCTCGCTCGACCAGATCGGCCCGTTCTCCAAGACGGTGACCGACTCGGCCTTGTTGCTCGAAGTCCTCGCCGGTCACGACCCGCTGGACTCAACGTCGCTGCCTGAACCCTCACCATCGCTCGTCGCGCACGTCAATGACGGTGTGGCCGGCAAGCGCGTGGGTCTCGTCAAGGAACTCTACGAAGGCTCTGACCCCGAAGTGCTCGCCAGCGTGCACCGTGCCGCTGACGTGCTTCGTGAGGCTGGTGCCGAGATTGTGGAGCTCTCGATCCCCGAGCTGAGCCTCGGCCTGAGTGCGTACTACTTGATTGCACCGGCCGAAGCGTCGAGCAACCTCGCCCGCTACGACGGTGTCCGCTTCGGCAACCGCGTTGACGGCGCCGACGTGACCGCGATGATGGAGGCGACGCGAACCCTGGGCTTCGGCGCCGAGGTCAAGCGTCGCATCATGCTCGGCACCTACGCCCTCTCGGCCGGATACTTCGACGCCTACTACGGTCAGGCCCTCAAGGTCCGCACGCTCACCATCAACGCTTTCGCCCGTGCCTACGAGCAGGTTGACGTGATTCTCGGTGCGACCACTCCGGGCGTGGCCTTCGAATTCGGCACCAAGACCAAGGACCCGATGGCGATGTACCTCAACGACGTCTTTACCATTCCGACCAACCTGGCCGGCGACCCCGCCCTGTCGGTGCCCTTCGGCACCGGCGAAGCCGATCTGCCAATCGGCGTGCAGTTGCTTGGTCCTGGTCGCTCCGAAGCTCTGCTGCTGGCCACGGCCCGCGTGCTCGAGATTGCGGACGGTCGCGCATGACCCAGTTGCCTAACGGATGGGAAATGGTCGTGGGCCTCGAGGTCCACACCGAGCTCTTGACGAAGTCGAAATTGTTCTGCGGATGCGAGAACCACTTCGGGAACGAGCCCAACTCGAACGTCTGCCCGATCTGCCTCGGCCTGCCCGGCTCGCTCCCGGTCCTGAACCGCGAAGCGGTGGAGTTGGCGATGCGCATCGGCATGGCCCTGCACTGCACCATTGCGCCCTCGACGTTCCACCGGAAGAACTACTTCTACCCGGACCAGAGCAAGGACTACCAGATCTCGCAGTACGACCTGCCGATCAACGCTGATGGGTACCTCGACCTACCCGACGGCTCACGCGTCGGCATCGAGCGCGCCCACATGGAAGAAGACACCGGCAAGACCACGCACGTCGGTGGATCCGGACGACTGGCTGGCGCCGATCGTTCGCTGGTCGACTACAACCGCTGTGGTGTGCCACTGGTGGAAATCGTTTCAGCCCCAGACATCCGCTCCTCGGCCCAGGCCCGCGCCTACGCCGCCGAGTTGCGCGGCATCTTGATCGCCACCGGCGCTTCTGACGGTCGCATGGAAGAGGGCTCGATGCGCATCGACGCCAACGTCTCGGTACGCAAGGCGGGCGAGCCCTTCGGTACCCGCTGCGAAATCAAGAACCTCAACTCGTTGCGCAGCCTCCAGCGCGCCATTGACTACGAGGCCCTTCGCCAGATCGAGCTCCTCGAAGAGGGCGGCACGGTCCGTCAGGAAACGCGCCACTGGGACGAAGTGATGGGGGAGACTTCCACTCTGCGCGTCAAGGAGGACGCCGAGGACTACCGCTACTTCCGCGACCCCGACCTCGTTGACCTCGCCCCCAGCCAGGAGTGGCAGGACGCCGTCCGCGCCGCCCTGCCGGCGATGCCGGCCGAGCGCCGGGCCGCGCTGGTGGCGACGCTGACGTCGCCTACCCCTGCCCAGATCGACGCGATTGAAGTAGTGATTGACCTTGGGCTCGAGCGCTTCGTCCACGAGACGGTTGCCGCTGGCGGTGACGCAGCTCTCGCGATTTCGCGCGTGGCCAACGAACTGGCCGCCAATGTTGACCAGGCGGCGTCGCTCGACGCCGATGCCTTCGTGACCACGGTCAAGATGGAGCAGTCGGGCGCCCTGTCGGCCACGCAGGCCAAGGACGTCATCAGCATCTTGCTGACCGACGGTGGTGACCCCGCCGCCATCGCCAAGGCCAAGGGCTACGAGCAGATGTCGGCCGATTCACTCGGCGCCATTGTCGAAGAACTCATCGCGGCCAACCCCGACGAGTGGGGTCGCTACCGCGACGGTGATGACAAGCTGGCCGGTTTCTTCACGGGACTGGTGATGAAGGTGACCAAGGGCCAGGCCAACGGCAAGGCCGTGGTCGCTGAACTGCAGGCTCGCCGCTAGGCGAACGTGATGTCGGCCGTGGTGGCCGTTTCCACCTGGCGACCGGGATACCCGAGCCAGTGGAAGTGCAGGTTGGTGTAGTCAATGATCTGCTGACCCGTCAACGTGCCCGATGGCAGCTCCACGTCCGACGTGGTGTGGGCGTCGGCGACCAAGGTGACGTCGTAGCCGTGGACCAGTGCAGAACGGGCGGCCGCGTTGACGCACCAATTGGACTGCGCGCCGGCGATTACCAGGTGGGTTGCGCCCTGCGCTTTTAGTACCTCATCGAGCGTGGTGCCGGCGAAGGAGTCGGTGAAGGTCTTTTCGACCAGGTGGTCGCCAGGAACATAGGCGAGGTCCTCGCGGAGCTGCCAGGCCGGCGTGTCTCGGATGAGTTCGTCATCATGGTGCTGGACGAAGACGAGTGGCGTGCCCGTGGCTCGAGCCCGAGCGATGAGGGCGTTGATGTTGTCGCGAACAGCGAGAACGTTGGCGGCGTCAGCCACCACGCCTTCTTGAAAGTCAATTACGAGCAGGGCAGTAGTCACGTTCGAATCCTAGGGCGTTGCTAGCATCCCTACCTATGACTGACTTCGCCACGTATGCCCCCAGCGGCCTCAACCTCGACTCCATTGACCAGGGTGTACGCCCCCAGGACGACCTGTTCCTCTTCACCAACGGCACGTGGTTGCGTGAGGTCGAGATTCCCAGTGACCGCGGTCGATTTGGTGCCTTCGACCTACTGCGAGAAAGCAGTATCGAGCGAGTGCGCACGATTATTGAAGAGTTGGCGGCGCAGGGTGGCGAGCCTGGTTCCACGGCGCAGAAGATTGGCGATCTCTACGCCTCGTTCATGGACGAAGAGCGCATCGAGGCCGCTGGTCTCGCGCCAATCGCCGCCGATCTCGATCTCGCAACTCGAGTGACAAACGTGGCCGACTTTGCCACGATTCTCGGCACCCTCGAAGCGCGCGGCCACGGCGGATTTTTCTACCACTACATCGACACGGATAAGAAGGACTCCACCTCGTACATCTCCTACGTTGGTCAGAGCGGCCTCAGCATGCCCGACGAGTCCTACTACCGCGAAGAGCAGCACGCAGCCTTGCTCGAAGCCCTCGCCGCGCACATCGAGCGAATGCTGACGCTGGCGGGAATTGACGACGCCGCCGGTCACGCCGCTCGTGTGGTCGCGCTCGAAACGGCAATCGCGAGTCATCACTGGGACTCAGTGGCGAATCGTGAAGCCGATCGTACCTACAACAAGATGTCGTTGGTCGAGTTGAAGAGTGTGCTGTCGCACTTCGACGTCGACGCCTGGCAGGCGGCCTCACAGACACCGGCCTCGGTGGTCGAAACCTTGATTGTCCGCCAACCCTCATTCTTCGAAGGCGTGAACACGCTGCTGGCCGACTTCGACGCAGCGTCGTGGTCCTCGTGGCTACTCTGGCACACCTTGAGCGGTTCGGCCCCCTACCTCCACAAGGCACTGGTGGAGGAGAACTTCGCCTTCTTTGGCACGACCCTGTCGGGTGTGCCCGAGATGCGCGACCGCTGGAAGCGTGCGGTGGCGCTGGTCGAGGGCGGCCTCGGCGAAGCCATCGGTGAACACTTTGTCGCTCGCTACTTCCCACCTCGGGCGAAGGAGCGTATGGAGGAGCTGGTGGCCAACCTCATCGAGGCCTACCGCGTCGAAATTGCTGGTCTGCCGTGGATGACGGCGGCGACCAAGGAGCGGGCCTTCGAAAAGTTGTCCAAGTTCTCGCCGATGATTGGCTACCCCGACAAGTGGCGCGACTACAGCGCGCTCACCATTGTTCGTGACGACCTCATCGCCAACCTTGCCGCCATGAACGTGTTCGGTCGCAACTATGCCTTCGCCAAGATCGGCCAGCCGGTAGACCGCCAGGAGTGGCACATGTTCCCCCAGACGGTGAACGCGTACTACAACCCGGGTTTGAACCAGATTGTTTTCCCCGCCGCCATCCTGCAGCCGCCGTTCTTCAACGTCGACGCTGACGACGCCGTCAACTATGGCGGCATCGGTGCCGTCATTGGCCACGAAATCGGTCACGGTTTTGACGACCAGGGGTCAAAGTACGACGGCGACGGCAACCTATCGAACTGGTGGACTGACGACGACCGTGCGGCCTTCGAGGCGCTAACGGCGAGCCTGATCACGCAGTACGACGCGCTGACGCCGATGGCCGCTCCCGACGTTCACCTCAACGGTGCGCTGACTATTGGTGAGAACATTGGCGACCTGGGTGGGTTGGCCATTGCCCTCAAGGCCTACGAGATCTCACTCAAGGGACAGGAGGCGCCCGTGATTGACGGGTTCACCGGGGTCCAGCGCGTGTTCCTGGGCTGGGCCCAGGTCTGGCGCGGGAAGTCCCGTCCCGAAGAAGCACGACGTCTCGCTACGATCGACCCTCACTCACCGGCTGAGGCGCGGTGCAATCAAATCGTGCGAAACCTGAACGAGTTCTACGAGGCCTTCAACGTGACGGCCTCGGACGCACTCTTTTTGGAGCCAAGCGAACGCGTTCGTATTTGGTAACAGCGCCACAGGGCGCCGTTGACTACTTTCTTGGAACCTTCAGTCCAGAAACCAAGTCAGAGGGGTCGACTTTGAGAGCTTTGGCGACGCGGAGAATGTTGATCAGCGAAGGGTTAACTTCGCCACGCTCGAGGTGGCCGATGTAGGTGCGGTGGAGACCAGCTACTTCGCCAAGGTCTTCCTGGCTCAGAGCCAGCTCCTTGCGAAGCGTTCGGATACGTGTTCCGAACTCGCGGGTCGTTTTATCTGGGGTAGGGCCTTTTGACACAACTCCATCCAACTTCACTTTCTACCTCTCCCTCAACAGTGGATATGGTGCAAATCCCTTTTAAATAAGGCTTTTTCTAGTGTTTCACTAGGAAAGCACTTTTCCGGCTTTGCACAACTTTGTCGCCTTTGACACGAGGCACTGCAACACAACGGTCTGCCTCTCCACCTTAGGGCTTCGGGATTTTCTCGCGCCGTTGCGGAGTAGCGGGGAGGGTCGATCAGCAGCGAGGCTCCACCAATGCCAGCCACTTCCGATGAATTCGGTTGCGGGTATACGAAAACTGTGCCTAAAATGGAGACGTGACTTCTCTTTCGACGCTCGTGGTGGTAGTAAGCGCGTAGGCGCCGGAAGTCACGACTCGTCGTAACCCGGAGGCCTCCCAGAAAAGGGAGGCCTTTTTTCATATCAGAAAGCAAGGACCAACGTGCAACTGACTGGCGCGCAAGCCCTGATCAAGAGCCTCGAGATGGAAGGGGTCGAAGTTATCTTCGGCCTGCCTGGTGGCGCCATTCTTCCCGTCTACGACCCGCTGATTGATTCAAGTATTCGGCACATCCTGGTGCGCCACGAGCAGGGTGCCGGGCACATGGCCGAAGGCTACGCCCTCGCCACTGGCCGTCCCGGCGTGGCCATGGTGACCTCGGGTCCTGGCGCCACGAACATCGTGACCCCAATCGGCAACGCTTACATGGACTCGACACCGCTCGTGGTGATCACGGGACAGGTGGCCTCCGGCGCCATTGGCACCGACGCATTCCAGGAGTGCGACATCACGGGTATCACCCAGGGCATCACAAAGCACAACTTCTTGATCAAGGACGTCAACGACATCCCCCGGGCCGTTGCTGCCGCCTTCCACATTGCGACGACCGGGCGTCCGGGACCCGTTCTGGTGGACCTGCCCAAGGACTTGGCCCAGTCGACGATGGAGTGGTGGTACCCGAGCACCATCGAGGAACTCGACCTCCCCGGCTACCGCCCCACGGTCGCTCTCGACCCCCGCACGATTGAAGAGGCCGCCGCGCTCATCGCACAGGCGGAGCGTCCCGTCCTCTACGTCGGTGGTGGCACCCTGAAGTCACGGGCGTCGGCCGAGCTGCTGGCGTTCGCCGAACGCACCAACATGCCGGTCGTCACCACGCTGATGGCTCGCGGCGCGTTCCCTGACTCGCACCCGCAGAACTTGGGTATGCCGGGCATGCACGGTGTCTACGCGGCAGTCACGGCTATTCAGAAGGCCGACCTGCTGATTTCACTCGGCGCTCGTTTCGACGACCGCGTGACCGGCAAGATCCCCGCGTTCGCACCGCACGCGAAGATTATTCACGTCGACATCGACAAGGCCGAGTTCAACAAGGTCCGTCGGGCCGACGTGGCGATTCGCGCCTCGGTGGCCGATGCGCTCACCGCACTCGACGCCGTGTCGGCCCAGCCGGCCAGCCTCGACGCGTGGTGGACGCAAATCAACGAATGGCGCGAGCAGTTCCCCCTCGTCTACGACGAGCCCGAGAACGACGGCGTGTTGCGCCCTCAGTTCGTCATCGAGTCAATCCTCCGCGCCGCCGAGCCGGGCACCATCGTCTCGTCGGGCGTCGGTCAGCACCAGATGTGGGCGAGCCAGTTCTGGAAGTTTGAAGAGCCGGGCACCTGGATCAACTCCGGTGGTGCGGGCACCATGGGCTTTGGTGTGCCCTCGGCAATTGGAGCCAAAGTCGGTCGCCCCGACCGGACGGTCTGGTGCATTGACGGTGACGGCTGCTTCCAGATGACGGCCCAGGAATTGGTCACGGCGCGTGCCGAAGGCATTCCGGTGAAGATCGCCATCTTGAACAACGCCTACCTCGGCATGGTTCGTCAGTGGCAGGAAATGTTCTACGAGGAGCGCTACTCCGAGGTCTACCTTTCCGCCGACCTGCCGGACTACGTGAAGTGGGCCGAGGCCATGGGCTGTGTGGGCCTGCGGGCGCGCACCATTGAGGAGATGCACGAGGCCATTGCCAAGGCCAATGAGATCAACGACGTCCCCGTCGTGATCGACTTCCGCACCGACGCGCGCGAAAAGGTCTTTCCCATGGTGGCCGCGGGCGCGAGCAACGACGACATCATGGTCCACCCCCTGCAGAGAGAGGCATAAATGGCTCCCGAACCCTTCCTGGGCGTTACCGAACACGAACCGGTCAAGCACCACATCCTGTCGGTCTTGGTTGAGAACAAGTCGGGTGTGCTGGCCCGTGTTGCGGGTCTCTTTGCCCGCCGCGGCTTCAACATCTACTCCCTGGCCGTCGCGCCAGCCGAGACGGCGGCTCGCTTTTCGCGGATCACCATCGTGGTGGACGCCGAAAGCACGCCGCTGGAGCAAATTGTCGAGCAGCTCGACAAGCTGGTCAATGTGGTGGCGATTTCGGACATTTCCCCTAAGGACGCCGTCGAGCGTGAGCTGTTGCTGGCCACGATTCGCACTGACGTGAACAGCCGAACTCCATTATCTGACGTCATTGCCACTACGGGCGCCGCCATTGTTGACGTTGACGCCTCGTCCATCACGGTCATGCTGGCGGGCACGCCGGCCGCCTGTGACGACCTCGAGCGCCAGCTCGACCAGTACGAGACCACCGAGCTCCACCGCACGGGTCGCGTTGCGTTGCCTAGACTTGGCACGACAGCGTCGTCCTGATTCATCCCCAAAGTAAAGAAAGACACTGAACCATGACCACGATGTACTACGAAGCCGATGTCAATCCCGCCCTGCTGAAGGACAAGAAGATTGCCATCCTCGGCTACGGCTCTCAGGGCCACGCCCACGCTCTTAACCTGCTCGACTCGGGCTTTGATGTTCGCGTGGGCCTCCGTGCCGACTCGGGCTCAATTCGCAAGGCGGAAGAGGCCGGCCTGCGCGTGCGCACGCTCGCCGAAGCCTGCGCCGAAGCCGACGTCATCATGGTTCTGACGCCGGACACCCAGCAGAAGGCCAACTACGACGAAGACATCGCCCCGCACCTGACGGCGGGCAAGTGCCTGTTGTTCGCCCACGGCTTCAACATTCGCTTCGACCTAATCAACCCACCAGCCGACGTTGACGTCGCGATGGTCGCCCCCAAGGGCCCCGGCCACCTCGTTCGTCGCACCTACACCGAAGGTGGCGGCGTGCCGGCACTGATCGCGGTGCACCAGGACGCCACGGGCAACGCTCACGGCATTGCCTTGGCCTACGCCGCCGGTATCGGTTCGGCTCGCGCCGGCGTGTTGGAGACGACGTTCACGGAAGAGACCGAAACGGACCTCTTCGGTGAGCAAGCCGTTCTCTGTGGTGGTGTGTCGGAACTGGTTCGTGCCGGTTTCGAAACCCTCGTTGAGGCGGGCTACCAGCCCGAGAGCGCCTACTTCGAGTGCCTCCACGAACTCAAGCTCATCGTCGACCTCATGTACGAAGAGGGCATCACCGGCATGCGCTACTCGATCTCGGACACCGCCGAGTACGGCGACCTGACTCGCGGTCCTCGCGTCGTGACCCCCGCGGTCAAGGCTGAAATGAAGAAAATCTTGACCGAAATTCAGGACGGCACCTTTGCCTCCGAGTGGATCAAGGAAAACGAGATTGGTCGCCCCCGCTACCGCGAACTTCGTGACG
>DAIQPT010000048.1:0-9034 GCA_036787185.1 Acidimicrobiales bacterium | reverse complement strand
CCGACGGCGTGTTGCGGTCGACGGCCCGTGTCGGTGACGGCATTTTCGTGTCAGGGCCACTCGGCGCGGCCTCGGCCGGTCTGCGGCTCGCTCGTGCCGGGGTTGGTATGGACAACGTCTGCGTGATGGCCCAGCGTCGGCCGTGGCCGCGACTGCGCGAAGGAGTTGTCTACCGTGCGGCGGGGGTCAACGCGATGATGGACCTGAGTGACGGGCTGGGTCTCGACCTGCACCGCATGGCCAACGCGTCGGGGGTGGGATTTGCGCTCGACCATATTCCGGTGGCTGAGGGTGCGACCCTCGAGGAAGCGCTGGGTGGTGGCGAGGACTACGAGTTGCTGCTCACGACGAGCGACGAGGGAGCACTGCGCTACGCCTGCGAGGCCAAGGGAATTGGTCAGCCGTTGCGGATCGGGGCCGTCGTGGCGTCACCGGACGTGCGGACGTTCGAAGGTCGACCACTTGGTCGAGAAGGATGGGGACACCAGCTCTAGGGCTGGTGGAAACTACGCGGTGGGCGCAGTCTTGCGGGTGGGCTTGGTGACCTTGCCCGAGCGCAAGCAACCGGTGCAGACGTTCATGCGAACGGGCGTTGCACCAACCAGGGCGCGAACGCGCTGGATGTTCGGGTTCCAACGACGCTTGGTGCGACGGTGGGAGTGTGAGACGTTCATGCCGAATGACGGCTTCTTGCCACAGATTTCGCAGACTGATGCCATAAGAACGTTCTCCTACTTCAACCGACGCTGCCGTGTGCAGACGCCGTACAAAACCGAATGACCATTGTAGCATCGCTAGCAATGTCTGCACTCACCGAACTTTCTGCCGCCGACCTCACGCGGGCCGTAGTCACCTTCGACAGCCTCCTGCAGGGGCAAAAAGAGGTAATAAATAGCCTAAATGTCTACCCCGTGCCCGACGGCGACACCGGGACCAACATGGCCCTGACCATGCACTCCGTGGTCAAGGCGCTGACTGATCTGCCGGCGACCGCGTCGCTGGGTGAGGTGACCAAGGCCCTCGCCAAGTCGTCGCTACTGGGGGCGCGCGGCAACTCCGGCGTTATTTTGTCGCAGATGCTCCGTGGTTTTGTCGAGGGATTTCCCGCTGACGGCGCCATCTCGGTCGAGGCTTTTCGCGCCGGCCTGACGCTGGCCGACGAACGGGCTCGTCACGCCGTGTCGCGTCCCGTGGAGGGCACCATCTTGTCCGTCGCTCGCGCCGCCGCTCTCGGAGCGGCCGAGGGTGAGACGCTTACCGACGCGGTGCGCGCGGCCCGCGAGAGTGCGGTCGTGGCGCTGGCGCACACGCCGGAGCAGCTGCCCGTCCTCAAGCAAGCCGGCGTCGTGGACTCCGGTGGCACCGGCCTCGTGCTCTGGTTCGACGCTCTGTGTCACGTGGTGTGCGGTGACGAACTGCCCGCCACCCCCGAGGTCGCGACGTCTGACTTCTCGCACCTGCGCGTGGAAGCCGACGAGATGGCGACGCTGGCCGGCCTCCGCTACGAAGTGATGTACCTGCTCGAGGGCAACGACGACGCCATGGGCGCGTTCCGAGCCGCGTGGGAGGCACTCGGCGACTCCATCGTGATCGTTGGCGGCGAGGGCCTCTACAACTGCCACATCCACACTGACCACATTGGCCCCTCCATTGAGGCAGCATTCCAAGTGGGGCTCCCTCGAGAGATTCGCGTGACGGACTTGCTGGAGCAGGCCGGCGAAGAGGGCTGGGTGTTGGGCGGCGAGTCCACCCCCGTGCCGACGACGGCCGTGGTGGCCGTCGCCACCGGCAGTGGTGTCGCTGATTTGTTCACGTCACTGGGCGTTCGCCGCGTCGTGGTGGGTGGCCAGACCATGAACCCGTCCACCCAGGAGCTCGCCGACGCCGTTCGGGCCACCGGTGCGACCCAGGTCATCATCCTGCCGAACAACAAGAACATCCGCGCAACGGCCGAACAGGTCAACGAGGTTGTGGATGTCGACGTGCGCGTTGTGCCCACCGTGTCCATCGTCGAAGGATTGGCGGCCCTCACCGGCTACCGACCCGATGACGCACTTGAAGACAACGTCGCGACCATGGCGAACGCCGCGGCCGCGGTCGTCACCGGCGAAGTGACTCAGGCGGTGCGCGACACCACCAGTGACGCCGGCCCCGTCGCGACTGGTGACTGGATTGGTCTCACCCCCAGTGGCATCGTCGCGGTGTCATCGTCGCTTGATGAGACCTTGCTCGCGCTGGTGACGGCGCTCATTGATCCCTCCCACGAACTGCTCACGCTCATCGTGGGGGAGGGGGCGAGCGAGGCCACGACCGACGCGTTCGTGAAAGCGGTCTCGTCGCGCTGGCCCGAGGTGGAGATTGACATTCACCAGGGACGCCAGCCCCTCTATCCCTATCTCCTAGGCCTGGAATGACCGAGCGGGCTCCGCGTCGCCTACGGCAACTCGGCGAAATCGCCGTGAGCCAGCTGCGCCACATCGGCCCCAAGCGAACCGCAGCCCTGGCCGGACTCGGCATCGAGACCGTCTTCGACCTCGTGACGGTGTATCCCCGTCGCTACATTGACCGCACCCGCCGCGCCGAACTGTCCGACCTGTCCGTTGGTGACGAGGCCGCGGTCTTCGCCACGGTGCGATCGGTGAGCTCCAAGCGGACCCGCCAGGGCAAGAACATGGTGGAGGTCCTCGTTGAAGACGGCGGCGACGTCATGCGCGCGACCTTCTTCAATCAGCCCTGGCGAGCCGCCCAGCTGAGCGCCGGGGTGCAGGCCATTTTCTTTGGCAAGGTCGGTGACTTTCAGGGTCGTCGCCAGATGACCAATCCTGTCGTCGACGTCATTGTGGGACCCACCGGGGAGGAGCGGGACCCGACCAAGGTCGGCGTGATTGTGCCGATTTATCCCGCCTTCGGAAAGGCCGGACTGACCTCGTGGGAACTCGGTGGCTTTATCGACGAATCGCTGCGCCGTGCCGGTCCGTTGCTCGATCCACTCCCCGAAGCGGTGCGTAGTGAGCTCGACCTCGTCGACCGCACCGCGTCACTGTGGGGCATTCACTTGCCCCCGACGATGGAGGCCGTGGCGCCCGCGAAGAAGCGACTGATTTTCGACGAGTTCCTTCGACTTCAACTCCTGCTCGCCCTGCGTCGTCGCCGCCTCCGTGAGACGGCTGCCGGCGTCACCCACCCCGTGCGTGACGAGGACCTCGATGTGAGTCCGGGTGAACTGGTGACGGCGAGTGACTCACTGGTGCGACAGTTCCTCGCCGGCCACCGCTTCTCACTGACCGGTGCGCAGCGCCGCGTCCTGAATGACATCGCCGCCGACCTACGAGGACCGCTGCCCATGCACCGTCTGCTCCAGGGCGACGTCGGGTCGGGAAAGACTGTGGTGGCCCTGACCGCCCTCCTGGCCGCGCTGGATGGCGGACGTCAGGGGGCCATCATGGCGCCGACCGAAGTGCTGGCCGAGCAACACGTCGCAGGTATCCGTCGCGACGTTGCGAGTCTCGTCGTCGCCGATCCGGCCGTGCTCGGTGGTGTTCGTCCCGTGCGGGTAGCACTGCTCACCGGTCGCATAAAGGGCAAGGAACGCCAGGGGATTATTGAGGCCCTCGCCACCGGCGGCATTGACATTGTGGTGGGCACCCACGCCCTGCTCACCGATGACGTGCGGTTCAAGGCGCTCGGCCTGGTCGTTATCGACGAGCAGCACCGCTTTGGCGTAGAGCAGCGCGCGATGCTGCGTGACAAGGGCCGCGCGCACTCGGCCGAAGGCCGTGACCCCGACTTGCTGGTGATGACCGCCACGCCTATTCCTCGTACCGCGGCGATGGTGGTCTTCGGTGACCTCGACCGCTCGGTCCTGGACGAACTGCCGCGAGGTCGCCAACCGATCACGACCACGTGGGCGACCGACGCGGCCGCCGAACAGGCGGCCTGGCAACGGGTGCGCGATGAGGTTGCCGCGGGCCGACGGGCCTACGTCATCTGTCCACTAGTGGAGGACTCCGACCGCGTCGAAGCCACCAGCGCGGTGGCGGAACGCACGCGACTCGCAACGAACGAACTGCGGGGACTCTCGGTGGGCCTGCTCCACGGTCAGATGAAGGCCGCCGAAAAGGACGCGGTGATGGAGGAGTTCCGTCGCGGCGAGGTGCAGGTGCTGGTGGCGACTGTCGTGATTGAGGTCGGCGTGGACGTGCCCGAAGCGACCGTCATCGTGATTGAAGACGCGTGGCGATTCGGCTTGGCGCAGTTGCACCAGTTGCGCGGTCGTGTCGGCCGTGGCAGCGATCCGAGCTACTGCTACCTCCTGGGTGCTCCAACGAGCGACGACGGCCAGACGCGACTCGAGGCGCTGGTGGCCTCGAGTGACGGTTTTGCGCTGGCCGAGGTCGACCTCGATCTGCGAGGGGAGGGCACCATCCTCGGGGCCCGCCAACGCGGCCGCAGCGACCTGCGACTGGCCAACCTTCGCCGCGACGAGGCGTTGCTGGTGGAGGCCCGTCGGGTCGCGTTAGACCTCGTGGAGAGTGACGGGCTCACGCAATTGCCTGAAATGGTCGACGAGCTCAAGCTTTTCGTCGACGAGGATGAAGCCTCGTACTTGTTCAAGACGTGAGGTCGCTCGTGACGGTGGTCAAGAACGTGAGCGCGGTGGTCTAGCCTTAGGTCGTGCGTGTTATTGGTGGTGTCGCCCGTGGTCGTCCACTAAAGGCCAAGTTGCCCGACACGGTTCGGCCCACGACGGACTACGCCCGCGAGGCCATCTTCTCCATGCTCGAGTCCCGCGGCGGCCTGCAGGACCTCGTGGTGGCCGACCTCTACTGCGGTTCCGGGGCCCTCGGTATTGAGGCCCTCTCGCGTGGCGCTGCCAAGTGCTACTTCTTCGACGCCGACGCCGCCTGTCTGGCCGCGGCCAAGGCCAACCTTGAACCGCTGGGTATTGAGGGCGAGGCCTCCTTCACCAAGGTGAAGCTGCCCGTCTGGTCTCCGCCACCGGACCTCGATCTGCTCCTCGCCGACCCGCCCTACGGACCGCTCAACCTGGCCAGCCTGCTCAAGGGCGTGCGGGCTTCGCGGGTCATCATCGAAAACGACCGTCACATGGATGCCCCCGAGGGCTGGGAAGTGACCAAGACCAAGCGCTACGGCACAACCTTCGTGACCATGCTCGAGCCCGTCGAGGAGCCCGCGTGACCATCGGCCTCATTCCCGGATCGTTCGATCCCTTCCACAACGGCCACCTCGAAGTGGTCGAGCGCGCCGCCAAGATTTTCGATCACGTCGTCGTGGCCGCAATTCGCAATCCGCAGAAGTCCGAGTCACTGTTCACGCTCGAGGAGCGCCGCGACATGATTGCCGAGTCGTGCGCCCACCTGCCCAGCGTGTCGATCGTGTCGATTGCCACGTTGCTCGTGAACGTGGCCAAGGAAGTCAACGCCACGGCCATCGTCAAGGGACTGCGTGCCGTCTCGGACTTTGAGTATGAACTGCAAATGGCGCAGATGAATCGCTCACTGTCGGGAGTCGAAACCCTGTTTATTCCTTCGAGTTCGGACCACTCCTTCATCGCCTCACGCCTTATTCGTGAGGTGGCGCGGTACGGTGGAGATGTGTCGGAGTTCGTCCCGGCCACGGTTCAGGCTCGCTTAGCCCTCAAGTTTTCAGGAGAAGCCCGATGAGTTCCTACGACAACTACGACGAGTTTGAAGAAGACGACAACGCCGCCTTCTTCCACACCACGTCCGCACCGGCGACCTACGAAGAAGAGGCCGAGCAGACCGTCTACGGCCGTCACGCCCGCCACAGCGTGGAAGACGACATTCGTGACGCCATCGACATAATCAACCGGGCCAAGCAGTTGCCCATGTCGTCGTCGGTCAAGATTCCTCGCGACGAACTCGTACTGATTCTCGAAGACGCCCTGAACCACCTCCCACCGGAACTGCTCGAGGCGCGCCGCGCCCTGCGCGCTCGCGAAGAGTTGATGGCCGAAGAGATCCGCAAGGCCGAGAACATGCTCGAGGTCGCCGCCGCCCGCGCTGCCCAGCTGGTCGAGCAGACCGAAATTGTGCGCCAGGCCCGCACCGAGGCGCAGGCAATTGTTGCTGAGGCCAAGGCGCGCGCCCGCCAGATGGTGAATGAGACCGAGGACTTCCTCGACAAGAAGCTCGCCGAGTACGAAATCAACGTGGGCTCGATCCTGAGCCTGGTGCAGCGCGCCCGCACCCGCCTGGCCCAGACCGAGTTGCCCATGCACCTGAATGTCGACGTGGAGAACGACTTCTTCGGTGACACCGCAGCCGCGCCGTCGGCACCTCGCGTCTTTGACGCCGAGGCCGAGGGCGACGACGGATTCTCCTCGGGCTTTTAGTGTCCTCGCTGTACCGCATCCCAGTCGCGTTGCTCCTACGTGACGTGCCCTCCACGATGAACCTCGACTTTCTGGCACCCTTTGACGCGCAAGGGGAGTTCGAGCCCCGTGGCGCTGCCGAAACCGACGTCGCGCCCGACGCAGACGTCCACGTCGTTCTCGAACTGCAGAGCTTCGTCGGGGGACTGCGCGCCAAGGGCACCCTCTCAGTGCCGTGGTTTGGCGTCTGTCGCCGCTGTTCGGTGCGCGTCGAGGGCGTGGCCACCGTTGCGGTGCGCGAGCGCTACGTTGACGATCTCGAGCCCGGCGACGAAGAGGCCTACCCGATTGTCAACGACATGATTGACCTCGAGCCCATGGTCCACGACGCGATTTTGCTGGAATTACCACTGGCACCACTGTGTCGTGAGGACTGCCAAGGCCTGTGTTTGTACTGCGGTGGGGACCGAAATGAGGTCCTCTGCACCTGCCAAGCGCCGGTCGACGCGCGCTGGGCTACACTAGAGGGACTCAAATTCGCGGACGACTCGTCCGACGATGCGAACGAAGCGTGACGGGTTCGCCCGTCTTGGTTGAAAGAGAAGATCGATGGCAGTTCCAAAGCGCAAAACTAGTAAGTCCGTTACGCGTAGCCGTCGCGCGGCCAACTGGCGCCTCGAGCGCCCGGCCCGTAGCGTCTGCCCCCAGTGCGCCACCTCGAAGTTGCCGCACGTGGTCTGCCCGAACTGCGGTTGGTACAAGGACCGCGTCGCTGTAGAGGTCAAGTAACTTGACCCTGCCCATCGCACTCGACGCGATGGGTGGTGACTTCGCCCCAAGTTTGATTATCAAGGGCGCTCGTCGCGCCGTTGATGAACTGGGGTTGAACGTCATCCTCGTTGGCGTCCCCGAACTCATGGGTGACCCGCTCGGCCTCGAGGTTGTGGCCTGCACCGAAGTCATCGCGATGGACGACGAGCCGGGCTCGAGCGTCCGCAAGAAGAAGGACTCCTCCCTCGTCCGCGCGGCCGAACTGGTCCGTGACGGTCACGCCTCGGCCATGGTCTCCGCCGGCAACACCGGCGCCACGATGGCCTCCGCACTGCTGCGCATGGGTCGACTGCCGGGCGTGGTGCGCCCCTGCATCGCCACCCCGATTCCGAATCCGGGTCGCGCCCCCTCGACCATGGTCGACGCCGGCGCTAACGCCGAGTGCACGCCCGAGATGCTGGTGCAGTTCGCCCAGCTGGCCTCGGCCTTCGCCGGTGCCCGCTTCAACATCGAGTCGCCCACGGTGGGCCTGCTCTCGATCGGTGAGGAGTCCTCAAAGGGAACCCCGCTGGTCAAGGAGACCCACGAACTGCTCGCGGCGTCCGGTCTCAACTTCTTCGGCAACGTCGAGGGTCGCGACCTGATCCCCGCTCCGGTGGACGTCATCGTGACCGACGGCTTTACCGGCAACGTGGCCCTCAAGACCCTTGAGGGCGCCTTCAAGTTCATTTTCGACACGGTGCTGCGCGTCATTGACACCAATGACGAGACTCGCGCCGCTGGTCAGGCCCTGTTTCCCTACCTGCTGCCCGAGGCCCACATCCTGACGCCGGAGTACCAGGGCGGTGCCATGCTGCTCGGCCTCAACGGTCTGTGCGTCATTAGCCACGGCGCCAGCAGTGATACGGCCATCATGAACGCCCTGCGCGTGGCGCACGAAATGAACGCCGCCGGCGTCGTCGAGAAGATGCGCCTCGCCATTCGTCCTGATCAGGACCAATAAGTTCCACGGAACTGGTAAAACGTGACTACGCTTGTCACGTTCTAGAAAGGAGTTGGCATGACTGATGCATCCAACGCTGGCGGTCTCGATCGCGACGCCGTCCTCACCATTGTGACGACTGAATTGGCCCAAATCCTCGAGACGACCCCCGACGAAATTATCGAGGACGTGCCCTTCGCCGACCTCGGCGCCGACTCGCTGGCCCTGATTGAGCTGGTCGAGGCCCTCGAAGAGGTGCTCTCGGCCAAGGTCGAAGGCTTCCACATCGACGACGAAGACCTTGAGGCGCTGACCAGCGTCCGTGACGCGGTGGACTACGTCGCCGCCAAATTGAACCTGGCCTAAGGCGGCGTGGTCATTACCGACCTGGTGACATTCGCTCAGACGATCGGCCTTAGCGCCGAATCGCCGGTCCTCGAAGAGGCCCTGACGCACTCCTCCTACGCCGCCGAGCACGACTGTGCCTCGAACGAGCGCCTGGAGTTTCTGGGTGACGCCGTGCTTGGATTGATCGTGGCGGAGTACGTGCTCGCCACCTACCCCGAGTTCAACGAAGACCGCGCCTCGGTGCTGCGCACCCGCGTGGTCAACGAAGACGCTCTCGCCGACTGTGCCCGGGCCATCGCCCTGGGTGGCGTGGTGCGGGTGGGTCGTGGGGAGATCAAGCAGCACGGCTACGAGCGCGCGTCCCTGCTCGCCGACGCCTTTGAGGCGGTCATCGCCGCCCTCTACCTGGACCGGGGCTACGAGGCCGCGCGGGACTTCGTACTCGACGCCCTGGCCGACACCATCGCCGAGGCCGCAGCGGCCGGATCGACGATGGACCCCAAGTCGCAGCTGTTGCAGTGGTCACTCCGTAGTGGTCACGGCAACCCCGTCTACACCGTGGTCGCCCACGGCGTCGC
>DAIQPT010000008.1:0-39840 GCA_036787185.1 Acidimicrobiales bacterium | reverse complement strand
AGTTGACAGCGGCTGCAGGTGTGGCACTCGCAACCGTGGTAATCCCTACGGATGCGATAGAGCCGATGATTGCTGCAACCACGACGAACTTGAAGCGTCGAATGATTCCGGACATGAAGAAACCTCTTTAGACGAAGGATCTGCCCCAGGGGGACTCCTCCACGTTAGCCACGAATACGATTGGGTCCGATCAATCACCTCGAACTCGGCTATGCGGGTTGGAAAAGAAAAAATGCCGGCCACATGGCCGGCATTTCTTCACAACATCCTTTTGGAGCGGACGACCGGGCTCGAACCGGCGACCTCGACCTTGGCAAGGTCGCGCTCTACCAACTGAGCTACGTCCGCGAGGAATCTCCACTATAGCGGAAGGTCACCACAGTGACAACTCCGTGAGGCGCGGCTATTTCCCTGATGATCCGAATCCCGCGCTCCCCCGGTCACTCTCGGTGAGCTCGTCCACAACCTCCCACGACAGCGCGGGAACTGGTAGGACGACGAGTTGCGCAATGCGGTCGCCCGGTCGCACAACGTAATCCTGCTCCGGATCGAGATTCACCAAGGCAACTTTGACCTCGCCGCGATACCCAGCGTCGATCAGTCCAGGAGCGTTCGCGCAGGTGACACCGTGCCGCGAAGCCAATCCCGACCGCGGCAGCACGAATCCACCAAAACCTTCAGGCAACGCCATCGCAAAGCCGGTAGCCACAAGGCCACGGCCTCCCCCGGCCCGTAAGGTGACTTCCTCGACGGACACGAGGTCGCAGCCAGCATCACCAACGTGCGCGGTGCTTGGTAACACCGCATCAGGGTGCAGTCGTTTGACCGGAATGTTCATGGCCGCCACCTTAGTGTCGGACCGCAGAGCTCCAAAATGCTCGTTAGGCTACCTTCGTGCTTGCCTGGATGGATTTAGAAATGACGGGTCTCGAACCCGACCGCCACGTCATCGTGGAAATTGCGACACTCATCACCGATGACGATCTTGTAATTGTCGCTGAGGGCCCCGACCTCGTCATTCACGCCTCGCCCGATGAGCTGGCGCAGATGGGTGACTTTGTCACCGCCATGCACACCACGTCGGGGCTCCTGCCCCTCATTCATGCATCAACGGTTTCCGTTGCGGAGGCGGAGCGGGCGACGCTCGATTTCTTGATTGCCAATGGCATTGAATCGGGCACGGTGCCGCTCTGCGGAAACTCCATCGGCACCGACCGACGCTTTCTCCAGGAATACATGCCAACGCTCGAGGCATTTTTCCACTACCGGAATGTCGATGTTTCGACCATAAAAGAATTGGCCAAGCGTTGGCACCCCGAGGTCCTCGCCGCCAAGGCGGAGAAGGCCACCACACACCGCGCCATGGACGACATCGTCGAGTCGATTGCGGAGCTGGTGCACTACCGCGACAATCTCTTCATCCCGCGCACGGCTTAAATGCCAAAGGCGGCCACCCGAAGGTGGCCGCCTCTCGCGCGTCCAACGAACTACAGGTTGGGCTGAGGCGTCGTGCGCAGGTAGGGCTTGACGCGCGTGAAGCCCTTAGGGAACTTCGTGACTGCCTCTTCGTCGCTCACCGAGTTCACGATGATGACGTCCTTACCGTTGACCCAGTTGACGGGCGTCGCCACCGAGTAGCCGGCGGTCAGTTGCAGCGAGTCAAGTACGCGGAGCACTTCGTCGATGTTGCGACCGGTCGAAGCGGGGTAGGTCAGGGTCAGCTTGACCTTCTTGTCCGGACCGATGATGAAGACGGAACGAACCGTCAAGGTGTCGTTCGCGTTGGGGTGAATCATGTCGTAGAGGTTGGCAACAACCTTGTTCTCGTCACCGATCAGCGGGAAGTTGAGGTCCGTGCCCTGGGTCTCGCCGATGTCGGCCTTCCACTGGTTGTGGCTCTCAACATCGTCAACTGACAGACCAATGATCTTGGTGTTGCGAGCGTCGAACTCAGCCTTGCGGGCGGCGAAGCCACCAAGCTCCGTCGTGCAGACCGGGGTGAAGTCCTTGGGGTGCGAGAACAAGACGCCCCAGCCGTCGCCGAGGTACTCGTGGAAAGAAATGGTTCCTTCGGTGGTCTCCGCCGTGAAGTCGGGGGCCACGTCGCCAAGACGAATCGCCATGGTTGCTCCTTGTGTAAGTAGTGGTGTCAACCGCTCGGCTGACATTTCCTAGTGTAGCGCAAGAAAATGAATTGTTATAAAAATCTATGGGATTTGTAGTAATTAGCGCACGACCGCGGGACATTGTCTGGGAAACTAGTGAGATGACCACTCCCCCCGTTGTCGCCGCATTCGATCTTGACGGCACCATCACCGAAGGCGGCAGCGTCTTTCACTGGCTGCGTTTCTTGACCGGTGATCTCACCGTGTTTCGTGCCGCACTCCCCTTGACCGTTCCGCTGACCATTGGGGCCATCCGCGCTGGGCACTGGGCCGACGACGCCAAGCAACGGCTCTTTCACTCTCTGCTCGCGGGTCGTGACCTGGTTGCGGTCAAGGAAGTCTCACGCCAGTTCATCCTGGAACATCTCGCCCACGAGGGGCGCCCGCTGGTGCTGAACCGACTCCGGTGGCACGTCGCTCAGGGTCACGACGTCGTCCTCGTGTCGGCGTCACCACAGATTTATGTCGACGTGTTGCGCGAGGAGTTCGGTATCGCCGGTGGCCTCGGCACACGCCTTGCGGTTGATAGCGATGGCCGACTGACCGGCTACTACGAGGGCAAGAACTGTCGTGGCACCGAAAAGATTCGCCGCTTGACGACGTGGATTGCGGAGCGGCACTACGACCAGGCGCCCGTCATTTACGCCTACGGCAACTCGCGCGGCGACCGACGACTTCTGGCCGGCGCGACATACCCGTTTGACTGCGGCAAGATGGGCCGCTTCGGGGCCCTACGACGCTACCCGCGGCTCACTGCGGCAACTACCCCTGGCGAATAACGGCGCCGAGCTCAACGAGGCCGCCTTCACGGCCACCGTAGGTGACCTGGAGTGAGGCAACCTTTTCGCTCCACGCCTTCACGTTGGCACCACGCTCGTCGGTGATCCCAAAGTTGACGTCGAAGACGCCGTCCAGCAGCGGCAGGTTCGGCAACTCGACGCTCACGGTGTTCGGGCCGGGGCGGAGCGACACGGGTGCACCCATGCGGTCTGAGCGACTGATCAGCACACCCGAACGCGAGAAGACTTCGAGCACGGCGTAGCCGCTGTAGGCGGTTGCCGAGGTGAGTTGCACGTCAAAGCGCATACTGCTGCCGCTGTGAACATCGAACGATCCGGTGGGGCTGGTGACAGAGTCAATTGACACGTCACTGCTGTCAGTGGACGATTGATGCGCAATGGTGTCTTGCATCATGGCGTCACGGAACACGCTGAGCGACTCGGCGACCGGTCCATTGGCAATCATGGTGCCGCCGTCGAGCACGACCGCGCGGTCGCAGAGGGCCCGCACCTGGTCGGCCGAGTGAGTGACGAGCAAGATTGCCCGCCCCTCTTCCTGGAAGCGGCGAATACGGTCGATGCACTTGGCCTGAAAACGCTCGTCACCGACGGCCAGGACTTCGTCAACCACCAAGATGTCCGGGTTGACGTTCACCGCAACGGCGAAGGCCAGTCGCACGTACATACCCGATGAATAGAACTTCACCTGCGTGTCGATGAAGTGCTCGATCTCAGAGAAGGCCACGACCTCGTCGAAGATTTGGTCGATGCGCTTCTTGGAAAAGCCAAGCATGGTGCCGTAGAGGTAGATGTTGTCGCGACCCGAGAGCTCCGCCTGAAAGCCAGCGCCGAGCTCGAGCAGTGCGGCCAGATTGCCACGAAGTTCAATTTCACCGGAGGTGGGCTGCAGCACGCCGCAGATGGTCTTGAGCAACGTTGACTTTCCCGAGCCGTTGTGGCCCAGAATGCCGACAGTCTCACCCGCGTTAACCGTAAAGGAGATGTCCTTGAGCGCCTGGAAGATTTCAACCCGCCCCGAGCGCGGATGCAGGATGCGCTCCTTGAGCGACTGGTTGCGCTCGTGGTGAATCTTGAAGGTCTTGTTGACGTTGCGGACATTGATAACGGTCGTCACTTACAGCTCCGATTCAAAGTTGCCCTCGAGGCGACCAAAGAGTGACAGGGCGCCGAGGAAGAGAAGGACGGCAGCACCCAGGCATTCTGCGTTCGCGGTGAGGTAGGTGACCAGACTCCACGATGGCAGGACGTGCAGTGGCTGGTGCGTCACTGTTGAAAGCACCGTCGTCGAAGCGTAGAACGTCCGCTGGAAGGTCATCACGATCAGAGTGATGGGGTTCGAGAAATACACCGCGGTGAGGCCGTGGTGGTGCAGTGAGTCAGCCAACGAGTTGGTGTAGGAGTACACGACCGGGGTCAGGTAGAACCATAACTGCAGCCCCACCGCGGTGAGGTGCTTGAGGTCACGCAGGTACACCGTGAGCGCCGACATCACGACACCAATCGCTGCGGTGAAGAAATACAGCGCGAGGAACGACACCGGCAACACCGCGAAGAACGACCAGTCGGGGGCGTGCCCTAAAGCGGCCAGGAACAGCAGCAGTACGACGAGCTGAATCAAGAAGTAGACAACGGCGGAGCCGACGTTCGAGAGCGGCAAAATCTCGCGTGGGAAGGACACCTTCTTGACCAGGCCGGCGCGATCAACAATCACACTCGTGGCCGAGATCACCCCGTTGAAGAACAGGTTCCACACCACGAGTCCCGAGAACAGGTAGATCACGAAATTGGGAATACCGTTCTTCAAGAAAATCGAGAACACCAAAAAGTAAATTCCCAGGGTGAAGGCTGGCGAGAGCATGGACCACACAATGCCCAGAACAGATCCCTTGTACTGAATGCGAATGTCTGACGTGATCAGATTCGCGAGCAGGTCGCGACGAGACCAGAGGTTCTTGAGTCGCTGCACCAGGCCCACGCGGGCACTGACTACCCGGAGTGGGGCGTCGCTGAGTGACCCGTGGGAATCGGCCGCCGGCGTGGCGTCTTGCACTACAGGCTCGTGGTCAGTGCGGAGCGTTCGATAACGGCGTCGATGAAGCCGTACGCCAGCGCTTCCTGAGCGGTGAACCAGCGGTCGCGGTCGGAGTCGGCGGTGATGCGCTCAACGGTCTGGCCGGTGTGGTGCGCAATGCGCTCGGCGAGCATGCCCTTCATATAGACAATCTGCTCGGCCTGAATGGCAATGTCGGAGGCCTGCCCCTGCATACCGCCCATTGAGGGCTGGTGCATCAAAATGCGCGAGTGCGGCAGCGAGAAGCGCTTCCCGGCGGCGCCGGCACACAGCAGGAACTGCCCCATCGAGGCGGCCATACCGATGCAGATCGTGCGAACGTCGCAGGCCACGTACTGCATGGTGTCGTAAATCGCGAGACCGTCGGTCACGGAACCACCAGGTGAGTTGATGTAGAGCGAAATGTCCTTGGTGGGGTCTTCAGCCTCGAGCAGCAGCAGCTCGGCGCAAATACGGTTGGCCGATTCTTGGTCGACCTGTGTTCCGAGGAAAACGATGCGCTCGCGCAGCAGGCGCTGGTTCAGGTCAACAGCGGCGAAGCTGTCGGTGATGGCAGAAGTAATCATGCTTCCAATCTACAGGTCGCCCCCCGTGGGGTCACGCCCACCCGTGTCGTAGACTGCAAGCCGCTGCGGGCGTGGCGAAATTGGCAGACGCGCTGGTTTTAGGTACCAGTTCTTCGGAGTGTGGGTTCGAGTCCCTCCGCCCGCACCACGAGAGACACGGTGCTCGCCCGCTTGATGGTAGTTATTCGGCTTCGCTTTAAAAGTTTTCTCGCTATTTGCGCCAATCACTGCTAGCGTTTGATTTTGCTGTTTGCGCCGCGCTGTGCGGTGGAGCCGATTCGACTGTTGACATATCGTCGAGTTGGGCTCGTCCAACTTGATAGGAGTCAATATGTCCATGTCCTTTGCCGACCTCGGCGTGCCCGCCAACCTGGTCTCGCGTCTCGCGAGCCGCGGGATCACCGAAGCCTTCCCCATTCAGGAAGTTTCTATTCCTGACGCCCTTTCCGGACGTGACGTCGTCGGCAAGGCCGCCACTGGCTCGGGCAAGACCCTGGCCTTCGGCCTGCCGCTTTTGGCGCGCATCACCAAGGCTCGCCCCCGCAAGCCCGTGGCCCTCGTGTTGGTGCCGACCCGCGAACTCGCGGCCCAGGTCCAGAAGGAACTCGCGAACTTGACCGAGGACCGCGGCCGTCGCATCATCTGCATCTACGGTGGCACCTCCTACAACGTTGCCCGCAAGGCCCTCAACATGGGCGTTGACGTGGTCGTGGCCTGCCCTGGCCGCCTCGAGGACATGCTCGAGCAGGGTGCCTTTGATCTGTCCGAATGCCAGGCCGTCATTGTTGACGAGGCCGACCGCATGGCCGACATGGGCTTCTTGCCCGCCGTCCGTCGCATCATGGCCCAGACTCCGGCTGACCGTCACGTCATGCTCTTCTCGGCCACCATGGGCCCCGACGTCAAGTCCCTCGTCAAGGAATTCACCAACGACGCCGTGGTGCACGACGTGGTGGGTGAAGAAGCCCCGAGCGATGTTGACCACTTCTTCTGGCGGGTGCCCCGCGACCAGCGCCCCTCGTTCGCCGCTGACATCATCGACGAATACGAGCGCGCGATTATCTTCACCCGCACCAAGCACGGTGCCGACCGTTTGGCCCGTCAGCTCGAAGAGCGCGGCATCTCGGCGGTCCCCCTGCACGGTGACCGTACCCAGGCCCAGCGCGAACGCGCGCTGAAGGCCGTCAAGGCCGGGCAGATCCAGGTGCTCGTTGCTACCGACGTCGCCGCCCGAGGCATTCACATTGACCTCCTGCCCGTCGTCGTCCACTACGACCCACCAGCACAGGCCACTGACTATCTCCACCGTTCGGGCCGCACCGGCCGTGCCGGTGCCACCGGTGTCGTGATCTCGCTCGTTGGTGAAGATGCCATGGGCCAGGTCAAGCGCCTACAGCGCGCCCTCGGCGTGCCGACTTCCATTGAGCCTCGCGAAGACGCACCGGCCATTCGCCTTGGTGCCGTTGACGACGTCGCAGCGGCCGAGCAGCTCGAAGACCGCGGTGGCAAGGGTCGTTCGGAGCGCCCCCGTCCGTCGCGTGACTTTGGTGAGCGTGGTCCTCGTTCTTTCGAGCGTCGTGACGACCGCGCCCCTCGCCGTGAGTTCGCTGACCGCGCACCACGTCCGGCTCGTGAATTTGAAGACCGCCCTCGTCGCGACTTCGGCGACCGTCCTGAGCGTGGCCCGCGTCCTGAGCGCACCTTCGAGAGCCGTCCACCGCGCGACGACCGTGGCCCTCGTGGCTTCGAGCGTCGTGACGACCGCGCCCCTCGCGGTGAGCGCACCTTCGAGAGCCGTCCACCTCGTGACGACCGTGGCCCCCGTGGCTTCGAGCGTCGTGACGACCGCGCCCCCGGCGCCGGTGAAGCGATCGTGAGCTTCTTCAACGACTCCAAGGGCTTCGGTTTTGCCACTGACGCCAAGGGTGACGACTTGTTCATCCACTTCTCGAGCATCCAGGGTGACGGTTTCAAGACCCTCGCCCAGGGGCAGCGCATCACGTTCGAAGAGGCGCAGGGTCCCAAGGGACGCGAAGCGCGCAACGTTCGTCCCGTCGGCGCCAGCTCCGGCCGTGGCGGCCCCGCTCGCGTTGGCCGTGAGCGTCGCTACTAGGATTTTTGACCATGGCTGAAAAACCACTCGTTGAACCGCACATGGGTGATGCACCCGCAGATCTCATTATTGAGGACATCATTGTTGGCACCGGTGCTGAGGCACTCAAGGGCAACCTCGTCGACGTGCACTACGTCGGCGTGAGTGCCTCCACCGGTGAGCAGTTTGACGCCTCGTGGGATCGCAATGAACCCCTCTCCTTCCCCCTCGGTGCCGGCTACGTCATCGCGGGGTGGGACCAGGGCGTCGCGGGCATGAAAATCGGCGGTCGCCGCCGGTTGGTTATTCCCGCGCACCTTGCCTACGGTGACCAGGGCGCCGGTGGCGTCATTGCGCCGGGCGAGACGTTGATCTTCGTCGTGGACTTGCTCGCCGTTCGCTAAAGCGACGGCGGCGGGACGGGGTTGGCCAGCATTCGCTGGAAATCGCCGTAGCGCTCACAGCAGATCTCCACGAGCAGGCGCAGCCGCTCATTGGGATCGCTCAAACTCAGGACCTTGAACTGGTCCAAGATTGCCATGGGCGTCATTGAGCACAACTGCCACGAACGTTCCCACGGGTCCTGCGCCATCTCGCATGACGTAGTGAGGACCGACTCGGGGTCGAGTTCACTCTGCAGCGCTCGCACGGCTCGCACCGACGTCTGCGCCAGTTCGAGCAGGTCGGGATCAATCATCACGTCATCACAGCAGCGTTCGCTGGTCTGGGCCACGGGATACGGGCGGTCGTCAAGCCACTGGTCAATCTTGAAACAGCTCACACCTTCCGCGCGAAGCAGAATCTGTTCGTGGCCGAGTGGTTGCAGCCCCGAAATACGCAAGATTGTGCCAAAGGCCGTTCGCTCATCGTGGCCGCCAACTTCACTGCCGCGGGCAATGAGGCAGGTCCCAAAGACACCCGTGTCTTTGATGTCTTCAAGCAACACCTTGTAGCGATCTTCGAAAACGCAGAGTGCGACCGTCTGGTGCGGGAAGACCACCATCCCCAACGGGAACATCGGTAATGGGCGCGCACTCACGGGAAGAAGCCTAAAGGTGTCAGCGACCAACTATGACAGGGCGACGACCAGTGCGTTCAGTGCGCGGGCGCGGTGCGAGAGCTGATTCTTTTCGCTCGGCGCCAGTTCCGCCAGAGTGCGACCGTTGGCCTCGAGTGGCTCGAAGACCGGGTCGTAGCCAAAGCCCTCACTCCCCCGTCGCTCGTCGGTAATGGTGCCCTCAAGCACCCCCTCGACGAGCACGGTGTCGCCGGACGGGTACGCCACGCAGATCACTGAGCGAAAGCGAGCCGCTCGATTCACCGTGTCGCCCATCGCGGCGAGCAACTTGGTGACGTTGTCGTCGTAGGTGGCGTCCTCGCCGGCGTAGCGGGCGCTGTAGACACCTGGCGCCCCATCAAGAGCATCCACGAAGAGTCCGGTGTCGTCGGCCACCGCGGCCAGCCCCGTGGCAGCAACGAGTGCCCGGGCCTTCAGCACGGCATTGCCCTCGAGCGTGTCTTCCGTTTCCTCCACGTCGGGCACGTCAGTGGGACGGGGCACCACGGCGATACCGAGGCCCTCCAAGATCGCGCGCATCTCCACGGTCTTGTGGGGATTGGCCGTGGCCAGAACGAAGGTTGTCATCGTGGCGTCGGGGCCACCGCGAGCACGGCTCGCTGGGCGGCGTGAATCGCACCAATGCCCTGGCTCGCCAGGTCTAACAATGCGTTCAATTCGTCACGCGAGAAGGGGGCCTGTTCCGCCGTCCCCTGGATTTCGACGAACCCACCAGAGCCCGTCATAACCACGTTCATGTCAGTGTCGGCGCGAGAGTCTTCTTCGTAGGGAAGGTCGAGCATGGGGACACCACCAACGACACCCACCGAGACCGCGGCCACGAGGTCGCGGAGCGGGTGGGTCGTAATCGTTCCCCTCTGCACCAGACGGGTGAGTGCATCGTGCAGTGCCACGTAACCGCCACAGATCGAAGCGGTGCGAGTGCCACCGTCGGCCTGCAACACGTCGCAGTCGACCGTGATGGAAATCTCGGGCATGTCCTCAAGGGTGGTGACGGTTCGCAGGCTGCGGCCGATGAGTCGCTGAATCTCCTGCGTGCGGCCCGACTGCTTGCCCTTCGCGGCCTCACGTGTCGCACGGTCCGGCGTGGAACCCGGCAACATGGAGTACTCGGCGGTGACCCACCCCTTGCCGGAATTCTTGAGCCAACGGGGCACGTCTTCCTGTACCGAGGCGGTGCACAGAACGCGCGTGCGACCAAAGCTCACCAGCACTGAACCCAGCGCCATTTGGGTGAAGTCGCGTTCAAACGAGAGAGGGCGAGCCTGGTCGGGGGTGCGGCCGTCAGCGCGAAGGGTGGTCATATGGTCTCCTTGGGAACTCAACCACTCAGGGTAGTTGACCCTTCCAAGGCGGTGTTAGAAGTAAATGATCTTCTTGGCGCGTTCCACGACATCGTCGACGTTGTCGCTCCACGCGCCCGTCGAGAGGTACTTCCAACCGTCGTCGCAGACAATCGTCACGATGGTTGCTTCTTGGTCATCGGGCACCGTGTTGGCGGCCTTGACCGCGCCCGACATGATCGCGCCCGAGCTAATGCCAGTGAAGAGGCCCACCTCGGTGAGGCGCCGCGTCCACTCGATCGACTCCTTTGGGCGCACTACGACCTTGCGGTCGAGCAGTTCGGCGCCGTGGTTGTCGGTGAAGATTGGCGGGATGTACCCATCGTCGAGGTTGCGCAGACCGTCAACCATCTCGCCACTCGGTGGTTCGATGGCCCAGATCTGAACGTCAGGCTTGTGCTCTTTGAGGTAGCGACCAACACCCATCAGGGTGCCCGACGTGCCGAGGCCGGCCACGAAGTGAGTGATCTCGGGGACGTCGCGCAGGATCTCGGGGCCGGTCGTCCGATAGTGGGCCAACGGGTTGTTGGGATTCGCGTACTGGTAGAGGAAGACCCATTCGGGGTGTTCCTCGGCGAGCTGGCGGGCCATGCGGACGCCGCCATTTGATCCTTCCGAACCGGGAGAGTCAATAATCTCCGCGCCCCAGGCCTGCAGGAGTTGACGGCGCTCGGGCGAGACGTTCGTGGGCAGGACCACCTTGAGGTGGTAGCCGCGCATGCGACACACCATGGCCAATGCAATACCGGTGTTGCCCGACGAAGGCTCGAGAAGTACTTGGTCCGGGGCGCCAGGAATCAGTCGACCCTCCGCCTCGGCCGCCTCAATCAGCGAGAGTGCGACACGGTCCTTCACGGACCCCGCGGGGTTGCGACCCTCGAGCTTGGCCAGAATCGTGACGTTGGGCTTGGGCGACAGCGCCGAGACGTCAACAATCGGCGTGTTGCCAATCAGTTCGAGAACTGAGGCGTAACGGGTCACGCAGCGCCTCCGGCGACTGCGGGCAGCAGGGTGATGTCGTCACCATCGGCGACGGGCGCATTAAGGCCGCCGATGTAGCGGACATCATCGTCGTTGACGTAGATGTTAAGGAAGCGGTGCAGTGCACCGTTTTCGTCGAGCAGCTGGCCGGCGGTTGCCGGGTAGGTCGCGCTCACACTGGCGAGCACCTCGCCAATCGTCGCACCCTCTACCTCGATGGTGGTCTGTCCATTAACAGCGAGACGCAAAACAGTAGGAATTCGAAGGACGGCAGCCATGAGCACTCGTTTCTCGGTCTAATTATGACTAACAAAGTCAACTTTAGCGGTCGAGCGTCATGCCGTGACGGTTTCGATGTCCTCTTCCGTCACCACGCCGTCGACAATCCGGTAACTGCGAACGTCGGTCGGAAGAACCGCCAACGAGACGAGCACGTAGTGCCACGACGGGTCCGGTGCCTGACGAATATCGGTCGGACTCGGGTAGGCCGCCGAGTGCGTGTGCGAGTGGAAGACGCCAATGACCTCGAGGCCTCGGTCCTCGGCCTGACGGTAGGTGCGCAGCAGAACCTTGGGGTCAATTTCGTAGATCTTGGCCGAGGCCGCCACGTTGACGCTCGGCACGATCTCGTGCACCACGCCGTCGGGGGTGCCCACGAGCAACCCACAGCCCTCGTCGGGGAGCGCCCGAATGCAGGTGGCGACCATGGTGTCGCGCTGGGCCGAAGTGAGGGTCAACACGACACCCAGCGTAGCCACGCGAGAGCCGTCCACAGCAGGTCAGTACGCTGGGAGAGTGGCACGAGCCAAACAGATGCAGGAGCGCCGGGCCAAAGCCAAGGCCGATACCAATGGTGACCGCGTGGTTGCCACGAATCGTCGCGCCCGCCACGACTACGACATTCTCGAGACGTTCGAATGCGGCATGGTGCTAACCGGCTCCGAAGTCAAGTCCTTGCGGGAAGGCAAAGCCGTTATCGCCGAGGCCTACGCCCGTATCGATGACGGCGAGCTGTGGCTCTTCCAGTCCCACGTCCCGCCGTGGCAGTTCGCCGTGGGGTTTGGTAGCCACGACCCCGACCGCAAGCGCAAGCTGCTGCTCCACCGCCACGAGATCAACCGTATTTTCGAGAAGACTAAGACCCAGCCGCTCACGATTGTGCCGCTCAAGATGTATTTCAAGGACGGTCGCGCCAAAGTCGAAATCGCCCTCGCCAAGGGTCGCAAGGCCCAGGACCGACGAGAGGCCATCAAGGAACGCGACGCCAAGCGCGAAATTGATCGTACGGTGCGCACCGCCGAGAAATTCGCCTAACGCCTCGTCACAACACCCGAGTACACTGGGCTCCTGCCGTCACCCGACGGCGGACGAGGGGATGATTGGTTTCGACATCTGACAGCAAGGTAGAAGAAGCGAGCCGTGGTCTCCGGAGCCACGTTAAAGAGCCGGAAACAAAAAATAAACGCCAAGCCTCAGCTTGTGCTTGCTGCCTAGGCAGCAACGTGTGCCTGCCCCCAGTCCTGCGGAGTAGTAAACACACGTCATAAAAGTAGGACTTACCCTCAGTGCTCGTTAGTGGTGCCGAGGGGACAATTCAGCTAACTACGGAGTGCTGCTGGTGTTCACAGTGGAGGCACTCCCGACAATTTCCTGTGAACTGCGCTCGGAGAAGGACTACTACGTAGCAGATGGACCTGGGTTCGATTCCCAGCATCTCCACCACGTGGGATCATTGCTACATCAACGGCAGCGGATCACTCGGCCTGGTTGGTGTGATAGCGAATGTTCACAATTTCAAAGCCGACGTGGCTTTGAAATTCAATATTTCCGGCCGTCAGTGCCGTTATCTGGCCGATCTCACATCACTGGGCGCGACGGCGCGACTTTGCTGCGGACGAACACTTTGTTGAGCAGTACTTCACTTGGTCAAAAGTCTTGCGCCACTTCGCTCGCCACTCAAAGGACAGGCCGCACTCTTCACAGGTTCGTGGGGCGAAACCATTCTTTGTTTTGGCGACTCGCGGCGCTTTAGGCATATCTGCACCTTATTGACGGGCACCCCTCCCCGTACGGCTCGACGTGTGAAAATAGATGAGCCCGACACCCTGAAGGATCGCACGCCATGGCCACTTCGTTAAAGCACAGCATCCCCGTTCTGCCGTGGCGTGCGCGGTCAACGTGGTCTCTCACTGTCGCCAATGCCGTCCCGTTGGTTTTCGGGCTCTCGCTCTTTGGCTTCGGGGAAGGGCTTCTCGTGCTCAGCAACCTCGGTGCCTCCCCCTGGACGGTCTTCGCCCTCGGGCTCGCTCGACACCTCGGCGTCACCGTGGGCTGGGCGACCTTGATCACCTCCGCTGCCGTCTTGCTCGCATGGATTCCCCTCCGAGAGCGGCCCGGGTGTGGCACGATAGCCAACATCGTCATCATCGCCGCGGTTCTGGGGTGGACCGTGCTCCTCCCCTCGCCGCACGCCCTGCTGGTTCGCGTGCTCCTCATGGTGGCCGGGGTCTACGTCATTGGCTTAGGTGGCGCCATCTATCTGACCACCGGACTCGGTCCAGGGCCGCGCGACGGACTCATGACTTCCTTGCACCGTCGACTTGGCGTCTCCGTGGTCTACGTGCGACTGAGCATCGAGGTCACCGTCCTCGCCATTGGCTGGCTTCTCGGCGGCACGGTCGGCGTCGGCACAATCGTGTTCGCAAGCCTCATCGGCTTTTCGTTGGGCCTCAATCTGGGTCTGGTGAGCTGGGCTGCCCGTCGATTGGGCCTCACGCAGGCTGACGCCTAACGACTCGCTCTACTTGGTGAGAGCCTCAACGAACTTCTCGGGGCCGTCGACAGTGACCACGAAGCGTCGACCTCGGCTCAGGGCCAACTCGAGCGCCTCACCCCGGCGAGTGGCCAGCGCGGCGTAGCGCAGCACTTTCAGTGAGCCGCGGTATCCCCACCCACCCATTTCGAGAAACGAGAGGTTCTTGGCCGCAGCACCTTCGATTTCATCAGCAGCGAAGCGTTGCTTGACAAGGCCAAAGCCGTAGCGAATCTCAAGGCTGCGCCCCCGGTTGCTGGCGAGGACCACAACGTCAATCCGAAGCGACAGCACCAGAACAAGAACGAGGAGCAATGGCACCGCAATAGCTACGGTTCCCGCCACTACCCCGGCGTTACCCGAGAGTGGGGTCGATGACGCTGTAATGAGCGCACCGCCAACGACCAAAGTCACCACCGCCAGAATGGCGCTCACGCCACCCGTGCGAAGTCGCTGCGAAAGAACAGTGTCGGCCATGCCCTCTACCCTACCGACGGCGTGGAGCCACGACCATCCAGCCACGCTCACTGGGTCGAGCGGTCCATCCCGACCACGTGAAGTCGTTGAGAGACTCGATGCCGTGATCGATAATGGCGCGCGCGACGACGCCTTTCACGGCCTTCGCATCGTGCCCGGCAGCCCCGGTCCCGGTCGATTGGACAAAGTCGATATGACGCACGCGGTCACGCAGGCGCGCGTCGGTGTCGTCAATGGCCGCGCCGTGCTCATTAGGCAACAGCGAGATGATCGGCCCACGTGTGGCTTTCAGTGCCGCAGTCACCATGGGGCGCCAGAACGAAGCAACGTTGCCCACCGGAGGTAACGAAACATTCATGGTGAGTCGGTAGTCGGCGATGAGGTCCGTGGCGGCGTTGAGCCCGTACAGGCCCGAAGGCACCAGGATGCGCCGTCGCTGGGCGTCGGTCATCGTCGCGGGGTCGAGGTGCGACCAGACGACCCCTTCGTATCGGCGCCAGGCCGGGAGTAGAAGTTCGGTACCTTCAACCAGGGCGGCCGTTGCCTCGCGGGCTCGAGTCAAGAGTGGTCCGCGCACTTTGAGAATTTTCGACACCTCAGCGTCGGAGCGCTTCAGCAAGGCCGCGAGAGTCTCGCGAATGGTCGTGCGGGAGTGTTCGGTGACGGCATCAAACTTCCCCACCGACCGACGAGCACTGCCTCCATCGGCCTTTCCCTCCGAGGGAGGGAGCAGGAGGAGCGGGGCGTTCGACACGCATCCACGGTACCGTGCGTTAGGCCGCGAGCACCTCGTTGGTGACACCCTGTGCGGCGAGGAAGTGCCGGACGCGCATGACCTGATCCTCGGTGAGGTCCTTGGCGTGGGTGGGTCCGAACGAAATGACTTCACCGGACTCGAGCTCCAAGGCCCAGTTGCCGCGGTGTGACTCGCGCACCTCGCCGAAGCGGGCCAGGAGCGAGTACACGTCAACCCACTTGATGTTGTGATTCAGCGGGTGTCCAAACACCTTCTGAGCGGTAACGCGGTGGTGGCTGTCTAGCTTGACGGACATCATCAACCCCTTCCAGGGTCCGGAGACGTTCCGTCCCCCACCGCCACACTCTCGCGTTTAGTTGGCCTTGTCAAGCAAGACGATGGATTCCACGTGCTCGGTCATCGGGAACAGGTCAAACACCTTGATTTCACGGATGTCGTAGCCACCGGCGACCAGAATTTTTAGGTCCCGAGCAAGTGTCGCGGGGTCGCAGCTCACGTAGACCAGGCGTCGTGGTTCTCGGCGAACGATTGCTTCGGCCACGCCCTTCGCCAGACCGCTTCGTGGGGGGTCGAGCACCACAATGTCGCCCGGAGCCACCGCGTCATTGATTGCGCGCGGTGTGACGTTCCACTCGCGCACCTTCAATTGGCGAAGCTTGTCCGCATTCTCTCGTGCGTCACGCACGGCGTAGGGAGACGACTCGACCGCCACCACCTTGCCGCCGTAGCCCACTCGCTGAGCCAGCGGAACTGAGAACAGGCCGACACCACTGAAGAGGTCCACCACGTGATCGCCGGGCTTCACGTCAGCAAAGGCCAGCACGTGGGACACCAGCAGTTCGGGCGCGTCACGGTGCGACTGCCAGAAGGCTCGTGGTGACACCTTGAAATAGTGGTCACCCACCTTCACGCGCGAGTGCGTCGACGGCTCCAGGGGCTCGCCGCGCATTGAGGTCAATTCGATCACGGTGCCACGAGGTGTTTCGCGGGTAACGACCGCAAAGGGCTCTAGGTCGCCAATGGCGCGCAGTTCGACTTCTTCAGCCCCGTCCCACGACGTGGCAAACGCGGGGGCGAATCGTACGTCGCTAAGCCAGCAGGCGTCAAGGGCGACCACGTCGGATGATCGGTGCGGTCGCAGGCCGAGTTGCCCGTCCTCGTTCACCCCAAGCCGGAGTCGGGTTCGCGTGCCTTCACCAGTAGCGCCAACAGCCTCAACGTCGCCGTGCCAGTCAATACCGGCAATACGTCGAAGTTGGTCGGAGACCACTGTCGCCTTCCACGAGCGCTGGGCGGTCGGCGTAAGGTGCTGAAAGTCGCAGCCACCGCAGCCACCAACGTGAGCGAAGCGACACGGTGGGGTCACACGGTCCGGCGACGCCTCAAGAATTTCCACCGCGTCACCGCGGCAGATTTTGCTGGTCTCGTCGGTCACGTCTACCGTTACCAATTCGCCGGGGGCGGTGTGGCGCAGAAAAACAATGCGACCATCGGCCAAGTGGCCAACGGCGCCTCCGGAGGCCGGACGTTCGACGCGGACGGGTTCGGAGGCAAGAGTCACCGCTCCAGCCTACTCAGCGGGTTCTCTGCTTCTTAGATGAGGCCGTTGTGGCGGAGCACACGCTCGACCAGGCGGTGGGCTCGAGCTCGAGCCCCCTCCTCCAGCGCCGCGGTCTCGGCGAGAAGTGCTTCCGGATCGCGCCCGAAGTCACGTGCTTCCTCGGCACCCGACTCAAGCCATTCACGAAGCTGTTCGCTGTCAATCTCTGGGTGGAATTGCACACCGACGTGACGACCAATAGCGAAAGCCTGCACAGCGCGCGGCGAGCGCGCCCATACAGTCGCCGTCTCCGGCAGCGCACACTCGTCGTAGTGAAACTCGAACCACGGGCCGCTGTCAAAGTCGGCCACGGCCGGCTCGACGTCGTACCAACCGATTTCTCCTTCGGCGGCACGGGCGACAGTCCCTCCCGCCATGGTGCACAGCGCCTGCGCCCCAAAGCAGATACCAAAGATCGGCAGACCGCGTCCGTCCGCGTCCGCCATCAGCGCCAGCTCGTTGTTGAACCACGCCTCACGCACTGCTTCGTCGTAGGCGGACTCCTTGGAGCCGAGAATCATCAACAGGTCGTAGCCCTCGAGGCTCGGTACGGGGTGTCCCTCACCGAAGAACACGAGGTCCACATTGGCGCCGAAGGACTCCAGTGCCTGACCGATGAGGCCGGGGCTATCTTCGTCGTGGTGGTGCAGAGCGAGGACGCGCAACGGACTAGGCCTTCATTGACGCGATGAACGTCTCGAAGTTCTTTTCGATCGTGGCCGCGACGTTGCCCTCAATGATGTTCTGCAGGTAGGTCATCTGCAAGCGCAGCGCCTTCAGGGCCACGGGCTCCAAGGTCTCGACGCCGTCGACCGTTTCGAAGCGGGTCGGGGCACTCTGCAGCACGAAATCGTACGCCGGCACGGGGATGCCGCCCAGGATGCTCCAAAGACGCTTGATCTCGACCTGTGCCCGAATGCCGTTGGTCGGCGAAACGCTCGCCACAATGACGTTCATGGGCTTGGCCACGATGGAGCAACGTGGGAACATCGGGCGACTCGCCCAGTCGATGGCGTTCTTCAGCACACCTGGCGCGGCGAAGTTGTACTCGGGCGAGAAGATGAACACACCGGCGGCATCAGTAATGGCGGCGCGGAACGCCAGCACCGACGCGGGGGTGTTGTCGCCACTCAAGTCGTCGTTGTAGAGCGGCAGGGTGCCGATGTCGAAGTAGGTGGCCTCGTAGCCCTCAGGCAGGTTCTGGGCCGCCACGGCGGCGAGGCGCTTGTTGACGGACTCCTGGCGAAGGGATGCGACGATAAAGAGGATCGATTTCATTCCGCCACGCTAGCGAACGGGTGGGCAGACTGTGCCCTAGCCCGGGACGGACCAGCCCATGGACTCGGCGACTTCCTTGCACGTCGGGCAGACTGGAAACTTCTGGGGGTCCTTGCCGGGCACCCACACTTTGCCGCACAGGGCGCGCACCGGCGCGGCATTGATGATGCCCTCGACGACGGAGTTGCCCACAGGGATGAAGTCACCCTTCTTGGGCTGAAACCCCTCGAGCACGATGTGCGTGAACCGCTCGTGATTGTCATCGTCAAGCTGATTGACCTGGCTGATCTCAATGGTGGTCTCGAGTTGCGTCACGTTTGCCAGATTACCCCTCCGACTAGCGTTAATCTCCGTGAAAGCTCGTCGCCGCCGCCCCCGTCTCGAAACACGCCCCCTTGGTCGTGTGGCGTCGCACTTCACCAAAGAGGGCACGCCCAAGCAGAGTTATCGCACCCAAAACGAGGCCAAGCAGGCCGCCCAGGTGGCCTGGACCATCAACCGGGTCGACCTGCAGACGTATCGCTGCGATTACTGCAACCAGTGGCACATGGGCAAGGCCTTTCGCAACGATTAGCACCTCCGACCAGAACTAGGGCAAACTAGAGGAAACGAACGAGGGAGTTGCCATGTCGGTCCAGGCGTACATTTTGATTCAGTCCGAAATTGGTTCGAGCGAAAACGTTGTTCTGGCGACGCGGGCCGTTCCCGGCGTCCTCGAGGCGTTCGAAGTCACTGGCCCCTATGACGTGATCGTGCGCTGCGAAGCCGACAGCGTTGACCAGCTGGGCAAGTTCATCGTTGGCGCCATTCAGAAGGTCCCCGGCATCACCCGCACGTTGACCTGCCCCGTCGTCAATATCTAACCGTTAAGGGTGCGCCATTCGGCGTAGTCCACCGGTGCCAACGCGACGTTGGTCGCGCGCACTTCCCCGAGGGTCGCGCTCGCCTTCAACGCGTATTTGTGACCGGCAAAAATCTCGACCTCGTCGGGAATTTCGGCCAACCGAATCTGCAGTGACTCGTAGAGGTCGTGTGGATCACAGCCGGCGCGCCCGGTGTTGCCGCACCCGTTCAAGAACAGGGTGTCCCCGGTCAGCAATCGGCCTTCCACCAGCAAGCACTGGCTCCCTGGCGTGTGGCCGGGAGTGTGCAGCAGCGTGATGGCGATCTCACCCACCATGATCACGTCACCCGACTCGTGCGGCACGACGGGAGGAATGCCGACGCCCGTTCCCTGCTCGACGAGCGGTGCTTCGATGCCGTTGACGTGCACCGGCACGGTCTGAAGCGCCATAAGTTCGCTGATGCCCTCGACGTAGTGCGTGCCCATCAAGGCACCACCAATGTGGTCGGCGTGGTAGTGCGTGGCGATGACACCGACCAGCCTCATTCCGTCTTCGCGGAGCACGGCCAGGAGGTCGTCGGGCGCGTGGGCGGGATCCACCAGTACCGCTTCCTTGGTCTCGAGGTCACCAATGGCGTAGGCGAAGTTCCGCATCTCCTTGGCCAAATCGTTGCCGGCCGCGAAGTCGCGCCCGGACAGCCACTGTCGGAAGTAGAGACGGTCGCTCATGCCTCGTCCGCAGTGGCACTCGTGGGTAACGTGAGCGCCGCCACCTTCGCCTTGGTCTCGAGCAACCGCTGACTGAGCTCCTCAATCAACTCAGTAGCGCGAGCCAGTTTTTCGAAGAGGTCGTCGACGGAAACGTCGTTGTTGTCAAAGTCCTTGACGATCTTGTCGAGTTCTTCCGTTGCTTTGTTCCACGGTGTGGTCATGCGTTGCTTTCCTTTTTGGTTACCGTGGCGCCCAAGTGGCCGTCACGTAGTCGAATCCGAATATCCACGCCTTCGCTGACGTCGCTGACCGACCGAATTGTCTGTCCAGCGTTGGTGCTCACGAGGGCCCAGCCCTGCTCGAGTCGTCGCGTGGGGTCGTAGGCGGCAACCAGCTGGGCGCGTGCCTCGAGTTCATCGCTGGCACGTTCGAGCACGTGCTCGCTGTGCAGACGCAAACGGTCGGCGACGCCAGTCAAGTGGCGCTGTTCGGCGGTGAGGCGATCGCGCACCGCAAATCCCATGGTGCGGCGCCGCTCGGCCAGAAATTCGGTCTGCTCTTCGAGAATGGCCGCGGCCGCTTGCACAATCCGCTGGGCCGGTCCGCCCACGTGCTGGTCGTACCACGCACGCACCGTTGTGGCCAGGGTCTCGCCCAGTTTCGTTGGGGTGATGGCGTAGAAGCTCGCTGCCCAGTCCGCAATGGAAATGTCACCCGTGTGGCCGATGCCGGTGAACACGGGCTTCGCACAGCGACCGATTGCGCGGGCGAGATCTTCGTCGTCAAAGCAGGCCAAGTCGCCCTTGGAGCCACCACCGCGAACGATGCAGAGAGCGTCCAGTTCGAGAGCATCGAGTTCCCGCAGCGCCGCGATGATCTGTCGCGGCGCATCGTCACCCTGTACCAAGGTGGCGCGCTCGACGATGTCAAAGCGGAACCCCGATGAGGTGAGTTGCCCCTTGAAGTCGGCGTATCCCTCGGTCCCAGGGCTCGCAATGAGTCCGATGCGGAGTGGCAATTCAGGAAAGTCTCGCTTGTTGGTTCGGTTCTCACCAATCACGTTCTCGGACATCAATCGCCCAATGAGCTCCTGACGTCGCCGCGCGAGGTCGCCCAGTCCGTCTTGGACGGCGATGTCGGTGACCGTGAAGCCGACTTTGCCCTGCGCGGCGTACACGTCGGCGTAGCCGGTGACCGAGACCACCATGCCCGGCTTCAGTGGCGTGCCCGCATCGGCGAGGTCGCGCTTAATGGTGTTCCACTTCGATGTCCAGCAGTGGGCGTTGAGCACGGGGCGACGCGCGTCGCTGGCTGACGAACCGGCATCCACAATGTCCAGATAGAGGTGGCCCTTTTCGTAAATCTTGGCGATCTCACCCCGAATGGTGTGGGGCCTATTCTTCGAGAAGCGGCGCTCCAGGGTTTCGGTCACGATGGCGTAGAAGTCGCCAACCTCTAAAACGGGGGTTTCGGCGCTGGTATCGACTTCGCTCACCCCACGAGGTTACCGGCGACGTGTGACGAATTGTGACCCCTAGACCGCTGGAATGCAACGTGGCAGAATAGAGGTGGATAGTGAGTTGGCCGGGTGGCCGCGCCCTTGGCGACAAGGGATGAGGAAAGTCGGGGCTCCACAGAGCAAGGTGCTCGCGAAACGTGAGTCACGGTGACGTGCAGGACAGTGCCACAGAGAACAGACCGCCGATGGCTTTGGCGACAAAGCACAGGTAAGGGTGAAACGGTGCGGTAAGAGCGCACCAGCGTGTTGGGTAACTGACGCGGCTTGGTAAACCCCACCAGGAGCAAGATCAAACATGGGAGCGTTGCTCGCGGGCCTCGAGAGGGGCACCCCAAGGTAGATCGCTTAGATGGATGGCCACACAGCCTCGCGAGAGGCGGACAGAACCCCGCTTATAGGCCGACTCACTATCCACCCCTAGACTGAGCCACCGCATGCCGCACCTGCCCTACTCCGAACTTCCGGTCAGCTCCCCCGGCACGCCGCCCACCTCTTCCCCACCGCGGTACCTCGCGTGGCTGGCCGGTCGCCAGCGGGGCATCTTGACGTTGAACGCTATTTTCGGTATCGGCTGGATGGTCTGTCAGGCCCTCGTGTGGGCCGCCGTTGGCGACGCGATTGACCGCGGCATCGCCAACCACAGTCCCCACGAACTCCTCGTGTGGGTACTCATTGTGATGGCGCTGGGTGCGACGCAAGCGCTGTTCGGATCCCTGCGTCACCAGCTCGCCGTCACCAACTGGATGCAGGCGGCCTTTCGCACGACGCAACTCATTGGGCGCCACATCACCACCACGACCACGGCGCTGACCGATGAGATTCCCGCTGGTGACATCGTCAACACCGTGATGGCCGACGCCATGCGTGTCGGTGGCGCCTACGACTCGTTGGCCCGATTCCTCGGGTCAATCGTGGCGTGGCTCGTGGTGTCCTTCATTCTGCTCAGCACGTCCGTGCAGTTGGGCCTCATCGTCATGATCGGCGTGCCCGCACTGATGGCGCTCACCGTTCCACTTATGAAGCCGCTACACCGAGCCCAGGCCTCCCAGCGTGAGGCCAGTGGCCGTCTCGCCGCCCAAGCGTCGGACACGGTTACGGGACTGCGCATTTTGCGCGGCGTTGGCGGCGAGGATGTCTTTCTCGACAACTACAAGCGTCAAAACGATCTGGTTCGCCGAACGGGATTTCGCATCGCCACCCCATCGGCTGGACTCGACTCGGGCCAGATCTTTCTGCCCGCTATTTTGACGGTCGTGGTCACCTTCCTCGGTGCCCAAGACGTGATGCATCACACCCTGCAGGCCGGCCAGCTGGTCTCCTTCTTTGGCTACACCACCTTCCTCACGACGCCCCTGCGAACGGCAATCGAGTACATCATGCAGGTCACCCGGGCCTACGTTGGTGGAAACAAGGTGTTGCGCATCCTTCGCACCTCTCCGACGGTGGCTGACGCTGGTCAGACCCAGCCCTGGCCCGCGACGTTTCAGGAAATCGTTGACCCCATCAGCGGCGTCTCGATTCCCCGGGGCCGCATCGTCGGACTCGTGAGCGCTCAAACGAGTGACGTGATGGGGATGGTGGATCGTGTGGGTCGCTTCACCGCCGACGGTGGTGGCGCCCGCATCGACCAGACACCGGTTGAGGCGATTGCCCTCGCCGACATCCGCGAACACGTGGTGGTGAGCGAAGTTGAACCTCGACTCTTCTCCGGGCCCCTGCGCGATGAACTCACCCCCCGTGGCGACGTTGCGGACGAGGGCATCCTCGTTGCACTCGATGCCGCGAGCGCCACCGACCTTCTCGTCCAGCTCGAAAACGGGCTCGACACCTGGGTCGAAGAACGCGGCCGCAGCTTCAGTGGTGGGCAGCGCCAGCGCTTGAGTCTGACCCGAGCGTTCTTGACCAACGCCGATGTCCTGATTCTCATTGAACCCACGTCGGCCGTTGACACCCACACGGAACACCGGATTGCTCGTCGGCTGCGCACCACCCGCGAAGGCCGAACAACCGTGATCGCGACCTCCAGCCCGCTGCTCCTCGAAGAGACCGACCTGGTCTACTTGATCGCCGACGGCATCGTCATCGCCTCGGGCAGTCACGCCGAGCTACTGGCAACCACCCCCGCCTACCAGCGCATTGTCTTGCGATCGGACGACGAATGACGACTCTGCCTATCGCCGACTTCGCTCAGGTGCGTGACTACGCGCGTCGCTTGATGCGACGCCACCGCGGCACCCTGGCGGCAATGCTCGTTCTCTACGCCCTGGCCGCAATGGCCGCACTTATTCCGGCCTACGTCATCGGTCTGTTCACCAACGATGCCGTCGCCAACGCCCTCACCAGCGCCAAGACGGTTCGGTTGACGGAAGTGCTGGCTTTGTCATCACTGGCCTACGGCGTCCTCTCCTTCTTCGCCCGTCGCCTTAGCTACATCCTGGGCGAGCAGGTCTTTGCCGAACTCCGCGAAGAGTTCCTGGCCTCCGTTCTCCAGTTGCCCCTCAGTGTGGTGGAGCGCGCCGGCACCGGAGACCTCTTGAGTCGCACGACGAGCGACGTCGAGGCAATGAGTCGCACGGTCCGTTTCGCGGTGCCCGAGTGGCTCGTGGCCCTCGTGCAAACCATCCTCACCGCCGTTGCGATGCTCCTCGTGAGCCCGCTCGCGGCGGTGGCCAGCGTTCTTTCGCTGCCGGCCATCTTCTTCGCCACGCGGTACTACCTCCGCTACGCCACTCCGGGCTATCGCCGCGAACGGATGAGTTACGCCGCGCTCGCCGGTACCGTCTCAGAAACCGCCGAAGGAGCTCGCACTGTTGATGCACTGCAGCTCGGGGCTCGCCAGCGTCGTCGCATTGAAGAGAACATCCGCGAAACCTTCTATGCCGAAATGTACACGTTGTTAATGCGCATGGTCTGGTTCCCGATTACCGAAAGCTCTTTCGCCCTCGGTGTCGCCGCCACCCTTGGGTGGAGCGGACTCCTCGCGCTTCACCACGTCATCACCATCGGGGCCGCCACCACGGTGACCCTGTACGTCGTACAGATCAACGACCCCCTCGACCGCATCGTGGCTTGGCTGGACGAACTGCAGATGGGCCAGTCGTCGCTGGCACGCCTGGTCGGCGTGGCGATGGTTCGCGACCCCCGACCCACCAGTGGGCCAACACCGCAGGGCGAAGAGCTGGTCGTGGACCGCGTCTCCTACGCCTACCGCGCCGGGCACGACGTCCTTCGTGACGTGTCGCTCACCGTCCGCCCCGGCGAACGCTTAGCCATCGTCGGGCCATCGGGTGCCGGCAAGTCAACGCTCGGCCGTCTCCTGGCCGGCATCGACGGCCCCACCGAGGGCGCCATCACGATTGGTGGCGTGTCGCTCATGGACATGCCGCTGGCAACCTTGCGCACCCACGTCTCGCTCGTGACGCAGGAGCACCACGTGTTCCTCGGCTCCATCCGAGACAACCTCGCGCTCGCCCATACCGCCGCCACCGACGACGACATCCGGCGGGCCCTCGCTGCCGTTGACGCCCTGGAGTGGGTCGAGGCTCTCCCCCAGGGACTTGACACCGAGGTAGGAAGCATTGGCCACGTCGTAACCCCCGCCCAGGCGCAGCAAATTGCCCTCGCGCGGCTCATCCTGGCCGACCCTCACACCCTGATTCTCGATGAGGCCACCGCCCTCCTCGACCCCCGTTCCGCCCGTCACCTCGAGAGCTCCATGAACGCCGTTCTCGAGGGACGCACCGTGATCGCCATCGCCCACCGACTCCACACCGCGCACGACGCGGACCGCGTTTGTGTCATGCGCGACGGGCGGATTGCCGAACTCGGCACCCACGACGAACTCGTGGCGATGAACGGCGAGTACGCCGCTTTGTGGCGTTCCTGGCGTAACGAAGCCCAGAACTAACCCTCGAGCCCGTTGGGGGCAGAAAGTCGTAAGGTTTTCTCGTGTCTTCTCCACTTCGTAGCGACGAAATTACGTCATGCCTGCACCGCATCGCCTTGAGTCGTGGCGCCGACGTTGCTCTCGAGCGCGAAACACCAAGCGCCGAGATGCTGCGTCGCTCCGACGTTGCGAACGCGCACCGTGCACGCGTGCAAGCACTTTTGGCCGACCTCTACGAGTCGGTGACGACAAGCTCCGAAGCAGAAACGATGGCGGCCATCGCGCAGGGGGCGCAGCTGATTCTGAATCCTCGACTCCCCGATGACGAGATCAACGGCCGTCGTGCCCGCGTGCAGGGCCTGTGGCGACTGGGCAAGCGGAATGACACGTTCTTCTACGCGCCCCTCATCATCAAGAACAACGAGGTGTACGAGACCGCCACGACGCGTCGCATTCTCGAGGCCACCCTTGACAATCTCTCTCCTCTCGATGCGACGTACCGCGAGGGTGTTGGCCCACGGAGTTCGGCCAGTGTGACGCGCAATGGTCTCGGCCTCGCGCACGCCACACGGCTTCTGCAGTCACTCGGCATTGGCGACCCCCTGGGGCGCGCCGCCATGATCGACCGCAACGATCAGGTGTGGTGGTTTGAACTGGCCGACCCCGCCACGCCACGCTTCAACCTCGACGTCTACGACCGCGAATTCGCCCTGCGTCATGCCGTGCTGCAGGCGCACGACGCGTGGCGCGACGGCACCGCCCCCTTCCCCACCTCCCCCTACTGGCACCGTGAATGCGAGGAGTGTCCGTACCGTGATCATTGCGAGAGTGCGCTGACCGCGAAAGACGACGTCTCGTTGGTCCACTTCACGACCCCTGAGCAGCAGGGCCTCCTTCACGCGGCCGGCATTCACACGCGGCGCGACCTCGCCGCGCTCGATCCCAAAGCCGTCACGTCGGCCGCCCACTTCACCCCCGACGGTGAACCGATCGAAATGGCCTTGGGCAAGTCCATCGAACGACTGGCCGACCTGATCTACCGGGCGCGCGTCGTGACGGGAGGCACCTTCTTGCGGGTCGTGGCGAGCGACGACGTGTCGTGCCCCACCGCCGACGTGGAAGTCGATGTCGACATGGAGAGCTACAACGACCGGACTTACCTGTGGGGTGCCACCGTTCGCACCCGCGAACCGCGGCCCGACGCGACCGAGGGCTACCACGCCTTCGTGACGTGGGATGAACTGACCCCGGAAGCCGAAGCGCAGGTCTTCGCCGATTTCTGGGCGTGGTTCGATAACCTTCGCCAGCGGGTGACCGCAACGGGCGCCACTTTCGCCGCCTACTGCTTCTGGGCGCAGGCCGAAAACGGGGCCATGGACCGCGCGCTCGACACGGCGATCGACGGCGGTGCGTCGGCGGCGGACGTGCACGCCTTCCGCACACAAAAGCCCGCGCAGTGGATTGACCTCCACGAACACGCCAAGCGATGCATCCAAACCGATGGCCCACTCGGCCTCAAGCATCTGGCACGGGCCGCCGGTTTCGCGTGGCGCGACGAGAACCCCAGCGGTGAAGCCTCGATGCTCTGGTACGAGGGGGCGATTGTGCCCGGTGACGAGGGCCTCGCCCTCCAGCAGCGCATTCTCGAATACAACGAGGACGACTGCCGCGCCACCATGGCACTCCGTGACTGGCTCAATGACGGCGCCAAGCGCTTGCCCCACCGCGACGAGCCCACGACCCCTGGTCGGTAGGCTGACGCGGTGGCTTCCCCCGCCGAACCCAAACTGACGTGGCCACGCTTACTGGGCGCGGCGTGGTCGGTGGCAGACCTGGCCCTGCTGTGGCCCCTGTGTCTCGGTCTCGCCGATGCGCGCAACGGCCACGTTTTGTTCGGCCTGGCACTCGTGGCCATCGGGCTCGCCGGTCGCTTCAAGGTGACATGGCTTATCGGACTAGCCACATCCGCGCGCGCCTCCGCCAGCCGTCGAGCGGGGCGTCAGCGACTGGGGCATTACGTGGCTCGTCGGGTGTCAGGTGGCCAACGTGCCCACGCCGAAACGCTCTGGGCCATTGATCGGGTCGCGGAAAGTGACGAGTTCGAAACCCTTCGGGCCGCAACCGGCGCCAGCATGCTGGCCCTCGGGGTCGTCTTCTACGGCGGCGGCTGGCTCAGTACGGCACTCGTTCTGGCCCTGCTGGCCCTATCAGTACCGTTCTACATCGCGGCCGGCAAATCCGCGGCAGCGGCCGAAGAGACCTATCGAACGCAGCACACCCAGTTGGTGGAGCGTCAACTCGAACTCCTCCTGCACAGCACCGAGCTGCGGGGCCTCGGGGCCGTCGACTACGCCGCTCGGGAAATCGCCGCCTTGTCGGACCGAGAGCACCGCAGCGCCCTGGCCGCCATTCGCCGGGCGTTGCGATCCTCTCTCGTGACGGAGTTCTTGGGTGGCGTCAGCGTGGGCCTCGTCGCCATGGTGGTCGGCTTTGGCCTGCTGCACGGTCACCAGAACCTCTTCAAGGCGCTCCTGAGCGTCTTCGCAACCGCGACGCTCGTGGGATGGGTTCGACGCTACGGTGTCGCCTTTCATCGCCGCGAAGCTGTCGCCAGCGCCCACTCGATGCTGTTCACCCCCACCGACAATCGCGGGTCGGTGCGACCTCCGGTGCTGCTGACAGCCGACAACCTCGTGACCAGAGCTCAGGTCGCACCGCTCTCGTTGTCGGTCGAAGCGGGCGACAAAGTAGCACTTCTCGGGCCCTCGGGCAGCGGCAAGACCACGCTGGTCGAAACGCTGCTCGGCTGGCTGTCGCCGCAGTCAGGCTCGGTGGTCCGCGCCAACCAGCCCATTGGGCACGTGGGCGTGGCGAGCGCCCTGATCCCCGGCACCGTCCGTGACAACATCACGCTTGGCCGTGAGGTTGCGGACCACGACCTTGAGGCACTGCTGGAGGACCTCTCACTGCGAGTTGGGCTCGACTACGAGTTGTCCCATGACGGGGTGGGCCTCTCGACGGGGGAACGGGTTCGGCTCGTCGTTGCACGAGCGCTCACCCACGGCGCGCACCTTCTCATCCTCGACGACATCGCGGGGCTTTTGGACGACGACAGCGCCGACGCACTTCGCCGGACCCTGGCGCGCCACCGCGACCTCGCGGTCATTGAGGTTGCCCCCCGCCACCCGGCCATCATCGCACCCGATCGGGTGGTGCGCTTCTCATGAGCCAGTGGGCCCTCCTTCGTCTCTGGCGGCAGCGCTCGGCCCCGCGCACTCGCGACCTCGCGCGCGCGCTCATTGCGGGCCTGGGGGCGTCTATCGCCGGCACCGGCCTCTTTGTCGGCGCGGTAACGCTGTTGGTATTTAGTGCGGGCCAGCCGAGCTGGCAGACCATCGCCGTGTGGCTCGTGGCGTTGGAACTAGTGGCCTTCTTGCGCTCTCCCTTGCGCTTCGCCGAGCGACTCGCGAGCCACGCCCTCGGCTACGCCGCCGTGACCACCTGGCGCACGTGGTTGATGCGCACCGTTGGTCGCTGGAGTAGCGACCGTTGGCGCTTGGCTGCCGCGGGCGACGTGCTTGACCGCGCTCTGAGCGACACCGACGAACTGCAGGACCTCTGGGTGCGCGGCCTCCTGCCGCTGGCCGTGGTCGGACTGACCATGGCCGTCGCGGACGCCCTCCTTTTCATTCTCGCCTCGTGGGCGCTCGCCACCGTGGTTGTCGTGCTGCAGTTGCTGGCCACTGGGGCCCTCGCTCGGGGGATCCGCGCACTGGCCACTGTGGACGTCGACTTGCGACGCCACCGTGGTGCCCTACAGGCCATCATCGTCAGCGTGAGCGGCGCCGCGAGTGAACTCGCCCTTCTGGGTGCCGGTGGCGCCGTTGACGAGCGCCTCCGCGACGGCGTGCAGGCACTTGACGCCATTGAACGCCGCCGTGATCGGGTCCGAGCAGCGCTGAGCTTTCTCACCCCCGTGTTGGTAGTGGCCATCGTGGGGGTCTTCGCGGCTTTTCGCCCTCACGTCTCACCCACCTTGACCGTTGCCAGCCTGTGGTTGGCGGTGGCGATCAGCGAACTCGGCGACAGCGCCCGCCAAGCCACCGAAGCATTGGTGGGTGTGCTGGCGAGTGCGGAACGTCTCTCGGCACTGGAGACCTCGCTTCCCGCCACCACGCCGTGGCCCAACGCCACACCCGCATTCGCGCTCACGTACGCAGGTGACACCGTGGTGCTAGAGCCCGGTGCTCGCATCGTCATCTCCGGCCCGTCGGGATCGGGGAAGACCACCCTGCTCGAGCAAATGGCGGCGCTCCGCGACGAGCCGTCCCCGCTGACGGTGAATGGCGTGAGTTTGTCACTCGTTGATGAGCACAGCCTTCGCCAGTTTGTCCGCTTCGTGCCGGCCGACCCTGGTCTGGTCCGGGGGTTAGTCCGAGACACTCTGTTCCTTGGCGCTGCGGTCTCCGACGAGGCGTACCGTTACCTGGCGGCACTCAACCTCCCGCTGGCGCCCGACAGCCGGCTCGAGGGTCTCTCACGGGGCGAGCGGCAGCGCTTCGCGCTGGCCCGCGCCCTGAGCACGGCGCCGCTCGTCGTGATTTTGGATGAGCCCACCAGTGGACTTGGACCCGACGACACCGAACGCGTCCTTCGACTCTTGGCGGACCAGAACGTCGCCTGCGTTATCGCCAGCCACGACCCGCAGGTCGTGGCCTGGGCGACCACCCATCTGACGCTGAATTAGCCGTCGAGCGACGCCATTGAGGCGGCGTGGTAACGGTCGCCCACCACTTCGTCGAGGGGCACGGCGGCGGTGATGGCCGCGAGTTCGTCGGTCGACAGAACGATATCTGCGGCGTCACAGTTCTCCTCCAGCCACCGACGACGCTTCGTTCCCGGAATGGGCACGATGTCGTCGCCCTGCGCCAAGACCCAGGCCAGACTCAACTGCGCAACGGTGACGTCCTTGGTGGCCGCCAGCTCCTCAAGCCGAGCCACGATGGCGAGATTCTTCTCGCGGGCTTCGCCCTGAAATCGTGGGAAGTTGGGGCGGTTTTCGCGCTCTCCCGCACCAATGGTGGCGGCGTTGTTGGTAAGGAAACCGCGGCCAATGGGGCTGTAGGCGACGAAGCCGATGCCGAGGCGGCGGCAGGTCTGCAGATGGTCGCTCTCGACGTGACGCGTCCAGAGGGAATATTCACTCTGCAGGGCCGCAATCGGGTGCACCGCGTGGGCGCGTTCAATCGTCGCCGACGAGGCCTCGGAGATGCCGAGGTAGCGAACTTTGCCCGCCTCGACGAGTTCCTTCATCGCACCCCAGGTCTCCTCAATGGGGACGGTGCGGTCAACGCGGTGCTGGTAGTACAGGTCGATCACGTCGACGCCGAGGCGGGCGAGGGACGCGTCACAGGCGGCCTTCACGTACTCGGGTGTTCCGTTGACGCGCACGTAGGTGCCGTCGGGCTGGCGCTCGTTGCCAAACTTCGTGGCGAGGATGACTTCCTCGCGACGTGAGGCGATCGCGCGACCGACGAGCACTTCGTTGGTGAAGGGACCGTACATGTCGGCGGTGTCGAGAAAGTTCACACCGCGATCCAGTGCGGCGTGAATCGTGGCCGTCGATTCGACGTCATCACCGACGCCGTAGAACTCGCTCATCCCCATGCAGCCGAGCCCCATTTCCGAGACCGTGAGGCCTTGACCAAGTGTGCGTGTTTTCATCTGTTTCTCCTTGTGAAATGCATCACATAATTGCAATTACTGGGGTGTTCTCCCACAGTAGCGGTCGGCGCGAGCGATAAGTTTTGACTATTGGTTTGGGGGAACCAAACGAACGTGTCGCCCGCTTTCTGCAAAGGAAGCGGGCGCCTTCGTTTTAACCGCGCCCCACGCCCTAGGGTGAGAGCGTGCCCTCCCCCGACGAGTTTCCGGTCATCGAACGACCGCTGTTGCGCGGCTGGCTGCACTTCGCGGGGAGCATCGCACTTCTGATCGCCCTGCCCTTCGTCGTCGCCCGCGCCAACACCTGGACCCAGGTGGCGTGGATTCTCTGCTACTTCGTTGGCGTCTTTTCGATGATGGGCACCAGCGCACTCTTTCATCTCGTGCACCACTCACCACGGCGCCGTCGCGCCCTCCGTCGGGCCGACCACACCACCATTTTTTTGGCCATCGCTGGCAGCTATTACGCCATCGCCGGACTCACGATGCACGGCGACGTCCGACTGGTGTTACTCGCGGTGATTGCGGTGGGATCGGCGGTAGGGATCACGATTCGCCAGGTGGCCCACGATGCACCCAAGTGGGCCAAGACCCTGCCCTATCTGGTCGTCGGCTGGGCCGCCGTTGGCGTCATTCCCCAGATCACCCGAGGTGGCGGCCTTGGCTGCACCCTCTGGATCATCGTCGGTGGACTGGCCTATTCCGTGGGTGCCGTGGTCTACGGCGCCAAGCGACCACGCCTCAATCCGCGGGTCTTTGGCTACCACGAACTCTTTCACGCCCTCACGCTCGTTGGTGCGGGGGCGCACCTCGTGGCGCTCTGGCTCGCGTTAAGCCACTGAGCCCGTCTGATTGAGTCGGACCAGCGCCGGCGTGTCTCGACGAGTCCCGACGATGCTGAGCGAGGCGTTGTCAATGCGCATGCGCCAGGCCGCCGAGCCCGGCACTCCCATCGCCCAGGTCAATGCCGCCTTGATGGGCGAGACGTGGCTGACAATGGCCAGGTGCTCGTCGGGACTGTGGAGCAGGGACGCCGTGTCCTCGTGCAGTTCATTGAGAACAGCGTGTACGCGGGCGTCAACCTGCGCCAGCGACTCGCCGCCACCGAAGGGGCCGTGGTGATCACTTTCCATTGCGCGCCACACCGCGGGGTCCAGGTCCGCCATTGTCAGGCCGTCGAGGGATCCGTAATCGACTTCGATGAATGAGGGATGCACCACCGCGGTCAGCGCGGGAAACGCTTCAGCAGCGGTCTGTTGGGCCCGCTGCAGTGGTGATGTCCAGACCTGCACGACGCCCTCAACCAGTGGCCGGAGTGCTCTCGCCTGTGCTCGCCCTCGGTCGGTCAAAGATGGATCACTGCGACCTACCAGGAGGCCGGCGGCGTTCGACGTTGACTGGCCGTGTCGGATGAGATAAATCACGGCAGCAAAATACGGCCACACTCAGGGCAGTCCATCAACTCACCGTTGATGGTGTGCTTGAAGCGGTCCATATCGAGTGGCGCGAGTGCAATGCGACACCCGTCGCACTTGCCCGCATCGACCCGAGCGGCACCGGACCCGCCGACTCGCTGCATGGCGGCGCTGTAGCGAGCGAGCCATGCGGCCGGCACTCGGGTGGCCCGTTCGTTGCGCTGCTCGGTGAGTGCGGCGATTTCCTCGTCCAGGGTTGCCTGCAGACCAGTGATCTCCTCGGTCAACGTGGTCCGACGGGCCATGAGTGGCTGGGCGTGTTCCTTGATGGCGGCGATGGCCGCTTCGAGTGGCTCAACTTCAAGCATGAGGGTTAGCTCAGCGTCGTCAGCGTCGGATTGGCGTGCCTGGACTTGTTCGAGTTCGTGCTGGACGGCTTCGAGTTCACGCGCACCACCCGTGGAGGTCGCGAGGGTCTTGGCCAGATGGGCGGCACGGTCACGGAGCTTCGCGGCCTCGGCCTGCGCCGCGGCATAAGCGGCCGCGACGGGCTGCGCCGTGGCTTGGGCGTCCTGCAACTGTGCGAGCAATGCCCGCAAGGTGGTCTCCACCTCAGCACGTTCGGTCAGCTCGGGGAGATGGTCGCGCTGCGCCCGAACGCGCTCAATCCAGCGGTCAGATTCCAGCAGTGCCTGCAGGGCCTCGATGTGTTCCACGGACTTAGTCTCGCATGTCCCACTGGGCAACGGCGAGCCCCAGTTTCCGTAGCGCCGGCGCCAGGCCCGGCTCACAACGGGTCACCGCGTCGTCAAAGGCGAACCAGTACACATCCTGACTCTCGTCAGCTGGTGGCGTGGGGTCGACGGGGCGGCCGAGTAGGACGTAGCGAAGGTCGTAGTGCGTGTGCCCCCGGGGACCGGGGTGCACGTCGACGTGGAACAGTGTCGGCGGCGTGGTGTGGACAACGTCGAGGCCCGTCTCCTCGAGCGTTTCACGGAGCGCCGCGACCTCCGGAGACTCATCGGCGTCAACATGACCGCCCGGTTGCACCCAGATGTTCAGTTTGCGGTGCAGGTGCAAGATGACCCCACGCGACGAGACGACGAACGCTGATGCGGTGACGTGGTGCGGGTCGGCCTCCTCATCGAAGCAATCGCCCTCCCAGGTGAGGCGGTCGAGCGTGGCGGCAATCGACGTCGCCTCACGCTCATCGACGGGTTCAATCTGAGCAATGGCGGCGCGGAGGTCGTCAAGCATCACGGTTCATCCTTTGGAGGTTGGCAACGGAAAGGGGCACGGGAATCGCGGTGGTCGCCATGGCCCCGTCAGTGGCCGGAATCGGAGCATCAAACACCAGTCGAGCCGGCACCACCCCGGCCCACACGGGCAGGGCGGCATCCTCGGGATCGTCGTCTGGCGGACCAGCCGACACCTTGGCACTGGCCTCGTCAATGGTGACGGCGACGACCAGGGTCAGTGCGCGCTCGCGCTCACTCATGGGGCGAACCTCACCGGCCCGACCGGGGACCACGGCATCGACGAAGGCGTTCAGCAGACGCGCACATTCGTCCGCATCCGTGACCTCACTCGTCGCGCCAACGGCAAACACCGAGCGGTAGGCGATACTCGATTCGAAGCCGCTGCGCGCCAAAATGATGCCGTCGTAGATCATGGCCGTGACGGCCGCGCGACCGGCGTCGAGGGCCGCCCGCAGCACCGCGTTCGATCGACTGGCGTGGAGGTAGAGCGTGTTGCCCTCGCGGTAGTGCAACGTGGGCAGCGCCATCGCCAGACCATCCACGGTGGCGGCCACGTGGCAGAAGCGCGCCTCGTCAAAGATGGCGTGCACGGTCGCTTCGTCGTAGTACGCCTTCTTCGGAAGGCGCCGGACCGTCGTGTGCGGTCCGGGGCCAAGCGTGGTCATCAGCGCAGTTCACCCGAGAAGAACGTGCGGGCGTGGCCGGCGACTTCAACGTTCTTTTCAAACAGTCGGGCGTGCATAATTCCTTGACGCGACGATGCCTGTCGCACCGTCATCGTGGGCGCCCCCGTGTGTTCCATCCACCACGGTGCGAGTGCACACATGGCCGAACCCGTCACGTGGTCTTCGGCGAGCCCCAGTCGTGGCGCAAAAACGCGGAGAGCGGCGTCGACATTCGGTCCGCCCTCACAGGCCACAATGATGAGTGACCCGGGAATCAAAAAGAGGGCGACGGGGTCGGGGCTCAGCGCACACAATGCTTCGTAGCTTTCGACAATGGCCACCACACTCGATGCGCCAGCGCGGTAGGCGCTCCGCACCGGCCCCAAAGCGGCCTGCACCACCGTGGGCTCAATGGGTTCGATATAGGCGCGGGGTAAGTCAATGCCGAGCAGGCCTTGTCCCAGCGAGCGGCCCGAGAGAACACCCGAGCGCGTCTGGAAGTAGACCTCGTCAGTCTTGACGTGAAGCTCGTTGAGCATCACGTGCAACGTGGCGAGCGTGGCGTGTCCGCAGAGGTCAACCTCGACGGTCGGCGTAAACCACCGCAACGACCACCCCTCGCCGACACGGCGAAGGAAGGCCGTTTCCGAGACACCGAGCTCAAAGGCGATCTGTTGCATCTGTGCATCGGTGGTGGGCTGTTCGATCAGCACAACGGCGGCGGGGTTGCCTCGCTCGCTCGCGCCAATGAAGGCGTCGACCCACCAAATGCGGTGTCCGAAGGTCACATTGACGTTTTCCACACCTACGACCTTGCCACATCCGCGAACCAAAACGGCGTAAGGTCGGTGGCGTGCGTGTCGTTACCTCGAATCTTCACGCCGGTGTTGATGGCTGGGGGCGCCCGACCGCCGCGCTTACCACCGCCCTTTCGTTGACACCCGACGTGCTCGTTTTGCCCGAAATGTGGCGTGGCGACGACGGTGATGACGTCGCCGTCGTCGAAGCCGCCGGCTACCACGGCCACTTCGCGCCACTCTCGCCCGCCCAGCGTGTCACCAGCACGACGCCAGCAATTCAGTCCCGCTCGTGGCAACCCCGGAGCGCCCACCTCACCGGTGAACGGGGTCTGTATTACGGCGAGCACCGGTCGTTCACGACATTCCAAAAACGCACCCGATCGCGACAGCGTTTCGAATCGGGCATCTGGGGGCTGGGCCTCTACACGCGCCTTCCCATTGTCCGGATTGACCAGTTCGACCTCGGTCGACTCTGGCGTGAGCGAGTCTCACGTGTCGCGATCGTCGCGACTCTTCAGGGCCCCGACGGCGATTTCACCGTCGTCGCGGTTCACGGAGCACACCTGAGCCACGGATCCCCGCTCTGGTTCGCCCGATTACGGCGCGTCCTTCGCAGCGACGCGGTCCAGCCCCGCGCCATCGTCGCCGGCGATTTCAACGCGTGGTCGCCCATTGTTCGCACCCTCCTTCCGGGCTGGGGCCACGCGGTGCGCGCCCGCACCTGGCCACGTCCGCGGCCCCACTCCCAGATCGACCACATCCTGACCCGAGGGTCGTGGGCGGTGACGGGGGGCGGCGCACGCGATGGTGGCAGTGACCACCTCGCCCTCTACGCTGACTTTACGTAGCATCAATGTCACACCGGGGCGCAAGACTCCTGGGCACTCAAGGAGATATATGACCACCGACTTCACGAACCCCGCCTGGCCGTACCTGGTGTTCGCAGAACAGCTCAACGCCGACCTCGCAAAGTACGCCGAATCCAAGACGGCCTACGCCAACTGGCAAGGCATCAAGCAGGACGATGCCGTTCGCGACCCCGCCGCACTGGTCAAGGAGTACATGACCGCGAGCCAGACCATCATGGGGCGACTCCCCGAGATTCTGTCGGCCGCTCGCGTCGTCGAGGCCTTCGGCAACGCGGAGCACCCTAGTCACGAGCCAGCCATTCGCGCCGTGGCGGACGACATGATCAACCAGGTCTACGCACAGCTCCTGACCCTGGCCCGCATGATTCTGGGCCACGACTCGCCCGCCGAATACGTCCCGCTCTTCAAAGCGCTCGCCAACTTGATGAGTCGCCCGTTGCGAACGTTCGAGGACTTCGCCGCTGACGTCACGAAGCGTGCGGCAACGATTGACGCCGACCTCAAGGCCGGTCGCGACCCCTCGGTCGGCTTCAGCCTGAGCATCACCCCCACGATCGACGACCAGGACATGCGCATGTTCAACGAAGCGATGGCGGCACTGCCGGCGTCGCCGCCGAAGCGTCGCGGCTTCTTCGGCCGTCGCTAATCTTCATCAACAAAGGAGTTTCCGTGGCCCGTTCTCGCAGCCTTCGTTCACAGTTGTACCGCAGCGCCCGCATCCTTGGCGACCTTGAGGCCGCCAGTCGCGGCCCGAGCGCCTACGGCAAGCGCGTCGTTCGCCGTGCGGCCTATCGCAAGAGCGGGTCGCTTACGCGTCAGCTCCTGCGCGCGTTCAAGCTCTAGTCCTGTTCGAACCCTTCGACCTCAGCCGGCGGCACGAAGAATCGCGTCGTCGTGCAGAGCAATCGGGTCACGGGCTCGCCGAGCGTGACGTCAAAGGGCGACCGTTCCTCAACATCCAGGAGCTCTCGCGCCCACGATGGCATCAGACGGAACGACGAGGCCACGAAACGATCCATCGCCCACCGTTGCACTGGCGTTTGCACGTAGCCGTGACGCAGGAAGTCCCGCGCCTCAATGCCATCGCTCGTGAGGCGGCATTCGGGGCGGAATGATTCGAGAGCCTCGCGCAGTCCGGCGTAGGTGGTCGGCGGGTTGGGAATGCCGAGGTCGCGCCCCAACTGGGCCATATCGAAGGCGTACTGGTCGAGGCTCGACGCACTGAGTGGCACGGTGCCGTAGGCGCGGTACGCGTCAACGAACATGAGCGCCTCGCAGACGTGGACCCACAGCAGTAGGTGCGGGTCATTCGCTGAGTAGGGCGTGCCGTCATCGGCCACACCCTGGACGGCTTCGTGCACCGCACGCACCCGTTCAATATCCAGATAGGCAGTGGTCTTCGTCCCGTAGGTGGTGTGGCCAATGAAGTTGGCCGTTTGGAGCAACCGACCCATGGCGTCGTCGCGGTAGCGCGAGTGCTGCGCCACCCCCGCCATGGCGTAGGGGTGCAGCATCTGCAGGAACAGGGAGCCAAGGCCACCGACAATCATCGTGGCGAGGTCCCCGTGGACCAGTCGGGCCACACTCGTTACGGGAAAGTAGGCCAGCTCAGGGTCGTTGCACATGGGCGGCGGGTCCTGGGTGAGGCCAACGGCGTGACGAATACGCAAGTTGAAGCGGTGGCGGAGGCTGTGTTCTTTGACAACGGGGCGATCGGCCGGCACGGTACTCCTTGGGGGTCTAGAAGCAGACTAAAGGGAGTTACCGATTCGTTCGGCGCACGCCGCACAGTGGCCCGAGACGTCGAGCGAATGCGAGACCGGATCAAACCCGGTTTCGCGTGTGAGGCTCCGCACCATCTCGGCGATGACCGACTCGAAGTCGGCGCTCGGCGTCACGTCGGTGATGTTCCCGCACACCACACACAAGAGGTGGTGATGGTGTTCGGTCAGATCCTCGGAGAGCTCGAAGAGTGTGAAGTCGCCGTTCGCGCTGACCGCACGGACCGCGCCAACGGCTTGCAGATCAACGAGGTGGCGGTAGGCCGAACTTCGGGGGACGTCGGGCGCCCCGCGTTCAATGTCGCTGATGCCGGCGGGCCGCCCCAACGACAGCAGCACCTCGACGATGGCGCGCCGGCCCTTGGTGTAACGCAGTTGACCCTGTCGCAGGCGAATCTCAACGAGTTCGTGGACGCGGAGTGGGGAAATTTCGGTAGTCAAGACCCATCCATCCCTTCCGGCGCCCGCCTGTCTCAGTTGTAATGAGACTGAGTCTAACTCTAGAGTTTTTGCATGACCACTCTGTATTCCCGCTGGTCACGTCGCCAGGCAGCGCCACGTGCCGCCGTGGCACTGCTGTTGCTCGCGGGAATCGGACTCAGCGGTTGTGCAGCACACCCCCGCGCGACTCCCGGTGTCATCAACGCGGTAGCGGCCGAAAGCCAGTACGCCAGCCTGCTGACCCAGTTGGGTGGCCCCTACGTCGCGGTCCAGGCCGTGATGACGAATCCGAATAGCGATCCGCACTCCTTTGAGGCGAGCACCTCGGTGGCCGAGGCCATTGCGCAGGCCCAGCTGGTGGTCGAGAACGGACTCGGGTACGACACGTTTATCCAGAATATGGAGCAGGCCTCTCCCTCGAGCCAGCGTCGCACGATCAGCGCCCAGCACGTGCTCGGGCTCCCCGACAGCACCCCGAACCCCCACCTCTGGTATGACACGACCGACATGGTGAGCGTGGCGGGGGCGATCACGGCCGCACTCATCACACTCGCGCCGTCCCACGCCGATTATTTCCGCACTGCCCTGCGCACGTTCGACGCCTCAATGGGCCGGCTTAATGCCACTATCGCCCTTGACCGCCTACGCCTTACGGCCGCACACGTCCGCATGGCCGTCACCGAACCGGTTGCCGACTACCTGCTGCAGAACCTCGGCGTTCAAGTGGCAACCCCCTTTCGCTTTCAGCGCGACGTCATGAATGGGATCGACCCCGCGCCCCAAGACGTCGCGCTCGAAGACGGGCTCCTCACCACTCGATCGGTGGCAGCGCTCGTCACCAACCAGCAAGTCGTCAGTGCGGTGACGGCGTCGGTGGTCCAGGTGGCCCAACGGGCCCACGTCCCCGTCGTCGGCGTGAACGAAACCATGCCCGTGCACGACACCTACCAGCAATGGATTCTCGCGACCGTGCAGGATCTGGTGGCCGCCGCACCCGAGAGCACCCCGAAGGGATAAGCCCATGACCGACACCCCCGTCCTCGCTGTCAGCAACGTCACCGTGTCCTTCGACGGACGCCGCGTTCTCGATGACGTCTCGTTCGCAATTGCTCCCGGTGAGTTCACTGGACTCATCGGATCGAACGGCGTTGGCAAGACCACACTCCTTCGAGTGATCTTGGGTCTGCAGAAGACCTCGGCGGGCACCATCACCATCAACGGGCAGCCGCGAGCCAAGGCGCACAGTGCCATCGGCTACGTGCCCCAGCGAGTCAGCGTCGACCCCGACGCGCCACTGCGCGCCCGAGACTTCGTCGCGCTGGGCCTCGACGGCCATCGCCTCGGACTTCGTCGTCGCTCCGAGGAGTCACGGGCCAAAATCGAGCGGGTGCTCGCGGCCGTTGGCGCAGGGTCGTTCGCTGACACCCGCCTGGGTGAACTCTCCGGGGGTGAGCTCCAGCGCATTCTGATTGCGGCCGCGCTTATCAGCGACCCCTCACTGTTGCTGCTCGACGAACCGCTCGCCAACCTTGACCCCCGCAGTGTCCAAGAAATCGTCGCGCTCCTTCACCGCATTGCCCAGGACTTTCAGGTAGCCATCCTGCTCTCCGCCCACGAAATGAACGCCCTGCTCCCCGTTATGGATCGCATCGTCTATTTGACGGCCGGTCGGTGTGCGAGCGGGACGACCGACGAGGTCGTCCAGTCGGACGTCTTGAGCGCCCTCTACGGTCACCACGTCGACGTGCTGCGCCTGCATGGCCGCGTGCTCGTGGTCGCCGAACCTAGTGACGACGTCGATCACCTGCCGAGCCACGCCACCCTCAACCTCGACGCCTAATGCACTGGTTGGTTGCCCCCGGTCTCTTGGCATCGGCGCCCGTGCGCCAAGCACTTCTGCTTGGCT